>CALCJV010000159.1 GCA_937967405.1 uncultured Chloroflexales bacterium | reverse complement strand
AGCCAGTAATGTTTCGCCGCGTCTACTGTGGCCACAGGTGCGACGAGGGCTGAGAGACGTTGCGCCACTGTTTCACGCGGCCCATCGGTCAGGCGCAGGCAGCGCGGCTGGCTTCCTCTTGTATGGTGCATGCGTTTATCTCCTCAACATATTTCGTACCGGAGCAGCACTCCGGAATATAGCCCAGTATATCAGACCAGTGGCGCGGTGGCAATGAACATCCCCCGCCCACTGCGCCGCACCTGACCCCTGTCACCTCGCACCTGACCCCTGACCCCTAACACCTGACCCCTGTCACCCGCTACTTAATGCTTACTCCTCGTGGTAGAGGGCGGTACTGAGGTAGCGTTCGCCGTTGCTAGGCACAATGAAGACGATCAGCTTGCCCGCATTTTCGGGGCGGCGAGCCACCCGCAAAGCGGCCGTGGCGGCTGCACCACTGCTAATCCCCACCATCAAGCCCTCGGCTTTGGCAAGGTGGCGGGCCATCTCAAACGCATCCTCATTGGCAACCTGCACCACCTCATCTACCACACGTAGATCCAGCACCTCTGGCACAAAGCCCGCGCCGATCCCCTGTATCTTGTGCGGGCCCGGCTTGCCGCCCGACAACACCGGTGAGGCTTCTGGCTCCACCGCAATAATCTGGATGTCGGGCTTGCGCTGCTTCAGCACGGTTCCCACGCCGGTGATCGTGCCACCTGTCCCCACTCCGCCGACCACAATGTCTACTTGTCCATCGGTATCGTTCCAAATCTCTTCGGCAGTGGTGGTGCGGTGGATCGCGGGATTAGCTGGGTTCTTGAACTGCTGCAACATAAAGCCGTTGGGCAGCTCAGCGAGGATGCGCTCGGCCTGCTGGATTGCGCCGTTCATGCCCTCTGCCCCCGGCGTAAGGACCAGCTCCGCGCCAAAGCCGCGCAGCAACTTGCGCCGCTCCACGCTCATCGTCTCCGGCATAGTCAGGATCAGGCGGTAGCCGCGTGCCGCTGCCACCAGTGCTAGCCCGATCCCCGTATTGCCGCTCGTCGGTTCCACCAGCACCGTATGTCCGGGGCTGATCTGCCCCGCTTGCTCAGCAGCTTCAATCATTGCCAGCCCAATCCGATCCTTAACACTGCTCCCGGGATTGAAGAACTCCAGCTTGGCGACAATCGTCGCTGTGGTGTCGTTGGTGGGGCCTAGCCGCACCAACGGCGTGTTGCCGATCAGCTCAGTGATGTTGTTGTAAATCCGCGCCATGTGCGCCTCTCCTTCATGTGCTTGACCATATCGTGACCGATTCACCACAAGCGTTCCCCGCGTTGCCCAAGTTAGGGTAGAATACCCTGTAGCTTGAGTTTGCTTGGTTGCGTGGTGACGCGCCGATTCGTTTAATCATAATCATAACACAAGAAAGTAACAAGAGAAAAGGAATCCCTATGTATACTCCAGAGCCAGATCAGCAGCGTGATGTGTTTTACAGTGATGCCCAGTGGACAACCTGTGTGGGCACATGGCTTGCCCAGCCCGCCGACCTTGCCGAACGCGAGGCGATTGATCGAGCGGCGCAGGCCCTGAAGGCCCAGCGCAAGCTGGCCCTCGAATTCTACCGCGACCCGCTCGCGGCCAAGCAGTTTGCGCTGGAACTCTTCAGCCAGCCCACATTTACGCCACTGCACCTGAGCGATGCCCTGATCGAGAAGCTGATCGCCAATGTCGGCGAGCCGCCCATCGTTGAAAGCCCCACCGATCCAGCTTTTGCCAACTACCTGCGGGCGGGCGTGCTGAGCATTGCCAATTCCAAGGTGCGCCGCCACCTTGCCCATCAGCTGCGCCGCTTCTTGCCCCAGTTTGTGCAGGCGGAACAGTGGCAGGCCGCGATTGCGATTGACAACAACGCCTTCCGCACCGCACTCGGCAATGAGGCTTCGCCGTTCCTCGTGCAGATGACGGTGAGTGGCCTTGCCCGCTACTATGGCGCACTGGAGCCAAGTGCCGCCAACAACAACCCACCGACCCCTGCATAAGGATCGGTGGGCTGCGTGTGTGAGGAGAAGGCGAGAGCTTTCGGCTTACGGGGTGAGTTGTTGCGCCAGCAGAATGGCTTGGGCCACTTCGTGCATCGTTTTGCGGCTATTCATCGCAAGGCGTTGAATTTTACGGAAGGCATCGGCCTCAGCTAGCCCCTGCGTGTCCATCAGATAGCCTTTGGCGCGTTCGATCACCCGCCGTGTTTCAATCTTATTGCGGAGGCGCACGAGTTCGGCGCGGCGTTCATGCTGTTCCATCCAGCGGGCCCGCACCACCTCGATACACGGCATCAGTTCACTTTCTTTAATCGGCTTAATGATGAACCCTAGTACACCTGCTGCCCGGGCGGCCTGCACCGTCTCACGGGTGCTCGTGTAAGCCATCAAGATCATTGGCGCGATGTGTTCGGGCTGTAGCTCCTGCGCCAGCTCAACCCCGTTTTTGAGGGGCAGGTTGGTATCAGCAAGCACCACGTCGGGGCGCAGGCTGGTGACAATCTCACGGGCGGCCATGCCGTCGCTGGCTTCGCCAACGATCAGATAGCCGTGCGCTTCGAGGTGCTTCTTGAGTTGAACCCGCTGGCGTGCATCCTCATCCGCAATCAAGATGCGTGTTTCAGACATGAGTATCTCCTTACATCCACAAAGCGGATGCTACATATTCGTCTTCTGTTGCCGAGGTTAGGTCTGCTATCTCTCGCAGCTCCCTCACGCCGATGTAAGGTTCCCCGTTGTACCGCTTGGCTAGGTCTCGTGCGTGCCGACGTAGTTAATGCAAGCACGTTCGCCAGTATGCCTTTCCTTAGTATAAAAGATATAGAGGGCGATCCACAACAGGTGATCTGCACGAGAAAGCCCTCCAGTGAATTGTGCAGGCAGACAACTGCGCCAAGCGACACACCCCTAGCCCCGCTCGCCGAAGATTGCTCGCCCAACCCGCACCATCGTTGCCCCTTCAGCAATGGCTACCTCGAAATCATCACTCATCCCCATTGAGAGTTGGGCCCACTCCAGCTGCGGGAAGGCCTCGCGCAGATGCTCGCGCAGCAGGCGTACTTGGCGAAAGATGGGGCGGGCCTGTTCGGGATCGGGGCTATACGGCGCAATTGTCATCAAGCCCTGCACCGTGAGGTGGGGGAGCCTACTGATTGCGGCAACGGCGGCGTGGAAATCGGGCAGCTGCGGCGAGGCTGTCCCCCCATACAGGATAAAGCCTGATTTGGAAGCCTCGCCGCTCACATTGACTTGCAGCAGCACGGGAAGTGGCGGCATGTCCGGCTGTTCTGCCCGTGCGCGGTTCAGGGCATGGGCAAGGGCCACACTATCGAGGGAGTGGATGTAATCAAACAGCATAGCGGCGCGGCGGGCTTTGTTGCGCTGCAAGTGCCCGATCAGATGCCACTGTGGGGCATGCGCCTGCCCGCGCAGAGCCGTGATTTTAGCTTCGGCTTCCTGCACCCGGTTTTCGCCGCAGTGTGTCACCCCCGCTGCCACCACGTGCTGCACCCATGCGACTGGATGCGTTTTTGTCACCGCAATTAAGCAGACCTCACGTGGATCACGCTCGGCGCGGTGTGCCGCCGCCACAATGCGGGCTTGCACCGCTGCCACGTTTGCGGCTAATAGTGCATCCCCAAGCCATGCTTTCGAGTCCTTCGAGTCATTCCATGGAACCACAGTATCCTCACCAATCCTAGCTCTGCTTAGTGACACGACAGCATTTCACTCTACAGCATACCATCTTACGCGAGGGTCTGTTGCAGCAGGGCAACCACGTGGCGATGCAGGCGGGAACCTTTATGCAGCGCGGGTTGTGGCTGCTAGCTACGCACGCACGCAGCAGCCCATCGTCACGATCTGAACTGCGACTTCCGTATTGCGCCGGGCCGTCTTTACGAAAGCGGTAAGTATGCTCTACAATGAGGGGTGGTAGCATTAGCAAGAAAGGACATCGCTGTGAAGATACGGAACTTGCGCTGGCAGAGTAGGGTCTTCTGGCTGATCGGCGTGATCAGTCTGATCAGTGTGATCGGATTGGCAGGTTGTAGTGGGGTAGGGCAACCCCCAGCTGCATCGCCAGAGATAGCGGTAACGCCCACCGATCCGCCCGCAACTGAAGCTGCCCCGACGCGCACCCCGCGCCCGACAGCTACCCCAGAAGCCACCGTGCGCGTGCTTTCTGTCGTGTTGACGCGAGGGCTATCGCCGGACTTCCGCCCGCTCGATCCGGGCGATACCTTTCGCCCCGAACAGCCCGTTGATGTCGCAGTGCAGGTGCAGGGCCGGCCCCGCATGGGTGAGGTGGTGGCGGCCTACTTCTTCCGCGATGCGCTGCTCCTCCAGACGGCGTTTGATCTTGCTACGCTGAATGCGGATGCGCCCCTTAACACTGACGAAGATACCTTCATCGGCTTTACCATGACCCCACAACAGCCATTGCCGATTAGCGAACGCTACCGCGTCGAGATCAGCGTGGATGGTGAACTGGTGCAGAGCTACCCGTTCAGCATCGTTGCCCCGGAAGATGCCTTGCCCTCGCTGATTGCGACAACCGTGCTCGCCCGCGGCATAGATGCCGCGACCAACCCGATAGACCCGACGGACAGCTTTGGCTCGGATGAGACGGTATTTCTGGTGGGGCGGGGCAGCTTCGGCAAAGGTTCGACCTTGCAAGCGGATTGGCTCCGCGCAGGCGGGGACCTGCTCGCTGAAGGCAGCCGGAGCCTGTTCATCAGTGATAACATTGCTGAGACTGGGTTCTACTTCAACTTCCTGCCAGAGGGTGGTTGGGCACTCGGCGATTACGAGGTGGTGCTGACCCTCGATGACCGCGAAGTGGAGCGGCTTGGCTTTCGCATTGCGCCCACCCCTACCCCTGATCCGCAGGCGGTCGGGGTGTTTGCCAATCCGCAGCCCTATCGCTTCCCTAGCGGGCTATTTACGCTGGATATTCCGCAGGCGTGGCAACGCGAGGAGCGCAGCACCGCAGATGCCGCTCGCCAAACGTGGACCGCCGCTGCCAAACGGGTGCTGGTCAGTGTGGATGTGGTCCAGCGTGCGCCCGAACCAGACCTGTCGCTGGTGTTGCAGCAGGAGCTGACCGCAACCTTTGGTGACCAGCCCGATTTCGCCTTGAGCACCCCCGTGCTGCAACCGGACGGGAGTGTGCTAGCGACCTTCACCCTGCGCGATGCTGCCGATGCCGCGCTGCTGCTACGCGGCAATGCCGTTGCGAAACAGCGCGGCGACAAGCTGGCAATCTTGATCCTGCTCGCGCCCGATGCCGAATACGATGCCCTGTGGGCCGCCGGACTCCAGACTATCGCGCAGAGCTTCACGCTCGATCCAGCCGCTCCATTGGGGTTGCCCGCTAGCCCCAGCGATGACGGCGCAGCCCTGTTTGCCGATCCGCAGCTCTACCGCTTTCCGAGTGGGCTTTTCGAGCTAGTGCTGCCCGCCGCGTGGGAGCTGACCGAGCGCAGCACACCGAGCACGGTTGAGCTTGAGTGGCAGGCACCGAATGCGCCAGTGCGCGTGCAGAGCGAGGTTCGCAGCGCAAATCTGAGTACCCTTGAACTGCCCCTCGCAATCCAACAAGCCTTGACGGCCCGCTATGGCACACAGCCGGAATTCCAGATCAGCAATCCCCAAGCGCAACCTGACGGCAGTGTCCTTGTCGCTTTTACGATGCGCGATGGTTCTGATGCAGAGGCCGTGCTGGTGCGGGGCAATGGCTACGGCGAACAGCGCGGGGATAAATTCGCGCTGCTGACGCTGATCGCCCCCGCCGATCAGTTTGATGCGCTGTGGGAAATAGGGCTAGCCGACATTGCCAACAGCTACCGCATCAACCCCAATGCGGCCCTTGCCAGCGAGTAGCCTAGCCTACGGCATCAATTTGTAATTATCCACATTTTGTGGATACGATGTGGAAATCCTGCATACGATACCACTAGATATAGGGACTGCAACATGCATGCGGATCGATTCCACGCTTCTGCAAGCGTACCGCTAATCGAGCGAAAAGCTGATCCGAAAGCCAAGAAACGCATTTGTGACAGTTGGCCCAAAGCGAAAGCGCGTGGCACAGCGGGCATAGCCCTGCGGGTTGGCATAACACCCGCCGCGGGCGATGCGCCGCCCGTTTGGGGGCGTATCCGCAGCTTCGCGCCCGTCGTCGGGGCGGTAGGGGTAGGGCGCATCGAGCGTACTAGTTAACTCCCACACATTGCCGGCCATGTGCAGCACGCCATAAGGACTGGCTCCGGCCGGATAGCTCCGCGCTGGTGCAGTGTGGAAGTACCCATCTTCGCGGGTGCGGGCATACTGCGGCGCAAAGCTATCGCCCCATGGAAACTGCCGCCCATCTGTACCGCGTGCGGCATGCTCCCACTCGGCTTCAGTTGGCAGTCGGAAGGTCGGCGTAAGGGTGACAGGCTGCGGCTCTAGGGCCGCGAGGGCCGCCCCCTCTGCGAGCTGGAGCGGGGCGGCATCGGCCGCCCACGCCTGCGTCAGCCACGCACAGAAGGCGACAGCATCATTCCAGCTAACATCTACGACTGGCTGCGGGTGTAGCTTGCTGGGGGGCGTAATCTCACCGCGCCAGAATATAGGCGGGGGGGCGCCAGTGGCTCCCACATAGGCGGCATACAGGGCGTTGGTCACAGGAATTTGGGCGATGGCATAGGCGGGCAGCGTGAGCGTATGCTGGGGTGATTCCTCGCGGTAGCTCTCGCGGGTTCCGCCATAACGCCGGGCTAACTCCGAGAGCTGCGCTTCAGGCGTGCCGATCAGGAAAGGCACAGCCGGAATGCGGATAAAGCCGGGGAGCAGCTCGGCTAGCAGTGGCAGGGGCGCACTCACTGGCTTATATTCCCCGTCAGATTCGGGGCGGGGTTGCTCTGGATACGTTGCAACTCCTCGCGCACGCGCTGGGTGATCGCCGGATCGGTGGAGGTTTGGAGCATGTTCTGGAGCAGACTCACTGCCCTCTCGCGGTTGCCGATCTGTTCCGTTGCGAGGGCCGTATACAGCTCTGCAACAGCCAATGTGCCGCCACTCAGTTCAGCCGCTTGCTGGAAGCTCCGCAAGGCAAGTTCGGGATCGCCCGTAGCAAGCTGGGTGCGCCCCAGCCAGTAGTGCGCTTCGGCGTTGTTCGGCTCATTGGCTACAACGCGGTCAAAGTCGCGGCGGGCTTCGCGGTAGCGTTCCTGCTGCATATGGATCAAGCCGCGCCGGAAAAAGGCTCCGGTAATCCGTGAGTCAGCTTGGATGGTGCGGTCGTAGGCTTTTCGGGCCCGATCCAGATCGCCTTGTGCTTCGGCAAGTTGACCCGTGAAGTACCACGCATCGGCATAGTTGGGGTCTTGCTGTAAAGCCTGTGCCACCGCTGCGTGTGCGGCCTCTGAATTGCCCAGCGCGAGGTAGGTCTGGGCTTTGCCAAGCCATGCGGCGGGAAACGGCAACGGCTCACGTAGGCTGATGGCCCGTTCGTAGCCACTGATGGCTCGGCCCAGATCACCCATGCGGAAGCGGCCTTCTGCGGCCCAGAAATGGGCAAGGGCATCGTTCTGCCCACGCGGAAGGCTGACGGCCTGCTCAAAGTAGCCGGCCGCAACTGCCCAGTTGTTTTGGGCAATTGCCACTAAGCCGGGCGCAATGAACGCGGCAACGTTGTTCGGGTCTGTCTGTTGGGCTTGCGTGTAGAACTCCTGCGCGGCGGCAAAATCCCCGCGTAGGCGGCGCACATCGCCCAGCACCACCTGCGCCATGCTGCGCTGCCACGGCAACCGCCCGTCGTTTGTCAGGCGTAGCACCTGCTGTGCGTCATTTTCGGCGGCACGGTAGCTTTGCAAATCGAGCTGCACCTGTGCCAAACGCACAAGGATGTCGGGGTTATCCGGCTGCACCACCCGTGCCCGTGCCAGTGCATCAAAGGCGCGGTTGGTTTCGTCCATCCAGCGCAGCTGATCAGCAATCGCAATCAAGGCGAGCACATCATTGGTATTCGCCCTTACCACGGCATCGAAGTGGGGGATCGCTCGCTTGGGCTGGCGCAGAATGTTGTTGTACAGATTGGCAAGGGCCAGATGGGCATACAGACGTGTGCGGGCGTTGCCAGTACGGGTGGCACGATGGAGATTGCGCTCGGCGGCGGCGTGTTCACCGCGCTGCATCTGCAACAAGCCAAGTTCAAATTGGGCTTCGGCCGAGTAGCTGCCCTGCCGCATCTCAGCCGCTTTGGTCAAGGTGGCTATCGCTTGGTCGATCTGGCCAGCATCTCGTTCAATGCGGCCTTGTTCTGTCCATGCGCCTGCGTGAGGCATGGCCAGCATTGGCTGCAACACGCGCATCGCCTCTGCGTGGTATTCGCTGCCGGCCTCGCGTAGCACCGAAGCAAGCGCGAGGGTGTAGGCATGGCGCGGGTAGAATTGCACCAGCACGCGCAGATATTCGATGGCCTCGCGCAGATCGCCGGCTTCGCGGGCTGTCTGAGCGAGGGCGGCATACCCGGGAAAGAAGTTGGGGGCAAGGGTGAGCGACTCTTGCAGCATCTGGCGGGCCGTCGTTGTATCGCCGCGCTGCAAAGCTAGCATCCCTTTGCCGTGCAGGGGTTCGGGGCGGGTGGGGTGCATAGTGCGGAGGCGGTCATAAATCTGCTCGGCTTCGGCGAGATCGTTCGGGGTGCTGTTCCGAATCCGTAGGGCCCGGGCCTCGCCCAGCAGCGCGAACATATCATCGGGGTTATCGGCAAGTAGCGTGCGCGTTAGGCGGCGGGCTTCGGCAAGGGGCGTAGCCATTTGAAAAAGATTGTTCCAGATCACTGCCACCAAGCCTTGACTCTCATTCCGTACCGCCCGTTCCGACTCAAGCAGTTGGAGCAAATAGTGGTATTGCATGCGGCGCAGATCGGCGGCGGCGTGGCGTTGCTGACCGACCTCTACGGTGGTTGCTGCTGTGCGGTTTACGCCCAAGCCGCGGCTACTCAAGGAGGCCGCACGGGCTGTGCTGGCCTGCTCCCACAGACGCACCCGCTCTGCACCGTGGCTGATGGCTTGGCGCAGCAACTCACCACTGCGGCGCAGCTTGCCCGTCGTGAGGGGCGGGGAAGCCTCGACCGCCCACAGCAAGGGCCCGGGAGCATCGGTCGCAATAGTTAACTCCAGCAAGCCGCGTTCTTCAGCGAGGGCGGCTTCAACCTGTGCGCGTAGGCGATCACGGGTGCGGGGGGGCACACTGTTGATCGTCGCATTCCGGATGCGGGCCGCGTGTGCGAGCTGATCTTCTGCACACGCCAGATCGCCACTCTCGCGGCAGGCGCGGCTATGCAACAGCCGCAAGCCCAACGGTGCGCGTTGTTGGAGTTGTTCCAGCTGGCTCTGAGCCAGCGCGAAGGCGCGGCGGGCATCATCGGGGCGATTCTCGCGTAGGGCGATCACGCCCAGATTCGTGTGGAGCTGGGGCAGCGGGGCAGTGCCGAGCAGGCTCCATACTTGGGTGAAGATGGCTTCGGCCAATGGATCATTGGCTTCAATCAGGCTCACCCAGAGATTGTGGGTGAGCAAAGCCTGCTCGGGCGAAGCCTGCGCCAGTGCCGCCCGATACTCGTTGGCGGCTTGGGCATATTCGCCGCGGGCCCACTCGACGTTGCCACGCAGGGTATGGGGCAAGGACGGATGCAACGGGTGTCGTTCGAGCAATGTGCCAAAGATCGCATGGGCTTGGTCTGCATCACCGGTGCTGTAGCGGTAGAGTGCATCTATTACGCTGGGGAGCACCACTTGCCCATTGATCGGGGCCGTTGCGAGGATATAATGGGTAGGCTGGGCAAGGCGTGTTTGGAAGCCGGCCCACCCATATGGGGCGTGTGTGCCAGTGGGCAGGAAGGTGATGCGCGGTAGCATCGCCACCCTGTTGAGGGTTTCGCCGGGGCGCGTGTAGCCCCAAATGACGACATCGGCGGTATATTGCTGCGCGATTTGTCGCGCCATAGCCTCATTCATTGGGCGCGTACTCGTGCGGAAGATGTGGATGTCGCCTGTGGGGCTGTCCCACAGCACCTGCTCCAATTCACGGGCAACCGCAGCCCCCGTTGTGCCGTCGCCACCATCATCGAATGCGGCGACTACGACCACAAACCGATCAGTATACCAGAAGCGTTGCAGGTTGGGCATAAAGGTAAGCAGCAAGGCAATGCCAACCAATGCTGCAAACACGGACGCACCCGCTATCACGAGGAGCTGGCGACGCTCAATATTGATGCCGATCTTAGGCACGATCCGTGGCGTATGCTTGCGGATTGCACGCGGTATATGGCGTAGGCGCGAGCGTTCCTGTGGGCGGGCTACTGTCTGGCCGCCTACGTCGTAAGTCTTTAGCTCAATGATGACGGGAGCCTTTGGCTGACTGAGGTCGGTATCTGGGGGGGGGTTGGGCGGTTGGCGGTGTTGGCGGAAGTACCACAGCACCGCGAGAATGCCCGCCAGAAACAGGAACAGCACTAACACGAGCAGCAGCGTGATCCATTGGTCGGCAAGCGTCATGGTGATACCTCAAGCAGAATTTTGAGTTTGCCCGCGCTGGCAGCAAAGGCAGCCAACGCATCGGCAAGGGCAAACCGCCCCGCAATCAAGGGTTCGGTAGCGATGAGGTTGCGTTCCAGCAGGCGGAGCGCAGGTGCGAACGGCCCACAGCGCGAGCCAATTAATTGGATTTCATCCACTACCAGCATGGTCAGGTTAAGCTGTGAGTCGGCGTGGAAGGTACTTTTCAGGATCAGTCGCCCGCGTGGGCGCACCAAGCGGCGGGCGGTGGCCAGCCCGCCGGGCTGGCCCGTACAGTCCACCACCACATCGAATTGATGCTGAGGCTCGGCGGTACTAGGCAGGCAGGTGATGCCCTGCTGCTGGAACAGTCCCCAGCGTTCGGGGTGTCGCCCAAACAGGGTCACGTCGTTGCCGGGCAAGCGTAGCACCTGCACAATCATTGCGCCGAGCTTGCCATCGCCCACCACCGCCACCCGTTCGGTTGGGCGCAGGTGGCTCTGCTCAAGGATTTCGAGTGCAGCAGCGAGCGGCTCCACAAACACTGCCGCTGAATCGGGCACACTCGCAGGGACTTCGTGCAGGCAGGCGATGGGTAGGCTGAAGGCTGTGGCCATTGCACCGTCGCGCCGATCTATGCCAAGCGTGGTGCGGTTGGGGCAGTGGCTTATATCGCCGCGCAAACACACCGCACACGCAAAGCATGCCGCGTTGATCTCGCCGACCACGCGCTTGCCGTGCCACGTCGGATCAGCGCAGGCGATGACCGTGCCGACGAACTCGTGCCCTAGCACGCCACGAAAGCCCATATAGCCGCGTGTAATCTCAACATCAGTGTTGCAGATGCCAATCAGGTGCGGCTGGATGATCGCCTCGTGCGGGCGCAATGGTGGCTCTGGATAATCTGTGGCGAGCCGAAGCGTGCCATCAAAAACGACTGCCTGCATTGCCAATCTTCTCCACGTAAATCTGAACAGATGTTCACTATAGGCGATTTGGAAGCGTTAAACGCTAGATCAGGTACTTCTTCTGCATTGTAGCATGGTCTGGCAAGTGTGGCTATAGGTCAGGTGTCAGGGGCTAGGTGTCGGGTGTTAGGAGTTAGGTTTCAGGGCAAGCAAACCACGAAGAGCGCGAAGGACACGAAGAGCACGAAGGGGCGCAGGGGCTAGGGGCCGGGTAGCAGGGGGCAGGGGGCAGGGGCTAGTGCCTATTTCTTCTCCCTTTTTTTTCTTCTCTTCGTGTTCTTCCTTTCTTCGTGCGCTTCGTGGTTTGTCCGGCGGTCTGCCCTGCCACCTAGTACCTGCCACCTAACACCCGACACCTGCCCACTCTTCGTGCGCTTCGTGGTTTGCCTGCCCTGACCCCTGACCTCTGCCACCTAGTACCCGCCCCCTGACCCCTAGCACCTGACCCCTGACTCACACGGCAAACACCTGCCCAGTTTCGACGCGCAGGCGCGTGATGCTGTGCAGGAACTCCGGCTCGAAGTCGCTCAAGTCGGTAGCGGTAAGGAGCGTCTGCTGCTGCGGCTGCTGGATCGTGTGCAGGACGTGGCGGCGGCGGTGCATGTCCAGTTCACTGAGCAAGTCATCCAGCAACAGCACGGGCGCATCGCCGCTACGCTGAGTCATCAGGCGGGCTTCGGCCAGCTTTAGCGCAAGTGCGACACTGCGCTGCTGCCCGCGAGAGCCATACAGCCCTAGATTGACCCCTGCTACAGCAAAGGTCAGGTCGTCGCGGTGGGGGCCGAGGAGTGTCTGTCCGCGGTGTAGCTCATCGGCGCGGCAGTGCAGCAGCGCGGCGTGGAGTGCAGTGCGAAGTTGCTCCGCATCCGGCAGATCGCCGAGTTCGACGGGGTAGGCCATGCGCGGCACATAGCCAATCGTAAGCGGCTCGACCGTTCCGGTCAGGTCGCCGTGCAGCGTGTCAAGGATGCGGTTTAGGTCGGTAACGGCGCGGATGCGTTCGGCGATGATATAGCCGCCCGCCTTGCATAGCTCGGCATCCCAGTAGCCGAGTTCATCATCTACGGCGCGGCGGGGGCGGCGGCGTTCGCGCCATGCTCGCAGCAGGCTGTTGCGCTGCTGAAGCAGGCGATTGTAGTAGGCAAGGGTGCGGACGTAGTGCGGGTCAAGCTGGGAGAGGGTCAGATCGAGGTAGCGGCGGCGTTGGGCGGGTGCGCCATGCACTAGTTCCAGATCGGCGGGAGTAAAAAGGACGACCCGTAGTTGCCCCACAAGATCAAACGCTCGCACAGGCCTGCGGTTGATCCGGATCAACTTGTGCACATTGCCCTGCGGACGGAGCTGCACGTCGTTGGCTTGCTCTTCTTGGCGCAGCTGGATCAACATTTCGAGGCGGAGGTGTTGGCTCAGGCGGTGAACATCGCTAGCAATGCGAGCAAAGGGAAGTGCGCCTGCCTCACCGCCTGCCTCCCAGCGCAGCAGTTCACGGTCGCTGCTGGCACGCGGTGAGCGTGTGGTGGCAAGCAGGAACAGGGCTTCGAGCAGGGTCGTTTTGCCAGCGGCATTGGGCCCATAGAATAGGCTAATGCCGGGGGGGAGGTCAAGCTCAAGGCGGGCGTAGTTGCGGAAATCCCGCAACGTCAGGCTGCTGATGTACATTGGACGGGGAACAGCAGCGGCTAGACGCGCTGCAAGGGCGTGTGGCGGAGAGCCTGTAGGTTGCCATTGCCAGAGCAGAACATGGCTACGCGCAACTCACCGATCATGATATTCAGGAATTCAATCACCGCTTCAGTGCCGCGCTCTTCAAAGGCGGGCACAAGTGCAGGGCGGGCCGTGCCAACCAGATCGGCTCCGAGTGCAATCGCTTTGGCTACATCAATGCCGCTGCGAATGCCGCCACTGCCAATGATGGTGACATCGGGCAGGGCGTGGCGCACAGCGCGGATCGCCTCTGTGGTAGGGATGCCCCAGCCCGCAAAGGCTCCAGCGAGCTTGGCACCGGCTTCAGTCTTGTGGCGGAAGCGTTCCACTTCGCTCCAGCTTGTGCCGCCTGCGCCAGCAACATCAATAATCCGCACACCGACTTCGTAGAGGCGTAGGGCATCGTGGGGCCCAATGCCGTTGCCAACTTCTTTGGCAATCACGGGCACGGGCAGCAGCTTGCAGAGCTGTTCGATCTTGCGGAGCAAGCCCTTGAAGTTCACGTCGCCTTCTGGCTGAACGGCTTCTTGCAGGGGATTGAAGTGCAGAATCAGCGCATCGGCTTCAATCATCTCCACAGCGCGTTGGCACTCGTCAATGCCAAAGCCGTAGTTGAGCTGGACTGCGCCGAGATTGGCCATAAGCGGGATGGTTGGGGCCACTTGGCGCACGCGGTAGGTGCTCGCTAGCCGTTCATCTACAACGGCCGCCCGTTGCGAGCCTACGCCCATCGCTAGCCCAAGCTGTTCGGCGGCTTCCGCCAGCGCACGGTTGATCCGTTCGGCAGTCTGGGCCCCGCCCGTCATGGAGCTGATCAAGAGCGGTGCCTGCATTGGCTTGCCGAGAAACGTCAGGTGGGTGTCAATCTCATTCAGGTCTAGTTCGGGAAGCGCGGTGTGCGGCAGGTGATAAGCGGCAAAGCCCGTACTGATCCCTTTGGCATTCACATCCTCACCGAGTACGACGCGCAGGTGATCGAGCTTGCGCCCTTCGATATTGCTTGAATCAGGCATACGGCTACTCCCGTTCTTGGCTGCCTGTTCAAACAGTGCAGACAGGCGTATAATGTTCGAGAGAATCATACCAGCAAAGCGCATGAGCGTCAACCAATGCGCGGTGCAGTGGGCTTTGAAAAGCGGAGGAGCAAGCGATGATGATCGAGCAATTGCGGGTCGGCGATATGGCTTGTCAGCACTGTGTTACGGCAATTATGCAGGCCGTGCAAGCGGTGCCGGGCGTGCAGAAGGTGGAGATCAATTTAGGCGACAAGACGGTGCGGATTGAACGCGACGAGGAAGTTCAAATTAGCACGCTGATCAGCGCAATCAATGCGGCGGGGTACGAGGATGTGTCCGTGCTGGTGTGAAGGCTCAGGATGGAAGCTGATCAAGGGGCCCTGCACAATCCGGCAACAGCAGGGCCGCTTCCCACGCTGACACGCTTGCCGCGCTACTGCTCGGCACTTGCCGCGCAATCTATCCCCTGTGCCCGATAGTACTCCTCAACGAAGGTATTATTGGCAACCGCCTCAAACGGGATTGGCTCAGTCAGTCTGCCCATCTCGCGCAGCAGCTGCTCTTGGCGGGCCCATGCATCCGGATCGTTGTAGCCAACGCAGCGTGCGCCTGCCCCATACCGCAGTAGCGGGATCGTCTCGGCTGCTTCAAAGCGGAGCTGATCAGCATCAAGTTGGGGATTGTACGCAAGGATGATCTGCACCGCCTCTTCGGGGTTGTTGATCGCCCACTCCCATCCACGCAGCGAGGCATGCACAAAGGCCCGCACCGTGTTAGGATGCTTGGCGATAAACTCCTGCGTTGCAAACAGCACGTCGCCTTGCATCACCACGCCGTAGTCACGGGCAAAGATCAGGTCAATATCATACCCCATGTTGCGGACGGTGTTGGGCTGATCGGTGGCATAGACGGGCCAGACATCCACGCGCCGACTGAGGAATGGCTCCAGATTAAACTCGCCGGGTACTTCCTTGATTTTGCTGCGATCTGTATTGGTATTTCGCAGCATCGCAAGGTACTCCGTCTCGACTCCGCCGCCGTAATAGACGGCTACTGTGCGCCCCTCGAAATCATTGGGCGTGCGGATGCCGGAGTCGGCATGCACCATATAGGCACTTGGATTGGCTTGGAGCAGGGTGGCTAGGGCCACAAGGTTTACCCCTTGGATCCGTGACGTGTACATCGAATCCACCCACGCGGTACCAAAATCTTCGGCTCCGCTGGCAACGAGTGCCTTTGTGGGGAACTCTGGGCCACCCCCATTGAGAGTGACATTCAAGCCGAGTTCATCATAGTAGCCCTTTTGCTTGGCCACAATATAGCCCGCAAACTGCCACTGCGGAATCCATTGGAAGCGCATCGTAACATCAGTTTTTTCCAGTGCAGTTGGATCAGTTGGGGCGGCGGCGGGGGCTTGCCCGCAGGCACTGCCTACTACGAGGACTAACAGCAGCACAAGGCTATTCCAAACGAAACGGTGTGAGTGCATCATCATTACTTGTCTTTCTAGGATACGCTAATCGAGGGGGGATTGCCAGAACACCAGCCAGCGTTCCAGCAACACCAGTGTTACGTATAGCCCAATCCCCAGCAGCGAGGCATAGGCGACTGCTGCGAAGGTGCGGCTAGTATCAAGGTAATAGGTTGAGACCGTGACAACAAAGCCTAAGCCTTGACTTGCACCAGCATACTCGCCAACGATTGCACCGATCACGGCTAGCGTTGAGGCAATCTTCAAGCCGGTGAACACAAACGGCAGGCTGCCCGGCAGGCGCAGCAGCCAGAACAGTTGCCAATCATTGGCGGCATATGATTGCAGCAGTTCGAGTGTTTCGCGGCTGGCGTGGCGCAGCCCGCGCAGGGTATTCACCAGCATTGGAAAGAAGGCAAAGATCGCCGCCATCGCAATGCGCGGAGCCAGCCCATTGCCAAACCAGATCACCAGCAGCGGCGCAATCGCTACGAGCGGCACGGTCTGAAACACAATCACCCATGGGTAGAGCGCATCCTCTAGCGGCGGCAGCTGCACAAACAGCACTGCCACCAGAAACGCTGCGAGGCTGCCAATCAACAAACCCGCAAGAGCTTCGATGGCGGTGATGGCAAAGTGGCTGAGCAGGCGATGTTCGGGGTTGGTGGCACTGCGCCACACATCGCTTGGCGTGGGTAGCACGAAGCGCGGGATGCCAAGTGCAGGTACGCCCCACTGCAAGAATGCCAGCACCATCAGAAAGACCAGCGTTGCCAATCCAGCGCGGCGTAACGACGGCAGGCGCAGGCGGGCAGCGCGGCGGCGCGGCAGGGCGGGCGCAAGCTCAAGGGGGGAAGATAGGTCAGGTTTTAGCATCGGTTGGCTCAAGGCGTATCGCTCTCCTCGTCGTGTGCAATAACATACGATCAATATGCGCCGCCCACCGGCTAGGGCGGGGTAAGGCGGTATGGCAGCGATCCTGCGTGGCACGATTGATTGGCTGTGCTAGGCTGAAGCACAGGACAGTGGCAGCGTAGCCAGCGCACGGGGTCAGCAACGATCCATGTTCATGATAGAGGAAATTGGGGTTCCGCGCAATGCTGATCTTTTTGAAGCGATTTAGAATCAATCTGTTTTGCGAGTTATTGGTATGATGCCCCTAAAATATGGTATACTCTTGCATAGAGCGGAATCACCATGCTGAGCAGTGGCACGCGCTATCGCCGCCACTTGCGCCACGTGCCCTAGAATAGCGTTGCCCTATGGCTACTGTCACTGAATCGAGTGTCCCCCGTATCCCCGCTGCAATGCAAGCCCAGAATGGGCGGGTTGGGATTTGGCTCATGCTGATTGCTGAGCTGATGCTGTTCTTTGGGCTACTCTCGTCCTTCTTTTTCCTGCGCGGATCACTTGCCACATGGGGGCCCCCGTTTGGACACTATGATCTGACCATGCCGCTTATCACAACGGTGCTGCTGCTCAGCAGTGCGGCCACAATGTACATGGCCTTGCAGGCGATCCGGCAAGATCGCCGCCGCCGCTTTGAGCAACTGCTCACTGTGACAATGCTGCTTGGGGCGGCGTTTATCTTCGGGCAGATGTACGAATTCAGCACGATTGGCTTCACCTTTCAGGATGGAGCCTACGCTGCGATTGTGCTGCTTACAATTGGCACGCACGCCGCGCATGTGGCCGTTGGGGTACTGATCTTTGTGATTGTGCATATCCGTGCGGCGTTGGGGCTGTTCAGTGCCCAACACCATCTGGCCGTTGAGATGTGTGCCCTGTATTGGTATTTCGTCGCATTGATCTGGATCGTGATCTTTGCGATTCTGTTTTTTCTGTAGCCAACGGGAGAAGGAGAACCAAGTATGGCAATTGATCAGCATCTGGCTGGCGGGCACGCCGCCACGCACGCCGCCAATGCACCTAGTACACTGACGGTTGGGGTGAGCAATCGCAAGCTCGGCTTGTGGATTTTCCTCGCCTCAGAAGTGATCTTTTTCACGGCGTTGATTGGTGGCGGCATCCTGCTCCGGCTCAGCTCCACGCCCGGCACATGGCCCATGCCCGGCGAGGTGCTGAATGTCCCCCTCACTTCGCTGAATACCTTCATCCTGATCGTTAGCTCCGTGACAGTCGTGCAGGCCCTAGCGGCATTGCAGGATAATCGCCGCCTGCATTTTCGCTTGTTTCTCTTGGCTACATTTGTGCTCGGCGTAACCTTCTTAAGCATTCAGGGGTATGAGTATTACAAACTGATCTTTGAAGAAGGCTTGACCTTTAACCAATACATCCAGCACGGGCATCACGGCGCAGCCAATGCGGTTGTGCAGAGCGTGTACGGGGCAGCATTCTACATCCAGACCGGCTTTCACGGTATGCACGTCTTTGGCGGAGTGCTGTGGCTCTCCTTCGTGATGATCAAGGCCTTTCTAGGCGGCTATGCCCCGAATGACTACGAAGGCGTAGAAATCTTTGGCTTGTACTGGCACTTCGTTGATCTGGTGTGGATTCTGCTGTTCACGATTGTCTATCTGATTTAGGGCGCGAGCCAAGAGAGGAGCCACCCCATGCAGTTTATCCGGAAGAACCCGTACTCAGAAGAGTTGCGCCAGCAACAGCCAACTGATCCGCAGCACGAAGTGCATCCCCACAAGCACCCGCCTTATATGAAGGTCTTTCTGTGGCTTGTGATCCTGACCGCGATTGAGGTCTCTCCGATCTTCACCGAGATTATCTTTGGCTTCAGTCCGATCCCACATCACATCGTTGTGCCGATGCTGCTCACGATTGCCGTGATCAAGGCGGCACTGGTCGCGCTGTACTATATGCATCTCCTCTACGATAAGTTTTGGTTGGGAGCGATGATCCTCAGCCCGCTGGCCTTTGCGATGTATTTCGGGCTAGTGATTGCTGTGCCGTACTAGGCGGGCCCCATTGTCACCGGCTTAGGGGATGACTACACCGCAATCCAAAGCACCGCGCCCGCATCGCTACCGTTCGCGCCAGCGCACGAGCATCACGCGCCAGATCAATACCACGCTTGCACAGGCTATCGAGGCGATGCAGGCGGGCGAGTTTGAGCGGGCCATCCGGCTCGCCCAGAGCATGGTGAGCCTTGCGCCGCCGCGTTCGTTCCTCCATGTTGAGGTGCTGAACACACTGGGCGCGGCGCAAATGATGAGCCAAGCCTATGCTGATGCCTACATCACCTTCTCTGAAGCGGTGCAAATCCTGCCGCAAGACCCGTACCTGTGGTACAATCGGGGCTTTGCGAGCCGCTACACAATGCGCTTTGGACAAGCTCTGCTCGATTTCGATCAGGCGGTGCAGCTCGAAGGTGATACACCCGCTGCCGTGCAATACCGCGAGGCGCAGCAACAGGCCGCGTATCTGGCCCAACGCTACCTCGAAATGCGAAAGCCGGGCTTCACGCTGGAGCAGTTGGTGCAGCAGGAGGATTTGTTTCAGCAGGCGGTGCAGGCGATGGAAGCTGAGCAGTGGGCGCAGGCCGAAGCACAGTTGCGGCAGGTGATCGAGATGAGTGATAACCTGCCTCAGCCGTGGTGTAATCTAGGCGTGTGTCTGATGGTGCAGGGCAAGCTGTTGGCTGCCGAACAGGCATTACTGCGAGCACTGGAGCTAAAGCCAGACTATGAGCACGCCCGCGCCAATCTGGCAGTGCTCCACGCCATGCAACAAGAGGATGCCCCGAATTAGGCTGGCTGATCGGGATCAACACCCATTGCCCGCAGCAATGCCGCTAGCCGCTCACGCTCGTGCTGCTCGCGCTGGGCGTGTTGCTCGGCGGCTTCGCGCTCGTGCTGTTCACGTTGGGCACGCTGCTCGGCGGCTTCGCGCTCCTGCTCGGCGGCTTCGCGTTCTTGCCGCTCGCGCTGGGCACGTTGCTCGGCGGCTTCGCGTTCTCGCCGCTCACGCTGGGCACGTTGCTCGGCGGCTTCGCGCTCGTGCTGTTCGCGTTGGGCGCGTTGCTCGGCGGCTTCGCGCTCCTGCTCAGCGGCTTCACGCTGCTCCTGCTCCTGCTGCAACCGTAAGGCAAGCAGTTGGCGTTCGCGGCGAGCTTGATTGCGCTCATCAAAGAGTACCGAGAGTGGCTTGAAAGGCTCCCCATCGGGCCGATAGATGGTCAGTGAGCGGTGGCTCGGCATATCGAAGCGGATGCCGAGCCGTGGGCTGACCCACCCATTAAGATTGGGGGTGTGGGCAATCGGCTCGAGATCGCCTGTTGGGGTGCGGATCCAGCCATCGAGCGTCTCGTCGTCCGGATCATAGGCGTAGTATTCTTCCACCCCATAGGTGCTATAGAATTCAAGCTTGTGCTGCATCTCTTTCACCGTATTGCCTGGCGAGATGATCTCAAAGACTACCTGTGGGGCGATGTTGTCCTCTTCCCACTGCTTGTAGGAACCACGATCCCCTTTTGGTCGCCCGAAGACGACCATTGCATCCGGCGCACGGCGAATGTTCACCCGCCCTTCCACTGGATACCAAAAAAGGTCGCCCGCGATGAACACGTCTGGCTGTTCGGCAAAGAGGGCTTCGAGGTTTTCTTTGATCAGGGCGATCAAGTTAAACTGTTTGGTATTTTCACCCATTGGTTGTCCGTCGCTATCAGGATAGAGCAACGGCGATAAGCTAATCGCTTTGTTGGGGATCGTCATACGCAGTGCTCCTTAAGGAGATGGACGAGTAAACCGTATACAGCAAAGTATACCATACCGTCATGCTTTCGGATGAGGGCTGCACCAATAGCGGAGCGGGGTGGCCACCCCGCTCGCACCCTCAACCTTTTAACACTCGTTACCCTGCCCGCGCCCTACGCCTGCACTACGTGCTCATAGCTGATATAGGTGCGCGTGATCGTGAATCCCTCGCTGGTGTAGAGTTGCACCGCCTCATGCGGGTTGGTGGCATCTACGCCCAGCATCGCCGTGCTGGCTTGGTGCGCCTGTAGACAGTGCATACCTGCGCGGAGCATTGCCCGCCCTAGCCCCATGCGCCGATAGCCGCGCCGCACGCCGAGTACGCCAATCAAGCCGACTTGTTCGCCAACAGCGCGGGCATAGTCGGCATCAATTTCGGTGTAGCAGAAGGCAACCGGCGTGTCGTCGGGGGCGAGCAGGGTGAGGTTCATCGCCGGCACGTAGTAGGGATTATGCTCAATGGAGTGCTGGTGCTCGGCGATGGTGGTGGGGTGGAAGTTGTAGTGATCCACAAAAGAATCGTTGAACATCGCTACCCACGCTGCAAGCCACGTCGGCCCTGTGCCCTGTTCTTGGTCGCTCACAATGCGGAAGCCAGCGGGCAAGGCCGGTGCAGCGAGGGGCAGGGCCGCATCGGTGAGTGGGCGGCGCATGCGGTGGTAGCGACGCTGGACGCGGTAGTCTGGGGCAAGCCCATCGAGTAGCGCAAGGCGGGCGGGGTAGCGGCTATCTGCGCCGGTGATCAATGTCATCTGGCGTAGCCCGCGCTCAGCACAGATGGCTTGGAGCCGCTGTTCGGCGTGCTGCAACATGTGGCGCGTGAAAGCGGGCGTATCGTAGGCGGGGTGGGCTTGCACCTGCACAAACGCATCAGGCGGCTCGGTGCTGGTGGGGGCGGAGGGGAATACTGCCACTACGCCGGCCAATTGCCCATTGGCAGCGTGCCACAGGCTGACATCCTGCTGTGGATTCATGCGCGGACTGCTTAGGTCTGCTTGCCACTGCGCGACAGTATCGGCGAGATCATGTCCGTAGCGTTGTTGGGCTAGGTTGAGGAGTTCGACGATAGCCGGAAGATCAGCGGTGCTGGCGTAGGCCCGTTGCGTGAAATTGGGTGCGATCCCAGTCTCGATTATCATAAACTCCTCCTGTATGAGGGTTCAAGGGCGAGGTGTTGGGCTGGTTCAGGTGGGTTACCTGAACGCACCGGACACCTCGCCTGAGCGTTCCTGCTTGTCCAGAATCCGCACGTAACTTTCGTAGCGGGCGGGGCTAATCGCGCCCGTTGCCACTGCTGCCTGTATCGCACAGTTTGGCTCGTGCGTGTGCAGGCAGTCGTTGAATTCGCACTGCCCCAAGAAGGGGCGCATCTCGCGGAAGCACCATGCCACATCCGCATCGGGAATGCGCCATGCGGCTAGCTCACGGATGCCCGGCGTATCGGCCACGTAGCCGCCGCCTAGATCGGGCAGGGCATGCAGCTCGGCCACCACCGTTGTGTGGCGGCCTTTGTTGAGCGTTGCACTGACTGCGCCAGTGGCCAGCTGTAAGCCGGGCTGGAGCGCATTCAACAGGCTGCTTTTGCCTACCCCAGACATCCCTGTAAACACACTCACGCGCCCCGCCAGACGCTCGCGCAGATCGGCAAGGCCCACTCCTGTGTAGGTGCTGGTAGCAATCACCGGATAGCCAATCTGCTCGTAGGGCTGCACCAGCTCGGCGACTTGTGCCGGTGCAAGCAGATCGGTTTTGTTGGCGACGATCAGCGCGGTGATCTGATTGTGTTCGGCAATCATCAGAAACCGATCCAGCATGCGGGCGTTCCAATCGGGGCTGGCGCATGCCATCACCACCACCACTTGATCCAGATTAGCGATCAGCACGTCCTCACGCCACTGCCCGCGTGGGCCCGGTTGCTGGCGTGAGAAGCTACTTTGGCGGGGGTGGACGTGGGTGATTGCCCCTTCATTGGGGCTAGTTGGCTCCACGTCTACCCGATCCCCGATCACCGCAATGTCGCTGCTCTGGCGGTCTTTCTTCAGTCGCCCGCGTAGGCGACAGCGCAGCACAGCGTCGGCGGTTTGCACCCAGAAGAAACCGCTCTGGGCCCGCAGGATCACGCCCGTGTCAGTCATACCAACTCCACTGGCGTATGTGGCGCGAAGTCGTTTTCGATGCTGCGGCCAGTCAATGCCAGAAAGACATCTTCGAGCGTGGCGGTTGCATGGAAGCCTTTGCTTATACTGACCTGCTGCTTCAGGGCAGCCGGTGTGTCTAGCGCAACGATGCGCCCCTGATCTATGATCGCAATCCGATCACACAGGCGATCCGCTTCGTCCATGTCGTGTGTTGTCAAGAACACCGTCGTATCGTGACGTTCGCGCAGCATTCGCACAAAATGTTGCACATCCTGCTTCGAGCGCGGGTCCAGCCCAGTGGTTGGCTCATCGAGCAGCAGCAAGGTCGGCGCGGTGAGCAAGCCGCGTGCGATAGCCACCTTTTGCTGCATCCCGCGTGACATGTGTTCGAGCGGCTCATACAGGCGTTTCTCGTTCAGCCCAAGCTGGGCCAGAATCGTGATTGCCCGCTGCCGTGCATCGGCAATTGGCAGATCATACAGACGGGCGGCGTAGAGCAGGTTCTCCAGTGCCGAGAGCTTCTTGAAGAATGAGGCTTCGACACTTACGCGGTTGATCATGCGCTGCACGATGCGCGGGTGCTGTTGCACATCGTAGCCAAACACCTGCACGCTGCCGCTGTCGGGGTAGAGTAGGGTTGAGATTAGCCGGATCAGGGTAGACTTGCCAGAGCCGTTTGCACCGAGCAAGCCGAAGATTTCGCCGCGTGGCACTTCGATACTGACGTGATCTACCGCAACGGTGAGCGATGGGGACGTAGGGGTGTTACGCCGGTGCGGAGCTTCCTTGCCAAATTGTTTCAGAACGGACTCAACCCGTAGCGCAGTGTTTCCATCGGGGGCACGTTGGGGTGCGCCTGCCTCTGATTGCTGTCCTTGTTGCTTCCTTCGTGTTCGTAGCAGCACGATAGATACTCCCTGTTGATATTACGCATATGATTGCTGCCGCTTGCGTGCTCGTTTCTGCTCACACCAAAAAGCCGTAGACAGGGTAGGTGTCACGGCTTGCAAAAGGCAACAAAGAGCCGTGAGCAGAACAATCTCGAATGTCTGCCCACAGCCCGTTTGGAGATCGTGCAAGGTGCAACGTGCCAGTCTAGGCTGGCGCGTGCCCGTTAGCAGATCGGGGTATGCACTTGCGAAAGGCTACCCCTACGCGGGATCGTGGGCAGAACTGACCGCTAGCACTCCGTACCGAGCGCGGGCCACAATGGTGATGAGAAATAGTTTCATGGTCATGTCTTGCCCCTTCCTTTGGCAAATAAGTTTCGTGATAGGTTGGTCGGATGAGAACGGCCTCATTCCGCTACCACGCATAGCATAGCACGCTGATCCCGTGTGTGTCAATCCCCTTGAACTCCGACTTTGGGCGGATACGGGCAGGGTGGATGCGGCGGGGGAGCAGTAACTAGGCTGTAACTTGGCTGGGTATGATGCAGAAAAGGGAGTGCTAGCTTGTGCCACGTGCTGCTAGCATGGAGTATGCTTATTGTCCTCCAACTGCTGCGAGGAGTAGTTATGGTTACGGTTGGGTATCCCATCCTCTCGCCAATGTTGCTTACAGATGTCCTTACTGTCATCCGCCGCGATCCGCTACGGCAAACCCTTGTCCTTGATGATATGATGTACGTGCGCTTTCAATGCTGGCTAGAGGCTTTGCAACGGCTTGCAGGGGATGATGAGCGGGCGGCGTTACTTTGGCAACGCTTCGCCGAGATACCCTTTGAACAGCATTACAATGACATGACGGGGGAGCCAGAGTGGGTGCTGCCGGCCGAGTGGCTGCAACGCCTCAAGAGTGCCCGCTACTACCTGAGTGAGATGGTGTAGGGGCGAGCCGGGGCCTAGTTCAGCCGTATATTTGCACTGCGCCCGTGGGCAATTGTCCGCCCTTTACACTTTCTGCACATCACAGAGCGGTGTTCATAGCGAACACCGCCCATTCTTGATATTACCCAACGCGCTAGCCTGCATCCATTGTGTGAGGACAGGCTAACTATTGTACGCGCCTGCGCCCATCTCCCAGTGTTCCGGCGAACGCCACAGGTTGCTCAAAAGCAGTGAGCGAATCGCAATCAGCTCATTGGGAATGCGGTCATAGAGCTTAATGAACAGCTCTTCGTGGAGCAGTAGCTCTTGCAACCAGATGTCCCGATCAATGGCCATCAATTCTTGGAACTGCTCTTCGGTGAAGTCTTCCATCCCACGCCAATCGAGGTCCTCATAGCGCGGCATGTAGCCCAGTGGCGATTCGATGGCCCGCCCGCGCCCATTGGCCCGCTCGACAATCCACTTCAATACACGCATATTGTCGGCAAAGCCGGGCCACGCAAAGTTGCCCTCAGCATCCTTCCGGAACCAGTTCACGCTGAAGATGCGTGGTGGGTCGCTGATATTGCGGCCAATGTTGAGCCAGTGGTTAAAGTAGCTGCCCATGTGGTAGCCGATGAAGGGCAGCATCGCAAACGGATCACGGCGCACTTGCCCCATCGTGCCGAAGGCGGCGGCGGTCATCTCTGATCCCATCGTGGCACCCGTGTAGACACCGAAGCTCCAGTTGAACGACTGCACAATCAAGGGCACAACGCTGGCTCGCCGCCCACCGAAGATGAAGGCTTGGATGCGTACACCGTTCGGGTTTTCCCATTCTGGATCAATCGCCGGATTCTGTGCCGCAGGGGCGGTGAAGCGCGAGTTGGGGTGTGCAGCTTTCTTGTCGCTGGCCGGAGTCCACTCATTGCCCTGCCAGTCAATCGCACGGGCGGGGGGATCGGACAAGCCTTCCCACCACACGTCGCCTTCAGGAGTCAGGGCGACATTGGTGAAGATGGTGTTGGCGGCGATTGACTTGATCGCATTGGGGTTGGTCTTCTCAGATGTGCCCGGGGCCACCCCGAAGTAGCCCGCTTCAGGGTTGATCGCATACAGCCGCCCATCTGGGCCGGGTTTGATCCACGCAATGTCATCGCCAATGGTGGTCACTTTCCAGCCTTCCATGGCCGCAGGCGGGATCAGCATGGCGAAGTTGGTTTTGCCACACGCACTGGGGAAGGCAGCCGCCACGTAGGTCTTTTGCCCATTGGGGTCTTCCACACCAAGAATGAGCATATGCTCGGCCATCCAGCCCTCGTCGCGCCCAATGACGGAAGCGATGCGGAGCGCAAGGCACTTCTTGCCGAGCAGGGCATTGCCGCCGTAGCCACTTCCATACGACCAGATCGAGCGTTCTTCGGGGAAGTGGACGATGTACTTCACCTTCGGGTTGCACGGCCATGACACATCGGCTTGGCCCGGCTCCAGCGGTGCGCCAACGGTGTGCATACACGGCACATACTCACCCTTCTCACCGAGCACATCATACACGGCTTTGCCCATGCGCGTCATAATCCGCATGTTCACCACCACGTAGGGTGAGTCAGTTATTTCAACGCCAATATAGCTAATGTGTGAGCCGAGTGGGCCCATCGAAAACGGAATCACATACATCGTGCGCCCGCGCATACAGCCATCGAACAACCCATCGAGAATATCGTGCATCTCTTTCGGGTTCATCCAGTTGTTGGTCGGTCCGGCGGCATCACGGTTGACGCTACAGATAAAGGTGCGGTCTTCCACACGGGCGACATCGCTCGGATCAGAGCGGGCGAGGAAACTGTTGGGGCGGAGTTCGGGGTTCAGGCGGATGAACGTGCCACTTTCAACCATCTCATTACACAGGCGGTCATACTCTTCTTGCGAGCCATCACACCAATACACCTTGTCGGGCTTACATAGGGCGACCATCCCGCGCACCCATTCCTTGAATTGGGTGTGTTTAATATAATCGGGAAACTCCAGCGTTGCTGCATCAACCGCGGTGGTTGCTGTAGGTTGGGCCATAACCATTACCTCCTCATCTTTGATGGGTTCGTCTGTTTCTGTCTACGCCACGCGCCCCTATTGTACCAGAAGTTTGGCACTTTGCGAGTTATGATTAGACAACCCAACACGGTAATCACACGACAATAGCCAATACACAAACACGCACCGCAAGTCTCATCGGCACATATTACCCCTTAGCAGGCACAACCACCTGCACTGCCGCCGGAATGATCTCAATCTGGATCGGCAACATGGCGATCAGGTCGCCATCGCCCTGCGCGGGCATGGGGCGTTCAGCGGTGATCTCGACCCGTTGGCGGGCCGGGATGATCTCGATCCGCCGCCCAGTGCGCTGCTGGTGGCGCAGCACTTGCCACAGCGTCAAGCCATAATCCAGCAACGATTGGGCTTGGACAATGCACACCTCCACTTGCCCATCATTCGGATGAATGTCTGGGGCCCAGCGCAAGCCCGCAACGCCCAATGCGCCCCCATTCACGATGGAGACCTGCGCGGCGCGGGCGTGGTGGGTGGTTCCATCTATCGTTAGTTGGAAGCGCACGGGTTGATGCCCAATCAGCCAGCCCACCCCCGTTCGCAAGTAGGCGAGCTGCCCCAAGCGGCGTTTCTCGGCACGGGTTGTGTCGCGCACCACGAGCGAATCCACGCCGATGCCGATCTGCAAGAAGTAACGCTGCGACCCAACTTGCAGCGCATCAATGCAGCTCGTGCGGTGCGGGCCGATAAGCAGGCGGCATGCCTGCTCAGGATCGAGCGGAATGCC
>CALCJV010000158.1 GCA_937967405.1 uncultured Chloroflexales bacterium | reverse complement strand
GTGGCCCAGAAGGGACCCAGCGCGAGCTAGCAGCGATTGCCACGGCGGCACAGGCATGCCGCCAATTGTTTAGGCAGAGCGTCCTCGTGCAATCTGTGCTGGATGCCACCCTCGCCCCAGATGCGCCCTTCAGCCTTGCGGAACGGCTGGCCCGCTTCGAGCACATGCTGGCGACAACTGAGCCGATGGAGCTTGCCGAACTTCGGGCGGATACGCTGCTCACGGCGGTGCAACAGTGTCGCGTCCTTGCCGATCTGTTGGATCAGCACACCACGTCCGATACTGCCACCCACTTTAAGCAGTTTCTACTGTATGTGTGTGGGCAGGTGGCGTTCGCTGCATACGAAGCCGCTTCGCCGCAGACCGATGTGATTGCAGTCAGCCGCGAGGAGATGATCCTGCTTGGCGAGTTTGCACGGGCATTGCGGATGGAGGTTTGAGCCTTCAGCACCGCCCTCACCACTTGCCTAGAGCAGCCCACAACACAGACCTACCGCATTGCAATCATCCGTTATCAATGAACTGAACAACCATGTAACTGCATAAATTATACTGAAAGTGAATAATAAGCACTGAGAATGTTCTGCCGGATATACCAGAAACACGGCGAAACTCGGTTACAATTCACGAGGACGTGTTATGATTTATGCAAGTTACGATTTGTACCCGGCTTGGCAACCGGTACGCCGCGAACACAACTGGCTGCATGTTACACGTTGGATGCAGCCTGCCATCAACACAGTGAGGTGTGCAACCGCAATGGGTGAAGGGCTGTATCACGACGGGCCTAATATTGTTTCGATCCGATCAGATGTGGACATTGTTGCGGCACGCATCGCGGCCCGTGATGTAGCCCGACGGATCGGCTTTGGCACGCTCGACCAAGCCCGCATTGCGACCGTCACCTCTGAGCTAACGCGCAACATGCTGAGCTACGCGGGCGAAGGGGATGTGATTATCACGCCGATCTCGCGCCCCACCGAGAAACACCAGCATGGGATCGAGATTGTGTTCCGCGATCAGGGGCCCGGTATCGTTGAGGCTGACTTCATTCTGGAGCATGGCAACACCAGTACGGGCAAGCGCGTGCATGGGCTACCCGGCGCACAACGGTTGATGGACGAATTGCAGATCGAGACCAACAATGGTTCGGGGACACGCATCGTTTGCCGTAAGTGGCTCCGCTAGGGGTATGGCTCTGCCCTTAGCTCCCGCGTATCCGCTGGAGCACCTGCTGGGCTGGCGCGGCTCCGAACCGGGCGGCCAGCCCGATGTAGCTCACTGCGCCTACGCCCCCAACCAGTCCGAGCCAGCCGATCACCCCGATGACATCCCGTTGCCATTGGTATGCACCAGCCGCACTGAGCGCCGGAAGCCACCCCACGCTGAGCTGCACCGCCCCCCACAGCAAGCCTGCAAGGAGCACGCTCGCCGCGCATGCTGCCCGCACCGTGCGCCAGAGCTGTGGCTCACGCCAGATGCCCGGCAAGGCTCGCCCCAACAGCCCAAACAGCAGGATCGCCTCGATGTTGTTGGCAATGCTGAAGGCGAGCGCGAGTGCGCCCACGCCACCGCCAAGCTGCAACGCGAGCACGCCCAAGCTCAAGTTGAGCAGCACTTGCCCCATCCCCACGATCACCGGAGTCCATGTGCGCTGCATGGCAAAGAAGCTGCGGATCAGGATTTCGGATGCGGCGAACGCAGGCAGAGCGGTGGCATAGCCGATCAGGGCGACGGTGGTGTAGCTGAGCGAGGTATTATCGAATGCGCCGCGCTGGAACAGCACGCGCACGAGCGGCACATGCAGCGTCAGCAGCACGACCGTGGCGGGAAGTGTGAGCAGCAGGATCGTGCCGAGGGTCGTGCGAATGCTTTGGTCAAATTCGCTCCGGTTGCCTGCGCTGTAGAGGCGGGCGAGGCGCGGAAAGGCCACGGTGGCGAGGCTGAGCGAGAAGATACCGTAGGGCAGCAGCATCATCTGGTAGGCGTAATCCAGTCCAGCAAGGCGTTCTGCGCCTAGCACCAGCCGTGCGGTGAGGGCTGCGGTGACAAGGATGCTGAGCTGGGAGGCAGCTTGCCCCAAAACCCGCGGACCCATCTGCACGCCCACCTCGCGTATCTCGCCCATGCCCCAGCCGAACGTTGGGCGCAGGCGCATGCCGAGTGCGATCAAGCCGGGCAGCTGGATCAGCAGATAGCATGTGGCCCCACCAATCACCCCCCACGCCAAGCCCCAGATGCCAAGTGTGGGCGCAAGCAGCACTGCTCCAGCAATAATGCCGAGATTGTAGAGTGCGGGCGCAAGGGCCGGTAGGGTGAAGCGTTCGTGAGCATTCAGGGCGGCCATGGCAAGCCCACCCAAGCCAAGCAGCAGCGGTGAGAGGAGAAACAGGCGCGTGAGGTTGGTGGTGAGTTCGAGCGTGGCGAGCGTGAAACCTTGCCCGCCATAGAACCATGCCGTGAGCTGGGGCGCGGTGAGCCACAGCAGCGCACTGGCAACCGCCAAGATACCCAATGCCCATGTGGTGACGGCACTAGCGAACTGCCACGCCCGCGCTTTGCCATCACGCTCCCACACCTGTATGAAGATCGGGATGAAGCTGCTGCCGAGTGCGCCACCAATAATGACCATGTAGAGCAGGTCGGTGACTTTGAAGGCGGCTCGATACGCGCCAAGCTCGGCACTTGTGCCAAATTGGGTCGAGATTACGACCTCGCGCAGCAGCCCACTCACCCGACTAAGCAGGTAGCCGCCCATCACAATTAGGCTACTGAGCAGCAGCCCCGATCCCGCGAAGCGAGCGGGCAACAGACGGCGCAGGCGGGCAAACATCGCGGGCGTGGCTCCTTTTAGGGGCAGATAGCAGGGGCTAGGTGGTGCGTGCGCGGAAGGCAACCCACGCAGAACACGAAGTTTTATGTCCGGCTGATGCAGGGAAATACATCGAGAACACGCATTGACAATCAGGCACTCTCATCTCTTGAGTAGCTTGCGTCGCTTCGTATTCTGCGTGGTTGGGCTTTCTATGCCGTCGCTCCTCACACACTTAATCCCAGTCATCTTCCCCTAGCTCACTGGGTTCTGGCGCGGCACCGCGATCCCCTCACGCTCTAGCAACATCGGCGGCAAGCCCCGCCCGACTCCCGCATAGATGAAGCCACGATTGCTCATCTCCTGCGGATCGTAGATGTTGCGCCCATCTACCACTACCGGCTGGCGCATCACCTGCTTAATCCGTTCCCAGTCAATCTGCTTGAACTCGTTCCATTCGGTGATGATGAGCAGCGCATCGGCTTCTTTGGCGGCATCATAGGCAGTGGCGCAGAAGGTCACAGTAGGCAGGTAATTGTCGGCGGATTCCATTGCCACCGGATCATACGCCTTAACGTGTGCACCCGCCGCTTGTAGGGCCCCGATAATCTCTACCGAAGGAGCCTCGCGCATATCATCCGTATTGGGCTTGAACGATAGCCCCAACACGCCGATCACCTTATGCTCTAGGCTCCCAAGCAACTTCTGCACTTTGACGACAAAGCGTTTGCGGGCATCGTTGTTGATGTCCATCACGGCGCGGAGCAACTGCGGGTGGCAGCCCGCCGAAGCGGCCATGTGATGCAGCGCAAGAACATCCTTCGGAAAGCATGAGCCGCCGTAGCCCACACCCGCATCGAGGAAGTGTGGGCCTATGCGCTTATCTGCGCCCATGCCCCGCGCCACCTCTTTCACATCTGCACCAAGCCGCTCGCAGATTTGGGCGATCTCGTTGATGAACGAGATGCGCGTAGCCAGAAAGGCATTCGAGGCATACTTGATCATCTCGGCGGTGCGGAGATCAGTGATAAAGACCGGAGCTTTGAGCGGCGCATGCAGCTCAGCAACCTGCTCGGCGGCGGCGCGGTTGGTTGCACCCAGCACGATCCGGTCAGGGTTGAAGAAGTCGGTGACGGCACTGCCCTCGCGCAGGAACTCCGGATTTGAGATGACATCAATCGTAACATTAGGTGGGGCGTGGGCCAACACGATCTGCGTCACCACATCCCCCGTCCCAACAGGCACAGTACTCTTGTCAATGATAATGAGCGAATTGGTCATTGCTTTGCCAATGCCGGCCGCTGCCTCTTCGACGTAGCGCAGATCAGCACTGCCGTCTTCGGCCATCGGTGTGCCAACGGTGATAAAGACGAAGCGTGCGCCATCCAAGCCGACACGGTAATCATCGGTGAAGGTGAGCCGCCCAGCCCGCATATTGCGCTCCATCAGCTCTTCCAAGCCGGGTTCATAGATCGGCGACTTGCCGGAGCGCAACATCTCGACTTTCTGCACGTCTATATCTACACAGACAACATTATTGCCGAGATCAGCAAAGCAGACCCCCGTTACTAATCCGACGTAGCCGGTTCCAATCACACAAATATTTTTCACGTCCCCTCCCTCTTTCACTTCTATTGGGCTTGCGTGCACCTGCTAAAGTGGTACATCCACCCCTAGCTCATGCTCACGAGCATAGGCAAGCACTGCGCCTGCCACTGCCAAATCCTGAATAGCAATCCCGACTGATTTGAACAGCGTGATGTCCGTTGGACTGGTGCGCCCTTGCACGTTGCCCACGACGAGGTCACCGAGCGTGCCGCGAATATGGCGGATGTCAATTAAGCCCGCCGCCCGCGCACACAGAATATCGCCTGCCTCGGTAAGGGCAGCATCCCAATCATCCACGAATACTTGCGCCTGCGCGACAGTGGCGGCGGGCACTTCGGCGTGCTGCGGGGCATGTGTCCCAATCGCATTGATATGCGTTCCGGCGGCCACTTCAGCCGCAGCAAACAGAGGTGTGGTTGCGCCAGTGGCACAGCACACCACATCCGCGCCAGCCAGCGCAGTGGCTGCATCGGCGACAATCTGTAGCTGCGCGGTAATACCATCCTCACGCAGCCGATCAAGTAACTGCGCGGCCCGCTCTGGCGTGCGATTGACCACCCGCACTTCGGCAATCTCCCGCACCGCACAGACTGCCTGCACCTGCGTGCGTGCCTGTACCCCCGCCCCAAACACCGTCAGTACCCGCGCATCGGGGCGGGCAAGGTAGTGCGTTGCGGCCCCTGAAACGGCCCCTGTGCGTAGGGCGGTGAGGTACGTTCCATCGAGAACCGCAAGCGGCTTGCCCGTCTGGGGATCAAACAGGGCGATTAAGGCATAGATGGATGGCTGCTGATGCCGAGTGGGATTGTGCGGAAAAACCGACACGACCTTCGTGCCAAGCACCCCTGATTGGGCGAGGTACGCCGGCATAAACAGCGATACGGCCGCTTGATCAGGTAGCTCAATCCGGCTCCGTAAAGGCAAAGCTGCCCGATCTGCGGCAAGCTCACCAAAGGCAGCAATTGTTGCCTGAATTGCAGCTTCCATGGTGATAGATCGCCGCACATCATCGCCAGAAAGAATACGCATAGGCTCCCCGCCGGATTCGGTTTCGTGCCCCCGCATGCAGTGGGGTAGACGAGCAGGTGCAAGGCCCTCGCCAAATTGCATTCTACCATGATTGGCACGTGCGTCAACGCCGGATTCGGTGGAGCGTTGGTAGAGATTGGGTGTAGGCTGAGGTGCAGGTGCAACGCTCACGGCGCAGGCTGTTTGGCTGCCCTCCGTGCAGCAATCACCTGCTACCTGCCCCCTAGCGCGTCAGCCCACTCACTCGGCGACCAGCAGTGAATAAGGCTCCGCGCTGCTCATCATCTACACGCCAGAACCACACACTGGTTTGACCTTGTGCGGCCACATTTGTTGGGCCACGCGCCCCTGCCTGCGCCAGATCACTGGTGCTATAGGCAACCCCTTCACGGAAGACGGCCGTATCCCCAATTGCACCAAGCGTGATCCCCGTCGCCAGCACCTGATCTGTCCCATTGGCTTGACGTTGGTGCAGACTGTACGCATGCGCGAGGGTACTCTCGCACGCCGCTGTCAGGTAGGCAAACGAACCATCGCGGCCCCATCCCGCAAAGCGCGTCCAGAAGTCACCGCCAATCACATCCTGCTCATTGCCACTCGCATCGAGAAGTACCAGTTCCGTGCCCGTGCGATCAAGGCGCATCGCCTCAACCGCAATCGTGCGCCCATCGGGGGCCACCTGCGGGGCACCAAACGCTACGTAACGGTTATTCGCTAGCACCTCTGCACCTACGTCGCGCTCGCCGGTATCTGGATTCTTTGTGGTCGTACCAAGCAGCAGGGTGCTGCGCCCATCGGGGGCATTGGCAACATAGATCAGGGTCTCGTTATCGAGCCATTGCGGAGCTGCCCGGCTCCACTCGCTATCGCCAGCCACCCGCTGGAACGGATTGAAGGCCGGCGTAGGCGTTGAGGCAGCTTCCGCATCCGGCACAGCTTGCCCTTCAGCTTCCGGCTCTGGGAGGGTTGGGCCTTCAGGGAATGGTGTTGGCTTGCTGCCGATACCCGCATCGGCAATGACGGGCGTAGGCGTAGGCAGCTTCAGTTGCACCGTCCAGATACTGCGTTGCACGGGCCACACACCAAACTCATCCACACTGAACGCCACCTGCGCCCCATCGGGGCTGAAGACGGGATCGGCGCAGGTGATGCCAACATCGGCCAACAAGCGCGGATTGCTCCCGTCACTGTTCATCAGCCACAGCTTGCTCGGCACGAGCCGCTCCTGATCGGCCAGATCGCCGCCGGGGTCTTGGTTGCGGCAGAAGGCCAGCTGGGTTCCATCTGGGCTAACGGCCAACGCCGTTTCCGCTTCGAGCGTATCGGTCAGGCTGATCGCTCCAGTATCATCCAGCCGCCATATATCCCCATTCAGCAGAAAGTAGAGCGGAGCCGGCAGGCGCGGCAGGGTGCTGCCTAAGGTTGTCCGCAGCGGATCGCTTTCATCAGTGAGCGGCGTGGAACGGGCAACCTCAATCAGGATGCGCGGCTGATCGGGATCGAGGCTCAGACGGAAGGGGTGGGCTTCCTTCAAGGCAATGGTCAGGGTTGCCCCCGCATCGCTATCGGGCCTGAATTGCAGATCAAGGGTTGTGGCAACCGTCGTATCAGTCAATGCCAGTGTCCCCGTTAGGACTGAGCTACGTGCTGCATCATCGTACAGCCACGCCGGAAAATTGACCTGCAACACAAATGCACCGGGGGCAGCCGCCGCCCGCGTCGTTTCCACAAAATCCCGCGCACTGAGACAGTTTGCGGAGGCACTGAGCGGAGCCGACTCCGGCTCCAGCGCGAAATCCAACACGATCCGCTCAAATGCGGGGAAGGTCTCGGTGCGCACCTCGCGCAGCTGGGCCGAGAACCGCCCGCCCTCGCTCCGCCCTGCTACCTGATCACAGAAGCTAAAGCCACGTAACGCGGGATTGGGCGTGGGCGTAGGCGGCACACTGGTGGGCGTAGGCGGTGGCGTCGGCGTGGGCGTGGCCGTCGGCGTGGCGGTGGCTGTCGGCGTGGCGGTGGGTGATGGCGTAAGCGCACGGATCGTCTCGACATTGAGGATCGCCTCTTGTTCGCCTACTGAGCCTTGTGCACAGCCCACCACTACCCAGAGCAGGCTGAGCCAGACTAGCCCACGCAAACGCATCCAACGGGGGCGCATCGGTCTGATGATCATGCTGTCATTCCTGAACTATCGTGCCGCGTGGCGCGGTTGCCTGTGCAAACCAGCCCACGCAAGGCCGTGCTCGCTGTTGTACGCCGCCCCACAATGACACCCACGCTAACCGTCATGGTAGCCCTCGCTGCCATTCGGCGCAAGCGATACTCCTGAAACATCCCGAATCCAGCCCCGTTGCATGGCATAAATAACGGCCTGCATGCGTCCATTGACGGCCAGCTTTCGCAGAATCGAAGAGACGTGGTTCTTCACGGTTTGATTACTGATCGCTAACGCTTGGGCAATCTCTTTATTGGTGCTGCCACGAGCAATCAACTCAAGCACCTGCAACTCACGCCGCGAGAGGGGTGCATACACCATATGCGACTCGCGGTCAAATTCACTCTGGCGAAACTCATTCAGCACCTGTTCAGCCACATCGGGGTTCGTCAGCACCAGATCATTGATCGGGTATGCACCCTGCTGCACCTCGCGCAATACCTGCAACATCGCCGCCCACGCCACATTGCGTGGCAAATAGGCCGACACGCCTGCGCGGATGGCCTTGATAATATTAGCGGTTCCCATATCCGCACTCAGCAACACAATCCCAACATGGGGATGATCGCGCTTAATAACCCATGCCACCTCTAGCCCGCTCACGCCGGCCAGATCCGTTTCCATCAAGACAATATCGGGTTGGAGTTGCTCAACCTGCTGAATCGCCTGTTGCCCATGATCAGCTTCGCCCACAATCCGCAGATCAGGCGCAGATTGAACGTGATAGCGAATGCCTTCACGGAACAGTTCATGGCCATGCACTAAAAGAATTGTCGTCTGTTCCAAGCGGATCAGCTCCCTCTCTTCAGATGCGCGTCCTGCTCTATTGGCCAAGCCCATCAATGGCCCAGCGATTGGATCAGCTAGCGGATCGTCATCGGCATAATAATGTGGATATAGTTGTCTTGACCAACCGGCTTAAACACGCCCGGACTCTGCGGCCCTTGCATCTCGACCGCCACCTGCGCCACCTTGATCGCCGTCAGGGCTTCGCTCAGGAAGCGCACATTCATGGCAATCTGGCTGACTTCGCCATGCACAATGCCGTCCAGTTCGCCTTGATTATCGCCCACTTCGGTCGCATTGGCACTAATCACCACCTTGCCGGGGCCAAGGTCATCGCCCGGCTCAAACGAGAGCTTCACAATATTCTGGCTGGCCGTTGCGAACAAGGCCGCGAGCTTGACAGCCTTGAGCATTTCGGCCGTATCCAGCATAGAGCGCGTTGTGTAGACAGTCGGGATGATGCGCTCGAAATCGGGAAACTTGCCATCGAGCAGGCGCAACACCACATTCACCATCTCGTTGTGGAACATCACCTGTCGCCCGCCAGAGGTGACGGTTACGGCTACGTCACCACCGTCATCACTCAGGATGCGGGCCAGATCAGCTAGTGCCCGCGCCGGTACAATAAACTCCGGCAGCGTTGGTGCAGAATTGATTGCCCCGACCGGCAGCTGCAAAGTGCGAATGGCGAGCCGGTAGCCATCAGCGGCCGCCAGCGTCACGTGGTTATCGCGCAGGCGCATCAAAACCCCCGTCAACACTGGGCGCGACTCGTCACTTGCGGCTGCAAAGGCGACCTGCTGGATCGCTTGCTGCAACTGATCCGGTGCAACCGTGAAGGTTGGTGCTTCATCGGTCGCATTCGGGATCGGCGGAAACTCATCCGCACTAATACCTTTGATGTTTGTCTTGTAGCGACCACACTCAACGAGCACGGTTTGGGTGCGGGCATCGAGCGTGAGGGTTACGCGATCATTCGGCAAGTTATTGACAACATCGTTAAACAGCTTGGCCGGAATTGTCACTGCGCCCTCTTCATCCACCTTCGCCCCCACCCAGCAGGTAATCCCACTTTCCAAATCGGTGGCGGCAAGGCGCAGGCGGCCACTATCGGTTGCGAGGAGCACATTCGCCAAGATGGGCAGCGGGCTGCGTGGTGCTATCGCGTGATTGACCATGGCCAAGCCACGTTTCAGATTCTCTTGCAGACAGGAGAGTCGCATGGGCTATTTCCTCGATTCGTGCTAATCAGTTTGACAAAATTATAACACAATGCACACACAGCATCGCCGACTGGCAGCCTTCAGCGATGGCATGGCGCAGCTGGGCCGGTATGGTACAATATGGCTTGGGTCTTATGCTTTTGATCTGCGAAGTGATGCAAGGAGCAGCCAATGGCTACATCGAAACTGCGCTGGGGCAACTACGCCGAGCTACGCCCAGAGCAGCTGGCCACAATTCGTAAGCAAACGCCGGTACTCTATCTGCCGTGTGGCTCGATTGCGTGGCACGGGGCCCATCTCCCACTGGGCACCGATACACTCACCGTCGAGGCGATTGGCGAGCAGCTGGTGCGCCGCACGGGGGGCGTGATCTTGCCCACCTTCTGGCTGGCCACGAGCCAAACCCAACGCAATGATCTGCTCTCAGTGCAACGAGAGACTGGTCTCCGCATGTGGAACGACCTCTTTGAGAGTATTGCACTGGCGGGTTGGCAAGTAGTCGTGGTGCTGAATGGCTTGACCACCGCTGATCAGGAGCAAACCTTGATGCACGCTGCCGAACGAGCGATGCGTGAACATACGCTATTGGTACTGGCCGTGCCGCCACTGGTGCTGGTAGATACCACCTTGATCGATCAGGCCGCGTTGTGGGAATCCTCGTTGCTGCTGTCCGTGCGCCCATCGCTCGTCCACCTCTACGCGCTCGGTGATGATGACCACGCCCTCGAACGCAACACCGTGCGTGGGCGCGATCCGCGCGGAGCCGCTTCGCCTTCGCTCGGTGATACGGTGATGCGAATGGTGGTTGAGCGGCTGTCCACGGCGGTGCTTGATCTGCTCAAAAATAACGACCCTGCACCGCTTTTTGCGCTCTATCAGCAACGCCGCGAGTTCCTTGCCGTTACCACCGCCGCCGAACAACCGCCGCAGGGCTTGCGCCAAGCACCGCGCACGAGCCGCCTCAGCTAAGGATGACTGCCGCTATGTTGCGTTTTGCGATCCCCTCCAAAGGCAGCGGCTATGAAACTTCGGTTGCCTTACTCGAACGGTGTGGCTTGAAGATTTCGCGTACCTACGAACGCCAATACACCGCCCGCCTGCGTGGGCTGGAGCATACCGAACTGCTGCTGCACCGCCCTAGCGACATTGTTGAGAAGGTCGCCAACGGCGATATTGACATGGGCATCACGGGCATGGATATGGTGCGGGAGCAGCGCGACGATGACGACGATCTGCTGGTCTTGATTGACGATCTCGGCTTCTGGCGGGTTGCGCTCTACCTTGCTGCGCCACAGACGTGGATTGATGTGAGTACATGGCGCGATCTGGCTGACCTCGCCGTCGAGTACCACGCGCAGGGCAAGTCACTCCGGATCGCCACCAAGTACCCCTATCTGGTGCGCCGCTTTTGCTACAGTCAAGGCATCTACGCATTCCGGATTGTCCCCTCAGAGGGCGCAACCGAAGCGGCTCCCGCGCTGGGCTATGCCGATATTATCGCCGATATTGTCGAGACGGGCACCGCTCTGCGCGACAACCAGCTCAAGGTGGTGGGCGAGCCATTGTTGCGCTCAAGTGCCTGCTTGATTGGGAGCCGCCGCCGCTTGAAGCAACACCCCGAACGCATGCCGATGGTGCGCCACTTGTTGGAGCTGATCGAAGCCCAACGGCGCGGGCGCACCTTGCACTCACTGATCGCCAATATTGCCGGCGAATCGGTGGAACATGTTGGGCGGCTCGTTACAGCGGCTCCTGAACTGTCCGGCTTGCAAGGCCCGACGATTGCCCCCGTGTGGAACAAATATCACGATACGGCGCAGAACTGGTTTGCCGTGAATGTGGTTGTGCCGCAGGAGTGCCTCTTGCCCGCCGTAGACCATCTGCGCCAGATCGGAGCCAGCACGGTCACGGTCACTGCCGTTGAATACGCCTTCCAGCATACCAGCAGTGCCTATCAGCACCTGCTCGCCCTGCTGCACGAGGATGCCTGATGCAGCGCAGCCTGCTGCACGCTGAGCCGTCAAGCACCATCGCCCGCGTGCAGCTCCGATGGGCCGCAAGGAACCCAGCAACACTGCGGCGTGGGTTCGTCTTCCTCGCCATCGCAGGACTGTATGTCCTCAGCCTTGCCACGCTCTTGGCTCAGCCGCACCACTTCCGGCTCGATCTCGGTACACCCCACGACACGCGCTTCCTCGCCTATTTTGCCCCCCCTGAACAAGATGGCGATACGCCCTTTCGCTGGAGTGGCCCCCGCTCCCGCCTGATGCTGCACGGCACACCGCACGTCCCGGCCCAACTTACGCTGCGGCTCTTCGGTGGGCACGCCAATCCTACCGATCAGGCGATAGGCGTGCCGCGTGCGCTGATCCTCGCCGATGCGACCAATACCTACAGTTTCGCCCGCTTTGAACTAGACCATGCCCCATCGTGGCGGCAGTATCACATCCTCTTACCTGCCGGAGCCGCGAGCGATACGATCAGCCGCGTGCAACCGATCCGCCTGCTCGCCGATCCCTACACCTCCGCGCCCAACGATGGCCGCAGGCTGGGAGTGCCACTCGATTGGCTCGCCGTCCAGCCCGTCACCGCTACCACTACCGACTTGTCTGCGCTGTGGCGGGCCCTGCTCCTGAGCAGTCTGCCATTGCTTGCGCTGCTGTGGACGCGGCGGCTACCAGCACAGGGCTGGCTCCGCGGGATGCGGGCAGGGTTAGCGGGGGTGATTGCGCTCTACGCTGGGGGGGTGCTGTGGCTGGCGTGGCGTGATCCCACGCTTTTGGCGTGGCTTGTGCCAGTTACGCCATGGGCCAGCGGGCTGGTGGCCACGCTCCTGCTGGCTATGCCGCTCGCTACTACCGCCCCGCATCCGGCCCGCTTCTGGGGTGGGGTCGGGCTGTTGCTCCTCGCCCAGATCTGCCTCGCGCTGCATTGGTGGCTGCTTGGGGGCATGCTGCTCGCCAGTGCGGGGATCATCTTGGTGGCGCACAGCCACATCGCCTGCGCTGCCCTTGCCCCCGCCCCAACCCTCCTCGCCGCACCACGCTGGTTGCCCTATGCCCTACTTGGGGCGATCATGCTTGTTGCGCTAGGGCTACGCTTCTATCGCCTCGATGCGCTGCCCTATGGCTTGTGGCGCGACGAAGCACGGCACATGCTCCTCGCCCTGCGGATGCTTGAAGACCCGACCTACCGCCCAATTTATGAGCCAGCCGATGGGGTGCATCTGCCCGGCTTGGGCTTCTATCCCTTTGCACTGGCTCTGCACCTGTGGGGCATCCACGTCTGGACGGTGCGGATCGTCACGGCACTAGCGGGGGTATTGGTGCTGTTGCCTTTGGCGGGCTTGGCGTGGCAGCTCTACCGGCGGGCTGATGTCGCCCTGCTTGCCGCCGCAGGCATGGCCATCTCAAGCTGGCAGATCACGATCAGCCGCTTCAGCTTCCCGACCATCTTTGAGCCGCTGCTCAGCCTGAGCGGGCTGTGGCTGATCCTGCGTGGCTGGCAGCTGCTTGTCCCACCCCAAGCAGCCCCCAAACCCTCGCCCGCCTCGCGGACCATCTGGGCGGCGGTTGCGCTTGCCCTCGCGGGCGGCACCCTGATCGGCATGGCGGTGCAGATGTACCACATCGGGCGGATTGCCCCCTTGCTCTTGGGCCTCATGCTCATGCTCCTGATGCTGCACCACCGCCATATCTGGGCGCAGTGGCAGGCGTGGCTGCCCTTCGCGGCAGCCGCTCTGCTCGGCTTCACCATCACTGTGAGTCCCTTTGTCGGCTATGCCCTACGCCACCCAGAGAGCTTCAATGACCGCGTGGGCGATGTTGCCCTGCTTAGCAATGCCACCCAGCGCGGGATCACCTATCTGGGCACACTCGATCACTCGCTGGGGCGGTATCTCGGTGCATTCCACTGGGAGGGCGACAGCAATGGCCGCCACCATGCGCCGCTTGTGCCGTTCTTCGATCCCTTCACCGGACTGGGCATGCTGTTGGGCTTAGGCGTGCTAGCTGGGACATGGCGTGATTGGCGTAGTCAGTTCATCCTGCTGGCTTTGGCCATCACGCTGCTGCCGGGCGTGCTGGCCGTAGATGGCCCGCACGGCATGCGGGGCTTTGCCGCGCTGAGCTACGCCTGTATGGCGGCGGCACTCGGCTGGAGTGCCCTGCTCAGTCAGCTGCGCCAGATTCCGGCCGTGCCCCGTTGGGCTAGCCCTACCCTGATCGGGGCGGCACTGGTGCTTGCACTGGCGTGGAACAGCCACACCTACTTCATCCGCATGCCCCGCGATCAGGAGGTATGGGCTTCGTTTTACCCGATCCACACCCGCATCGGCGAGTTTGTGCAGGAGCAACCCACCGCGGCAACCGGCACGCTGTTTGTGGCGCAAAGTCTCACCACGAATGCCGTCTTTCAATACCTCGCCTACCATCAACCTGTCGCCACCTTTGATCTGCGTGATGCTGGGCAACCACCGCGCTTCTCACAGCCGCCCAATACTGGCGATTGGTTCGTGCTATCTGGTTACACGCACCACGCGGATGCGGCCCGCCTGAGGGCCGCACTGGGCCGCCAGTTGCAGCCCGTGCAGCAGGGGCGGCTCTTGCCCGATGGACAGACCCCGTCTTTTGTGGTATATCAAGTAGCAGAATGACAATACCACCCACAACCGCACCCACTGCAACACCTGCTGTCACAACAGACACCGCCACCGCATTGGCGGCACGCATTGATCCGTGGCTGGCACACATGCGCTGGCGGCCTGATTTTGCGCGTTGGCGCGAGCAGCGCATCCACCAAGAGCAGCATCAGGGCGAAGCCTTGCGCCTGCTGGCGGCAGCACTGGCAACTGCTCCCGCCCGCACTGCGCCACCTGCCGATCTGCTTGATCTGGGCTGTGGCATGGGCGGCTTTGCAGTTGCTGCTGCACAGCGTGGCTTCACGGTGGTTGCGCTGGATTACCACCCCGCCTACTGTGCGATTACGGCGGTGCGGGCCGAACACCACGCCCTGCGCTTGCCCGTTGCGGCTGCCGCCGGTGAACACCTGCCCCTGCCCGCAGCCCAATTCGATCTGGTGACGTGCCTCGATGTGCTGGAGCATGTGCAACAGCCCGCCGCACTGCTGGCAGAATTGGCCCGCGTGCTGCGCCCCGATGGGCGTGTGCTGATCACCGCGATCAACCGCTACGCGCTGAAAGACCCGCACTACCACCTGTGGGGCATCAATTGGCTGCCGCGGGCGTGGGCCTCTGCGGTAATTGACCTGCTGGGGCGGCGCAAGGGCGGGCAGTTCAAGGATCGCCAAACGTTGGGCAGCATGCACTACTTCACATGGGATCACCTCGCTGGCCTTGCCGCCCAGTCCGGCTTCCGCGTCGTTGATCTGGATGAAGCCCGTGTCGCCCAAGGGCAGCTCAGTCCACGCCGCGCATGGCTGCGCCAGCTCACGCGCACCCGCGCCGGAACCATTCTGCTGGGCTGGCTCTACCGCGGCTATCGCACCGGCGTGCAGGGGACGTGGCGGCTGGTGTTGCTGCGGGATGCGCCGCCGCAATGAGTGCGAGTTCTCCGCCCCCGCCCGTACCACCCATCCCGCCTGCCGCGCCCGCGCCCAACGCGGCCCCCCCCACTGCCCCACCACCGCCCACCCTTGGTCGGCAGGTGTCGCAGGCGATGTTCTGGAATACGCTGCTGGCTCCGCTCAAAACACTCATCGAACTGGCCACCAATCTGATTATTTTGAATGTGCTGACTCCACCCGAATTTGGGATTTTGCGGCTGGTGACATCCGCCGCCGCCACACTCGGCATCTGGGTAGATCTGGGCACGGATCGAGCCATGCCGCGCTTCATCCCCGAATTGCAGCAGGAGCGCGGGCGGGCGGCGGTGCGCCGGTTTATGCAGGTGATCTTTCTGCTCAAGGCGGGCTTGCTAGCACTCGGCAGTAGCCTCTTTCTGCTGTTCGCGCCCCAATTCATCAATTTCCTGCTGACGGGCGTGCAGCAGTTGCCCGAACGCATAGACGATGCCGCCCGCATCGCACTCGAAGCGGAGGTGTTACGCCTTGCGCCCCTGATCATCGGCACGGTGCTGGCCCTCGTCACGCTGGGCAGCCTGTATGATGGCTTGATGGCCTATCTGGTGAGCTACTTCCGCCAACGGGCGTGGAACCTAATCACGATCCTAGGTGATGTAGTGCAGCCCACGCTCACAGCCATCTTGGTGCTGGCCGGCTACGGCATTGGCGGCGTGCTGGTTGCGGTTGTCCTCACGCCCGTGCTGAGTGTGGCCGTGGCCAGTTGGCAGGTGCTCCAGAGCCTGCGCGACCCGCCGCGCACCCATCCCACCGCAGCAGATGCCCCTGCTGATCTTGCGGGGCGGCTGGATCGGCAGCTCTGGCAACGCTTTGCGATCTACACCGGCTTCTCCAATATCCTCAATCTGAGCGACTATTTCCTCAGTTGGCTGTTTGCCATCTTCCTGCTCACCAATCCGGTGCAAGTGGCCCTCTACAGTGTTGGCACTGCCCTTGTACGCCAAGCGAATGGCTTACTCTACCGCCCGCTGGTGGGCATCCAAGTGCCGCTCTTCGCGCGGGTACGCGGCGGCGATGCTGATCTCGCCACCACCTACGCCGCCGTTGGGCGCATTCTCGTGCTGATCCTTGTGCCGGGCGGGGCGGGCTTGATGCTGCTCGCCTATGATCTGATCCTTGTGCAATACCCGCAGTATCTCGGTGCGGCATTGGTGGTTTGGCTGCTCACGCCCGCGCTGTTTCTAGAGACCTTCCTGAGCAGTGCCCAGATTATCCTCCAAGTCTACGAACGCTACCGCCTGCTGTTGATCTCGCGCCTGCCGACGCTGCTTGTGCTGCCCGTGATGCTGTGGGCGGCTCCACGCTACGGGCTAGTCGGGGCCGCCTTGACTGTGGGCGGCGGGCGGGTGCTGATCGGCTTGACCGCCGCATGGCTCGCGCAGCGCGAGTTTCGGCTGGCCTATTCGTGGGCGTTCTTCGGGCGAGTTGCGCTGGCAACGGGCGCAATGAGTGCGGCGGTGTGGGGCATGCGAAGCCTTGCCGGATTGGGCGACACCGGCAGCAGCATCGCCGAACGTTTGCAAGCGGCGGGTGTATTGCTCCTGATGATGCTGATTGGCGTGCTGGTGTTTGGGGTGGCGTTGCGCTTGCTAGGCGGGATCGAAGCGCGTGACCGTGCATGGCTGCGCGAGAACCGCGTGCCACTCGGCACGTGGCTAGCGCGAATGTTGTGATATACTACACCTTTAGCATTCTTAACAGCACCTTAGGGTGTAGCCTTGATTTTAAGGGAGAACGATATGACAATGGTGTCAACATCACGATTAACCCCAGAAGAACTACAAGACCTGTATACTGAACTTGACCAGAACGCACCTTTGATGCTGTTCCGTTTCGTGCTCCATCCCGATGGCACATCTAGTTTCCCGTATGTAAGTCGCGGCGTGGAAGCAGTTTACGGTGTGACGGTCAACCAAGTGCTCTCAAACGAGCACAACCTGACAGCGTTTGTTCATCCTGACCACGCAGACAGCCTTGCCACAAGTATCAGCCACTCCGCACAGACCATGACGACGTGGTATTGGGAAGGAAGAATTTTGCGCCTTGATGGGCAGGTGCGCTGGATTCGTGCGACCTCGCACCCACGCCAGATTGGAGACCAGATTGTGTGGGATGGGGGCTTGATGGATATTACCGAGAGCATACGCATTCAAGAAGCTGAACGCGAAGCTGCCAAGCAAGAAGCGATTATCCGTGAGCAGTCGCTGATGTTGGCTGAGCTATCTACGCCGCTGATCCCGATTAGCGACGGTGTGCTGGTGATGCCGCTGATTGGGGCAGTCTCGGATCGGCGGGCCCAGCAGGTGATGGAGACCATCCTCGAAGGGATTGTGCAGCATCAAGCCGAAACCGTCCTGCTCGATATTACGGGGGTCAAGACGGTAGATACGGCGGTGGCCAATGCGCTGATCCAAGTCGCCCGGGCCGTCAACCTGATCGGGGCGCATCTGGTGTTGACCGGCATCCAGCCCCGTATCGCCCAGACGTTGGTGCAGCTGGGCGTGAGCTTGGGCAATATTGTCACCTACAGCACGCTCCAAGCGGGGATTGCTAGCACCCTTGCCAAGAAGCCCAACAAGCTGCGCTAGCGGGTGCAGGCAGGTGGGGCTGCAACACAGCCTCACCACTGCTATCGCTCCCCACTCACAGCAGCACCATATCGTCGCGGTGGACGACCTCCGTACCGTAATCGTAGCCCAGCACGTCGGCGATCTGGGCCGATTGCCGCCCGCGAATCAGGGTTAGTTCGGCTGCGCTGTATTGAGTCATGCCACGCGCAATCTCGTGTCCCGTGTTGCTGTAGATGCGGATCGTCTGCCCCCGCCCAAAGTCACCTGCAACGGCGGTGATGCCCGCCGGAAGCAGGCTCTTGCCCTGCTCCACCAATGCTCGCACTGCGCCTGCATCCACCTCCACACGGCTGTCCATCACCGTCTCTGCCAGCAGCCAACGTTTACGCGCTTCAACATGCGAGCCGGAACGGCGAAAGCGCGTACCGAGTTGCTCGCCGCGCACCACGCGCAGCAAGGCATCCGGCTCAAAGCCACTGGTAATCACCACCTCGCAGCCGGAGCGCGTCGCCAGATCGGCGGCCCGAATCTTGGTGAACATGCCCCCCGTCCCGCGATGCGTGCCACTGCCGCCAGCCATCTCCCAAATCTGGGGGTCAATTTGGGCCACCTCGTGCAGCAGCTGCGCGTGCGGATCACGGCGCGGGTCTGCCGTGTACAAGCCCTGCACATCGCTGAGGATGACGAGCAGGTCTGCATCTACCAGATTGGCAACATAGGCCGAGAGCGTGTCGTTATCGCCCAAGCGTACCTCGCTGGTGGCGACGGCATCATTCTCGTTGATGATGGGGAGCAGGCGATAGTGCAAACATTGCAACAGGGCGTTACGGGCATTCAGGTAGCGTTGGCGATCACTCAGATCGCCGCGGGTGAGCAATGCCTGTGCCACCTTCAAGCCGTAGATGTTGAAAAACTGCTCGTACATGTGCATCAGGCGGCTCTGCCCCACGGCCGCCAACATCTGCCGAAACGCCACCGCTTTGCGGTTGCGCTGCTGGCGCGGCGGAAAGTCGAGCCGCTCCCAGCCCGCTGCCACCGCCCCCGATGAAACGAGCAAGACCTCGGCCTGCTGCTGGTGCAGCGTGGCCACTTGCCGCGCCAGATCCACCATAAACGGCTGATTGAGCGAATCCGTGCCGGCGGTCAGGACGCTCGTCCCCACCTTGACCACCAGCCGTAGCCGATCTGCTTGTTGCGCGGTCACGCTGGCTTAATCCCCCATTGGCGACACACTGGGCCGCACGTCGGGCTGCTGCAACACAATGGTAAGGAAGGCCTGTAGCTCGTGCGGATACTGCCGCAATATAGCGGCAATTCCGGCTCCGTGCCCGCCATCTGTCTCCAAGAGCGGAAACGGCGATGCGGCAGCAGCGTGCAAGCGGTAGCCATGCTCAATCGGGATGGTGCGGTCATTGCGGGCATGGGCAATCAAGATCGGCGATGTAATCTGCGGCAGCCGCTCCAGAATCGGGTAGTCGTAGCGCATCAATTGGCGCACAAACAGGTACGGGTATAGCTCGGAGCCGCGATCTTTCAAGCTCGTAAAGGTATTGACCAAGATCAGCCCCGCCGGATGGGTCTGCTCGGTGAGCCACGCCGCTACGCCGCCGCCCATCGAATAGCCGACAATGACGATCTGCGTGGCGGCAATACCGCGTGTGGCCGTGAGGTAATCCCACGCCGTCCGCACATCCGTATACATCCCCTGCTCAGAGGGGCTGCCGCTACTCGCGCCATAGCCACGATAATCCACCAGCAGCAGATTCAGCCCAAGCTGATGCAGCTTGAGGGCATCGGCCAAGACGTATGACATATTGCCGCCTTTGCCATACAGGTACAGCACCGTACCATTCGCAAGCGGCGCAGGAATGAACCATGCGTGCAGCGTCTCCCCATCCGCGGTCGTCAGCCAGAGATCATCATATACCAAGCCCATCTGCGCCGGGTCTCTACTCATCGTGCGGTCAGGATTATAGACGAACCGGGCTTGATTGACATAGACGACACTGAGGACGGTAGCATAGCTGAGTGGTAGCCCAATCAGGCTGACCCGCAGTAGGCGCAGCATACTCTGCCGAACGGGATACGGAACGTTCATTGGCTTTCCCCCTAACGCAGCAGTGATGGTTCCATAGTCATGCGATAGATCGTAACTTCATCCTGCACAAAAACAGGCTCCCCTAGCTGATCAAATTTGGCAAAGCTCTCTGGCGACATGCTTCGCCGTTCCAATTCGCCGATATAGACATAGTCCACACGGTATTTTCGCAGCAACTCCCGCGCTTGGGCAACATCAGGGGTGCTGTAGATTAGCTCCACGTCGGCTTTGCGTGGTTCCAACTCGGCGCGGGCTTGGGCATCGCCGCCGCGCCACTGCACCTGATGCCCCACCCAGCCGATCACGGTCGGCCGTCCGGTGCTAGCCGAAATCGCCGCGAAGCCCTCGCCATTGTAGGAACCACCCGTCGGCGAGACGGCTTCTAGCACCACGCTGCCGGGCGGCACATTAGCCCGGATCCATGCGGTGGCAGCGGCTCCGGCGGGCGTGTTCTCGCGGGGCGTAATGCCCGCTAGCCCATAGAACTGCCCATCACGGGCGAGCGTTTGCAGATTGATGAACGGGTACACGAGGCTGCCGAGCAACAGCACCAGCCACACCGCTAGCGTGGCATACGCCACGCGGCGTTGCCAGCGCAGGCGCGGCACAGACACTAGCCACCACACGGCAAATGCAGCCAGCGTGCCCCACAAGAGCCATACTTGATAGTAGAATTTGAAGATCGTATTCATACGATTGTTGAACACATCCCGAATGAAGACGATCTCAGTGCCGAAGCAGATCGCGCTACCCAGTGCAATCACCAGTGCCGTGAATGCCAGTGCGGGGAATTGGGCCCAGCGGATTGCCTGCGCGAGGGCAAAGAGCATTAGCCCCCCCAGTGCTAGCAGGGGGAAGTTGAGCAGCACTCCGGCGGGCAACAGCAGGAGCGGCAGCCATGCCAGCCAGTCCGCGTGCCAGTGCAGGGCAGACGTTGTAGGGGTAGCGGGGGCTGTCGCTGTCGGCTCGATCAGCAACGCACCGCCCCCCTGCGCCACCACGATGCGCCCGCCACCTGTACCGCTAGCTGGGCTTGGCTCTGGCGCGGCGGCCGGCTGGGGCGCGGCAGGCGGTAGATGATCGGGGTGATCAGGATGATTAGGATGAGCGACGGGATCAGGGGGATCGGCGGGCAGCGCGGGGGGCACAGCGACAGAACCCGGTAGCAGATACAGCATAGCGAGCAACGGCAGCAAGAATAGCCCAAAGATAATCACGAAGCTGTGCAACTCGCTACGCCCTTGCACGACTGGCGCAAGGATGGTCGAGAGCCGCGACAGGAGCGGGATGTCGGTCAATGGCGCAGCAAAGCCGACAAGCGAGCGGAAGGTAAGATGAAACGGCAAGAAGAGCAGATACTGCGCCAGCAACACCATGCCGAGCAGTTTGCCCACTGGCAGCCACGCCACCTGCCCAATCCCGCCGGCCGCCCGCACCGCGAGCACCACCACCGCTGCCGCATAGAGCAGCAGGTAGGTTGGCAAATCCCAACTATTGATGCAATACAGGCTCCCCAAAATCATGCCGGTCAGGAGTAGTTCTAGCCAGCCGCTACGCCCCTGCGCGAAGGGCGGCAGGCTACTGCGGGCAACGGTGGCGAGAGCCAGCACCAGTGCCACCAGATTGAACGGCAGGGCCATGACGTGCGGGTGCATATCGCCGAGCCAGAAGCTGAAGAAGGGGAACTCGGTGATGTTGTAGCGGCGCACGGGCGTGTCGCTGGCCGGATCGGTGAAGGCATCCCACAATGCCCGCGATGGCCACCACCAGTTGAAATCGGCTACGCGATCCCCCCGTTCGAGGGTCTCAAAGGAGCCGAAATCACCCGCCTGTGTGTGCGCCGGATAGGGGAGTGTAATCACATCGCTGCTAGCGCGGAGAGCCTGCCCGACGGCGGATACGAGCTGCGGCCCATCCAACGCAACCACGCGGTAATCGCCAACGATGACCTGCAACGCGCCCGCCTGATTCGCAGCCAGCAGCACCAAAATCACGCCGAGCAGGGGCGCAAGCCGCTGCCCTAGCTGGCGCAGGCGGGGGGTGCGGGTGGGTAGTGCGGCAGGCGCAGACGGGGCGTGGCTTAGGGCGATCAGGGTGCTGATCAGACCGGCGATGCCCTGCGCGGTAAGGGCGAAGATCAACGCCAGCGACAGGTTGTAGGCTACGGCTGGGGCTAACCCACTCAGCACGGCCACAACGGCCATCATCATATAGCCGAAGTAGTAGTAGTTGATGCTATAGCCCGCCAGCCACGGATCCGGCGGCGGGAAGGCGTTGCTGTAACGGATCGCATTGAAGAAGGCAAAATCCATCGGGCGTTCGGTGCCCCACGGGTGCGGCCCCACAAAGCCGAGCGTGTGGGCCCGCAGCCACGCCACGCCGATCAGGGCGGTCAGGAAGATGGCTTCGCTAAACAGGAGCATGCGCCAGTGCTGCTGCACGATGCCCCGCAGCCACACCGCAAACGGTGCCGGACCAAGCGGCACACCCTGCATCCGCAAGAGCATCAGCCCAAGCCCCGCCACTCCCGCTACGGCGAGCACCACGAGCACCACACTGAATGAGCCAAGCCCCAACATTGCGAGCAGCCAGACCAGATAGGTGCTGCTGAGGAGGCCCACCGCTTTACTGAACGCATACCCGCGCTCTGGGAGGCTCCGCAAGAGGAAGGTTGTTAGCGGTAGCGCGGCAATCCCGATGATCTGGATTACCAGCCACCATGTTGCAAGCTGGAAAGCCATAGCGATGTTGGTGTGCTTCTTGGTTTATCTACATATGCTATATAGGGTTAACAGCACGCTATCCTGTGCTCCGTCACTGAGCGGGTAAACATGCCTCTAAAATGTATTGTAGCACGGGTTGGGGGTAGCGACATTCACGCAAGATTGTCAAATTGCACCAAGTTTTGTATAATCACAGATGCAATGGGATAAATGTCTCATTCAAATACCAATCGTACCGCATTGAGGAGGAACACATGGAACGACGAGAGTTTCTACGCGGCGTAGCAGCCGGTATGCTCGGAGGTACGGCTCTGTACCTCGGCGCATGCGGCGCAGCTGCCCCGCCCGCCGCCGAACCGCAAGCCCCCGCCGCCCCCGGCGGCGAAGCCCCAGCTGGTTCGGGTGAAACCGCTCAGGCTCCTGCCGCCCAAACCGCTGGCGAAAACATCCAATGGCAGATGACTACAAGCTGGCCCGAGTCGCTTGACACCATTCACGGTGGTGCTATCGAAGTTGCTGCCCGCGTTGAAGCCATGACCGGCGGCAAGTTCAAGATCAAGGTCAACCAAGCCGGTGAGATCGTTGGTGGCCTTGAAGTCATGGATGCCGTCCAGTCCAACACTGTCCAGACTGGTCACACGGCAACCTACTACTACGTCGGCAAGAACGAAACCTTTGGCTTTGCCACAGCACTTCCCTTTGGCTTGAACGCCCAGCAGCAGAACGCATGGCTATATCACGGCGGCGGCATGGAGTTGCTCGACCCGCTCTTCGCCGAGTTTGGCATTAAAGCCTTTCCGGCTGGCAACACCACCGCCCAGATGGGCGGCTGGTACAAACGCGAGGTTAATACCCTTGCGGATATGAAAGGGCTGAAGTTCCGCATCCCCGGTCTAGGCGGGCGGGTGATGGAGCGCATCGGCGTGGTAACCCAAACCTTACCCGGCGGCGAGATTTTCCTTGCCCTTCAGACTGGTGCAATTGATGCGGCCGAGTGGATTGGCCCCTACGACGACAAGAAGCTCGGCCTGAACGAGGCGGCCGACTTCTACTACTATCCGGGCTGGTGGGAGCCGGGCCCCACGCTCGACTGCTACGTCAACCTCGATGAGTGGAACAAGCTCAGCCCCACCTATCAGGAGATTTTCAAGACAGCATGCTACCAAGCTAACATGGATATGATCGCCAAGTATGATGCCCGCAACCAAGCCGCCCTGAATGAGATGATCAGCACGGGAACGCAACTTAAGCCCTACCCGCAAGAGATACTGACGGGTGCCCAGAAGGCCGCGTTTGAACTCTATGATGAACTTGCCAGCAAGGATGCGAAGTTCTTTGCGCCGACCTATACGGCATGGAAGCAGTTCCGTGAAGATATTTATGCGTGGCACCAGATCAATGAACAGAGCTTCTCCTTATTCGTCACCAACAACCCGATTGGCTAACCTGTGGGCCTAGCGCAGCTCCGCCACGATAGCGCGGCACGAGCGGCATCGGAGTTATTCCGGTGCCGCTTTGTATTGGCTAGAAGCACTGAGCGCGGTGCACACGCCAGACGCAATGACCCTGAAATGAATGGAGTCGGCCTGCCGCCTGCCCAATTGGGGGAGTGGGTCCGCAAGGTAGTATGAGTGGATTAAGGGGAATGTATGATTGGGCAACTCTTCAGTATTTTCTTTGCGATTATCGTGCCCGTGTTTGCGTTGGTGGTTGTCGGGTATCTGGCTGGGCCGCGCCTCGCGCTCGATGCACGTTCATTCTCGCGGCTTTCCTACACCGTGCTTACGCCCGCGTTCATTTTCAGCACGCTCTACCGCACCCAGATCGAGATCGGCTTGGTGCTCCGGATGATCTTCTTCATCACGGCGGTTACGCTGGGCTGTGCTGTCGTTGGCTTCATTGTCGCACGGCTGCTGCGCCGCCCCGCCAAGATGATCGGAGCCTATATCTTGATTGCGGTCTTTGGCAATGTGGGCAACTTCGGCTTTCCGATCATCGAGTTCACGCTTGGCAGCGATGCGCTCGGCTCCACCGTGATCTATTTCCTCGTGATCCTCGTGATCTCGTTCATCATTGGGGTAGCTGCGGCCAACTTCGAACGCGGCGGCAGCGTAGGGGCCGCTCTCGCCGTGCTCCGCACGCCCGGCTTGCTGGTGGTGCCACCGGCGGTGCTCTTCAATTGGCTCCAGATCGAAATGCCGACGGCCGCCCTGCGTTCGATTGATCTGCTGGCTGGCGCACTAATCCCCATCATGCTGATCGGCTTAGGCATCCAGCTCGCCAATGTCGGCATTCCGCGCCCCACCACCGACACATGGATCGCCAGCAGCATCCGCCTGCTGGTGGGCCCATTGTTGGCCTTCGCACTCGGGCCTTTCTTTGGTGTCGTTGGCACGGAACATAGCGTGGGCATTTTGCAATCGGCAATGCCCGCCGCCGTGCTTGCTTCGATCATCGCCACCGAGAACGACATGCTGCCGACCTTCGTGATCTCCACCGTGCTCTTCTCCACCCTGCTGAGTATCGTTACCCTCACAATTGTGATCGCCCTGTTTGTGCCCCTGTTCTAGCTGCCCCCCAAAAGAGCGACGCACCCCTCTGGGTGCGTCGCGCTGATACTGCTAACGTTATATGTCGGAACTTAGGTTGCCGGAACCGCCACACCCTTCGACAGTTCGATCAGGTAGGTCACAATTTCTGGGCGAATGATCACAATCGCAAGCGCAACCAGCTGGATGAGAATGAATGGCACGGCCCCACGATAGATATGCCCGGTGTTGATCTGGTCACGCGGGGCAACCCCGCGCAGGTAAAACAGCGAGAAACCAAACGGCGGCGAGAGGAACGAGGTCTGCAAGTTGACCCCGATCACCACCCCAAACCAGCGCAGGTCAATGCCGTAGGCCGTCGCCGCCGGCACAAGCAGGGGCAGCACGATGAAGGCGATCTCAAAGAAGTCAATGAAGAAGCCCAGCACGAAGATGAGTAACATGCTGGCGAAGATAAAGCCCCAGTAGCCGCCGGGCAAGCTCAGGAACACATCCGTCACCAGTTCGTCGCCGCCTAGCCCACGAAAGACGAGCGAGAAGACGGTGGAGCCGAAGAGGATGAACATCACCATCGTGGCGACCCGCAGCGTCTCATCCGCGACTCGGCGCACTGTGTGGAACGAAAGCCGCCGATTGGCAAGAGCCAACACGGTTGCCCCAAGCGCACCGACTGCGCCCGCTTCGGTGGCGGAGGCCAAGCCGAAGAAGATGCTGCCCAGCACCGCAAAGATCAGGATAATCGGGGGGATCATCACCTTCACGACCCGCAAGGCCAGCTGAGGTCCGGTGATCGTCCGCATCTCAAGCGGTAGGGCTGGAGCCATCTTGGGGAAGATCAGCGCGAGCACGCCCACGTAGATGACGTAGAAGCCGGAGATCATCAAGCCCGGCAGGATCGTGCCAATGAACAGATCACCGACCGAAATGCCCAACTGCGCCGCCAACACGACGAGCACCACACTCGGCGGGATCACTTGGCCAAGTGTCCCAGAGGCACAAATCACGCCACAGATCAGCTCTTTGTTGTAGCCGTAGCGCAGCATGATCGGGAGCGAGATCATACTCATGGCCACCACCGTCGCGGCCACCACGCCCGTCGTGGCCGCGAGGAGCGTGCCCACAATCACGATGGCAATGCCCAAGCCGCCGCGCATCGGCCCAAACAGAATGCCCATTGTTTCCAACAAGTCTTCGGCTAGCCCGGATTTCTCTAGCATCGAACCCATAAAGACGAAGTAGGGAATCGCAAGGAGGGTAAAGTTGCTCATCGTCCCAAACAAGCGATTGGGCAATGCATTGAGCAGGTTGAGCGAGAAGACATCCATACTAATGCCGATGAGGGCAAACACCATTGCCGCGCCGGCAATCGAGAAGGTAACAGGATAGCCACTGCCCAAGAAGACGATCAGTAAGCCGAACATGGCTATCCCAAGCAGTTCCGTCGGGTCTTGCAGGGTAAGCCCCAAGAAGAACAACTCATACCACGCCATAGCTAGTTGTCCTCCTTCGTCGCTGGATCAGGGGCCGTGAGCGGCACAGGAGCGTGTGCATGTGCACGATTGCCGTTGGTCTCCGGCACTGCTTTTGCCCCATCGCCGTTATCGTGCGGGGTCGCATCCGTGCTCGAGCGAGGTTCTTCTTTCACAAGTACCTCCTGCACCAGCGTGGGCACCACAATCGCTGCGGCAACTTCTTCGACCACCTTGATTTCTTTTGGTGGCTCCAGATGCCCAGTGATAATAGCCAAACTCTTGATCCATTCAGATATGCCCTGCATGGCGAGAAGGGCCATGCCCACCACCACCATCGTCTTGATCGGGTAGCGCGGCAAGCCACTCGGATCGGGTGAGCTTTCCAAAATACGCCACGATTGTCCGAGCCACCCCCATGCAAAGAAGGTAATCATGGCACAGAAGGGGAACAGCAGAAACGTTGTGCCGATCAGGTTGACCCACGCTTTGCGCTTAGGGCTAAAGCCATCGTACAGCACATCCACCCGCACATGCCCATTGTGCTTCAGCACATAACCAGCAGCGAGGAAGTAGGTGATACTGAACAGATACCACTGCAACTCGATAAACATATTCGAGGTCAGATTCGTGCCGATAAATCGCCCGAAAAATCGCCCGAAGGTATTCCACGCCCCAACTAACACTGTCAGGGTCACAATCCACAAGGCAATGTTGCCAAGTATCTCCGTGAAGAAATCAATCCCGCGTGAGACGGTTAACATTCCGCGCAAAACGTACCACCTTTCCTGCTTTCATTGCTCTGCATTGTTCAGTAACACTCATGGTTAGGATGTGCCGTCGCCGACACAGATTCAATTCTCGGTGGAGAAGACAAGGCGATTGCATGGCTCTCCGTCGAGCAACACCACGGCAACCAGCGCATGTGATGCTGTAGCATATCATCCCTGAGCGGTGCGGACCTTGTTATGTCGCGGGGAGGGCATTGGGCATACGCGAACACGCTAGGCCGGTTCAGAGTTGGGTGTATTATAGCATAGAACACCAGCTACGTTTCACACACTTTGTAACTCCAGTGTATCCCGTTGAAAGGTGCCGACCTATAGCCTGCCTTACCCCACCTGATCGTGATGGGGAAGTTGCAGCAAACGACAGGCTGTGCTATAATCCAAAGCCATACGGGCACTTAGCTCAGTTGGTTAGAGCGCATCCTTCACACGGATGAGGTCGGTGGTTCGAGTCCACTAGTGCCCACCAATTGCCCCATTGATCCCGTCTTATTCACCCCGAAACACAAACATCCACAGGGTCGCGCTCGTCATCATGCCGAGCAAGAGTGGCCAGAAGGTGGCTTTGGCGATCAGGTTATTACCGAAGCGAATGAATGGTAGCTGCGGCTGACGTACCACCAGAAAGGTGTTCGCCGCAACTCCTAACAACAGGACGTAGAGCAGCAGGTAAAAGTATTCCAGATAGGTCAGCCCAATTGCAGCGGCATTCTCGCGCAATGCCGTATGCAGCACAGCAATCACGAAAAACAAGGCGGCTGAGTAGTTCAGCGCACTGACAATCTCCTCCGGCTCATCAGGCTTGCTGCCATTCATCAGGAAGGCGAAAATTAAGATGGCCGTGACGATGGCGGGCAGCACGAAGGTGATAAAAGGGCCAACAAACTGCCGCTCGGTGCGGATGTTGAAATTCAGCTCTGGCACGGCCATTGCTGGTCGCCCTGCAAAGCCCAGCGTGGTCTGGTAATCGTTGCGTTCGTAGCTGAAGAAGCTGCGCTGGATCACCCAATTGTTGATCAGGATGGTGCTATCTAGCCCCGGACGGGCCTCGGGCAGGGTCACGGTATAGCCTTCGAGATCAGGTACGAGGAGCACATGTTGAGCAACTTCGGTGGGGAGCAGCCGAATGCGGACATCGTTGACATCGAGTGGGTACTGCTCAGGATTGAAAATCTGGCGCAGGGCAACCGAAAGCTCCCACACATAGACGATCTCATCGCCTTGTTGTTCGGCGGCCACCTGCTCGATCTGATACGGCTCATCAATGCGCTGTGGGAACGTTACACCGGGGGTTATCTCCTCGACCAAATCAAGGGGTACTCGTTGCCACACATAGCCACTTAGCACAACTGAGGTGGCATCGGGGAAGCGTATCGCTTGCAGCAAGAGGCCTGTCGGCAACGTCACTGGATCAGGGAGACCGGCCCGGGTTGCATCGGTGGTGATCGTTTGCAGGTAGGTATTCAGCTCGGCAGGATTGCGGATCGGCACGCCGTAGGTGCGGGGCATCGTGCGGGCTAGAGCGAGGATCAGCAGTAGCACCACCAGCAGCACGCCTGAAGTAATGAGCGACAGCCGCCAGAGCGGGCGTGGGTTGCCTGTCTCAACCCGCACAGCCAGCGCGGAAGCCGTGATCGCCAGAGCCGCCGCCGTGAGGAGCAACCACGTTTGGCGCAGCAAGAGCAGGCGCGGTTCCGGTAAAAAATCGGCTTGCGGTAGCTCCACGCCCAACACCCAACCGGTGCTTTCAATCGGCGTGACAAAGTTCCATACCAGCTCACCCGTCTGGGCATTGCGCCGCTCAAAGCTATAGCGTTCGCCCGCCAGTCCCCGTTGGACTGCCACGCGGAGGGCGGTTTCAGCGGGCGCACGGAAAGCCGACTGGGTCACTTCAGACGGTACCGGATGGGCAAGAAATACCTCGCCCGCTGATACCACCACCCCGAATCCGGTGGCCCCCAGATCAAGGTCATTCACCAATTGGCGCATGCCATCAAGCGTATAATCCACCGCCACGACCCCAGCAGGCGTAGTCGGGTCATCCACACGGTAAAAGGGCACACCATACTCAATGAGCACCTTGCCCGCCCCCGCCGCTCGAAACGGCTCCGTCCACTGCGGGCCCTCGACGATGGGGCGCGTATACCACGCCGTCGCGGGATCGTTCGGTGATCCCGTAGATGACACCGTGTAGTCGTAGCGCGACTCGCCAACCTGTATCTGCATCACCCCATCGGCAGCACGGCTGATGTAGACGATGTAACGCTCATACGCATCGGAAAAGGCTTGCGGCGCAAACGCCACCGTAATCCCATCAATCGTGGCATTGCGCTGCAAAGCCGCACTCACGCGCCCTTCGATCAGATGATACGGGATCGCCCCACTGCTGAGACCCGCCGCGAGTCGTTCGGCGAGTTGCTCAGACTGGGCAAAGATCGCACTCAGTTGGGCTGCTGCCGCATCTGCTTCGGCTTGCGCGAGGTGTGCGGCAGTGGCGGTCGTTTCAGCTTGATAGCGCCCATAGCCGATGAGCTGCACGACCAACGCCAGCGCAAGCGCAACCGTTGCCACCCACAACGCCCAGCGCAAACCGCGCCCCCAACGCGGATGCAGTCCAATCGGTTGTGGGGTTGCTGTTAGGCGGTGCATATTGCGTTAGCTCCCCCAATCGCTGCGATAGTGGGCCTCGCCATAGCCCATCACCTGCCGATACACATTATCGCGCTGAAAGCCAAAGTACAGCAGCCACATGCCTACCAGAAACAGGATCACGGCCACCGCAAGGTAGATTGTCCCTGTGAGGCGGGTGACGGGAATAGCATCATCCACGAAGCCGAAGCGCAAGATCATGCCTAACCCGAATGGGCAACAGCTCCCGAAGAAGGCGAAGAAGCCACACCCGATCATCACCCCCGTTAAGCGCGGATTGGGTACCGCTACGGGATCGGCATCATCGGTAGGTGCAGACGGTTCCGGATGGGGTAGGGCAAGCGGCGTTGGCGACGGGCTGGGTGGGTGCGGCGTGTGGCGCAGGTCGGCAGGGGCATCCTCGCGCACCTGCACTGGGAGCACCAGATCGAGGTGCGGATCGCGCAGCCACGTCCAGTTGATTTCACGTAGCTCAGCCACTCTGTGTTCAAGCGCAATCTCAAGCTGAAGCGCACAGCCCATGCGGGTAGCGATCTGCTGGGCTTGCTGGAGACCCTCACGGAGCACCTCTGGCGCGAACACGGCCTGCGCCAGCAGCGTGCCGTAGGCTGCTGGATCGGCATGCGCGGCACGTAACGCCTCCGCCGGAAACTGCACCGCAACCTCAGCCGTCGGCTCAAGCGCATCGGTTGTGGTCAGGCGTAGGGCTTCGTTGGCAGGGATCAGGAGATCAAGCTGAGCGGCGTAGCTGTTGCCCACGCCCGGATAGAGGAACAGCCGCAGGCAGACGGGCGGGGAAGTAGGATCGGAAGCCATGCACGCTCCTGTAGCTTACACTCATCGGCCGGATTACGGCATGTATTGTAGCTGATTGATGAGGAATTGCAAGCCCCACAGCACCAGCATCCCCACCAAGATTGCGAGGAGCACCCGCTTGGTGCGCCACATCACCGCCGCCGCAATGAGGCCGGCCAGCACGCGCTCATTCAACCAGCCTTGCCCCAATAGGTGCAGTTGCCCTTGATAGAACACCAACGGCGGCACGATCAAGGCCGATAGCACCGCCGATGGCACGAAGCGCAAGGCCCGGAGGATCACGGGCGGGATCGCAAACCGCCCAGCGAGCACGATCAAGGCCGCACGAAAGGTGAGCGTCAGGGCCCCAATGACGAGGAACAGCAGCCAGATCGCGGCTTCACTCATCACTAGCACGGGGGGCATCGTTGCCGCTCCCACGTTGCCACTGCTCAAGCAGCAAGCCCGCTCCGATGCCACACAACGCGCCCACGATCAAGCCGAGATTGAAGGGCAAGCCGCGTGCGACGATGGCCACGCCACCGCCTCCCAGCGCACTGAGCAGCGTGGCCCGATCCCGAATGGCGGGGATCAGCACGGCGATGAAGTTGAGCGAGATCGCAAAATCAAGTGACCACTCAGTGGGAATTTGGGTTCCAAGCAAAGCCCCCGTCAGCGTACCGATGATCCACCCAACCCAGAGCAAGCCTGCTGCCCCCGCATAGTACCAGTGCTTCATCGGGATGGGGATGCGCTCGTTCAGGGCGACAATCGTGATGCCATAGGCAGGATCGGTGGTGAAGTAGGCCAGCAGGAGCTTCCAGTGCAACGGCAAATGCTGGAAATGCGGCGCAAGCGAGGCACTGTAGAGCAGGAAACGCAGGTTGATCATGCTGGCGGTCAGCACAATCACGGCCACTGCCGCGCCCGTCGTGAGCAGTTGCATCGTGGCGAGCTGGGACGCGCCCGCAAAAATGATCACTGTCATGCCTATGGCCAGTGGCAGCGAGAAGCCGGTGGCGATGGCGGCCACCCCCGTAATCATCCCAAATGGCACGATGCTCAAGAGCAGCGGCCATGACGTTGCCGCACCTTCCCGCAGAGCCGCACGCGGACGGGTGAGCGTTGCCGGTGCGACGGGTTCCGTTGCACGAGAAATGACTGATGCTCCTTTCGAGGTCAAGGCTGGGCCACTGACCTCAGTACCTGTCCACTGATGCCTAACCGCTCATGCTGGCCAGACCAGCACCAGTGCGAGATCGCTAACGTTCGTGCCTGTCACACCCGGCTGAAGCAGATCGCCGAGTGCCGCAAAGAAGGGATAGGCATCATTGTGCACGAGGGCCGCATCCAGATTAAGCCCCGCCGCCTGCGCCCGTGCGAGAGTTGCGCCCGTCACTACTGCGCCCGCTGCATCGGTTGGGCCATCTTCGCCGTCGGTGGCAAGGGTGAGCAGAGCCACATTGGGCACGCCCGCTAGATCGCGCACCGCACCTAACGCTAGCTCCTGATTGCGCCCGCCCTTGCCCGAACCACGCAGCGTCACGGTTGTTTCGCCGCCCACAATGATGCAGGCGGGCAAAGGCACAAACGGCGAAGTACTGCTTGCCAGCTCGCGCCCGATAGCCGCAAGCACGCGCCCCACCTCACGGGCTTCGCCTTGCAGCTGCGTCGTCAAGATCAGGGCGTGCCAGCCCGCCGCTGCTGCCGCCTGCGCTGCTGCTGTCGCTGCGTGGCGATTGCTGCCCACCAGCACCGCCTGCGTGCGGGCAAAGAGGGGATCATCAGAACGCGGGTTTTCGGGCAACAGGCCCGCCGCGCCGGCCCTCAAGCGGTGCATGACCGATGCGGGAAGTTGCGCCTGTAGCCCGTATCGTTCCACAATTGCGAGTGCATCGGCAAAGCTAGTACGATCCGGCACACTCACTCCTGAGCCGATCTGATCAAGCGCATCGCCAACAACATCGGACAAGATCAGCGTGACGAGCTGGGCAGGCGCGGCAAGGCGGGCAAGGTTGCCCCCTTTGACCTGATCGAGGTGCTTGCGGAGCGTGTTGATCGCATCAATGCTGGCCCCACAACGCAGCAGCGCGGTCGTTGTAGCTTGCAGGTCGCTCAGGCTCAGCCCTTCGGCGGGCAACGTGAGCATGGCCGAGCTACCGCCCGATAGCAGCAACAGCACGAGATCATCGGCGGTACATTGGGCAAGGCTCTGCACCAATGCCTGCGTCGCCGCTACGCCAGCGGCATCGGGCACGGGATGTTGGGCAGCATAGCCGCGCAGCGGTGCAAGCACTGGCGGCGTGGCAACACTGCCTGCCTTGTAGATCAGCACGCCGTCGTGGACACGCTCACCAAGGAGATCACACACGGCCTGTGCCATCGGGATACTCGCTTTGCCCGTCGCCAGCACCAGCACGCGCCGCCCCTGTGGGAGCGGATAGCGTTGCCCGGCTAGCTCGAGCGTTGTGCCATCCCACACCAAGCTGCGCTGCACAGCTGCATAGGGCCCCACCGCCGCAAGGGCTGCCGCCATGATCTGCGTGGCGATAGTGCCCCACGCCGCCGTGCGGAGTGTTTCAGTTGTCAGATCGAAGGTATTCATTAGGTGATGCTGTGACCAGTGTATGGCCGGTGGCAAATGAACCGTAGGCTGACTCTCTTTCGTATTGTAAAAGCAGAAGAGCATAGCAGCAAGAGCCACTCCTCGCCAGATTCAGAACACCACTGCTGACCGAGTGCGCCGTGCTATAATATCTAGTGGAAGAAAGCGACCCTGCCCGAAGCGAGACATACATCATGGCAACTGCAAACCCTACCAAGCCAGAATGGGAACAGCTAGAAAACGAACTCGCCCTCCACCACGCTCTCACTGCGTTGCTGCCACCGCGCCCGACTGAAGTACGCTCTATCGCCCTGCAATGGCTGCGCCCGAATCCCTTTCAGGTGCGCCAACGCTTTCACGAAATCATTCCACTGGCACACGCCATGATGCAGCAAGGCGTGCACTTCCGCTTGCACGTGCGCCCCAACCACACCCTGACCGGTTGCTATCAGGTGGCTTTTGGCGAACGCTGGGTTCGCGCTGCACACCATGCTGGCATTCCCGAACTGGTCTGCGAAGTTGCCGATTACAGCGATGAGGAGCTGTTTGAGATTGGCTTAGCAGAGCATATCCGCCGCAGCGAGCTTGATCCACTTGAAGAAGCCTTTGCCTTTCGCACCTTGATCGAACAGCAGGGGCGCACAATTGAGCAACTCGAAGCGCGGCTTGGACGATCCCAGCTCTACATTAGGCAACGCCTACGGCTCTTAACCCAGCCGCTGCAAGCCGATAGGCTCGCGGCCTCGATCACGGATCGGCTTGAGCCAGTGCTGCGCGTTGCGGCTTATACCGACGTGCCCGACCTTGCGACAGCCCCACTCACAGGGGCTGATCCGGCTCCCCCCGCGCATCGTCAGAACCGCACCGGAACCCTCAACCTACGCCGCATTGCCGAGCGCGATCTCCGCACCATGCAGACCATCGTTGCCCGTTGGCAAGCGATTGTCAATGCAAATACACCTGAACCGATCCCTGAACGCGAATACCTCGAACGGATTCTGCACGAGCTACACCACGCTCGCGAGCTATTGCAGCAGCACCTCAAGCACCCCGCGCACCCATCGCTAGCCGCAGCAGAGAACACGGAGACCCATGATGCACCCGCCCCTTGATCCATTGGCTTTAGAGCACTTCAATGCGGGACGTTACCGTGAGGCCTTGCTCGTCTTTGAGGAGCAGTGGCACCGCGAACGCTCGGAGTTGCTCAAAGCCTTGATTAACCTGTCCAACGCTATGCTTCAGCTCCAGATCGGCTTGGTCACTGCGCCGCGCCGCAACCTTGCGCGGGCGGTAGCGATGCTTACCACCTGCACACCGGCGGTTGCGGCTGCCGCTGGGGTGGACTTGCCTGACCTGCACGCCGCGATTGCCCGCGTACAGGCATGCATTCCGCCCGATGCGGTGTCGGGCGCGGATCAGGTTGATCCAGCCCATCTGCCCCTAATCCAGATCAGGTCTGCCAATGACGACCCCACCGGATGATGTTCGGCAGATCGTTGCTCAGATTCATGCCGCGCCACACCAGCTCGTGCTTGAATTCGCGGGCGCGGGAAGTCTCGGCTTATGGTGGCTACATAGCATTGGCGGCTCCTCGCGCACAATCCTCGAAGCCACAGATCGTTACGCCCGGGCCGCCCTCAGCGATCTGCTTGGTGGCCCACCGCAACGGGCGGTTGCCATCGAAACTGCGCTCGCTATGGCGGGCCACGCCTACCACCGCGCTCGGCGGCTGGCCCACGCCGAACGCCAGCCGCACCAATCGGCGTTACCCCTGCTCGGTGTGGCTTGCACCGCCACGATTGCCACCGACTACACCAAACGCGGGCAGCATCGGGGCGTAGTGGCCGTGCAGCACGCAACAGGTAGCACTGCTTATGCGCTTACCTTGATCAAAGGCTTGCGTGAGCGCGAACACGAGGAGAGCTTGATCAGCCGTTTGCTGCTGCACGCCATTGCGCGGAGCTGTGGACTAGCAGGGCCCAATCTGCTCGCGACGCTCACGAGTAGCGAGGTGATCGAAGAACATCACCAAATGGCCACTGATCCACTGGCGCGGCTGCTGCGCGGCGATGTCCGTAGCGTGACCGTGTACCCCGATGGGCGACAGGTAGTCAACGATGCCGTGCAGGGGGCGTTGTTGTCTGGCTCGTTCAATCCCTTACACGCGGGCCATATTCGCCTTGCCGAAGTTGCGGCCAGTACACTAGGCCAGCCGGCCCTGTTTGAGCTACCGATCCACAATGCGGACAAAGGTACATTGATCGCAGAGGAGATCGAACGTCGGATTCAGCAATTCGCGGGCCGGTATCCGGTTGTGCTGTCGCGGGCCGCTCTCTTTACCGATAAAGCTGTGCTCTTTCCGGGCTGCACTTTCGTTGTCGGCTACGATACGGCGTTGCGGCTGGTCAATCCGCGTTACTATGGCAACCCTGATGATCCCATCGCGGCCGAGCAGGCCATGCACGCCGCCCTAGCCCAGATTCAGGCGGCGCATTGTCGCTTTCTTGTGGCCGGGCGAGTGCATCAAGGGCAGTTTCAGACATTGGCCGATATTGCCATCCCGCCTGCTTTTGCCGATCTGTTTCAGGCCGTCTCAGAGGAGCTATTTCGGGTAGACCTCTCCTCCAGCGAAATCCGGGCCCGTAGTGAGTAGGCGCAGCCCAATCCCCGCATCTCACTCACTACCCACCCAGCATCTGCCGCAAATCGTCGGCGAGCACATTGGCGGGGATGCCATAGCCGTAGATCGTGTGCAGCCGCCCTTGCGGATCAATCAGGTAGATCGCTGTCGAGTGATCAATCAGATACGCCGCGCTTGTGCCCGCCACTTGGTTCTTTTGGAAGAAGACCCCGTAGTCAGGAGCAATCTTGCGGATTTCGCTTGGTGGGGCGGTTAAGCCCACAAACGTATCACTAAAGTTCCGCAGATAGCGTTTTAGTACGTCGGGGGTGTCGCGCTCGCCATCCACGCTCACCATCACGAAATTGACTTCGGTGCCAAGATCGCCGAGCAGTTTCTGGGCTCGGGCCATATCCGCAAGTGAGGTAGGGCAGACATCGGGGCAGAAGGTGTAGCCAAAATAAAGCAGCGTCGGCTTGCCCGCAAAATCGCTCAGGCTCGTTGGTTGTCCATCCTGATTCGTCAGCGTGAAGTTCTTCAGTTGGCGCGGCGGCTCAATGCGCGTGCCCGATGTGGGAATCGGGATGCCACCACCCAAGCCGGGCGCGTTGCTGGCTTCTTGCGCGGCACGGCTGGGCTGCATCGCATTAAAGACAACCGCAATCGCCACCAGCAGCACCACCCCTAGGATCATTGGCACAAGCCAGCGCGGGGTACTTGATTTGGGCGGCGGTGGAGATGATTTGTGTTGCATAGGGGTCTCTTTCTTGGCTTGCTTGATGGGGGGTGGGCAATTGGTTCCCGCCCCCCAATGTCACGCTAACCGTTGTTAGCGTTGCTCCACCGGAGCCGTCACCTTGATCTCTTTGCCACTGGCGAGCTTGAGCGTCAGATCAACCTTATCACCGGCATTCAGGTCTTTGTTCAAGTCAATCAGCATGACATGAAACCCACCCGGCTGAAGGTCTACACTACCGCCGGCCGGAATCTCGATCTGCTCGACGGGGAACATGCTCATCACCCCATTCTCCATCTTCACATTGTGAATTTCGACAATCTTGGCCACATCAGTGCTGGCCCCCACTAACGCATCGGCTTGCGTGCCCGTATTCACAAGGCGCATGTAAGCCGCAGAGTTGCCGCCGCCACCATGCCCCATACTACCGGAGTCCATCTTGCCATCGCTGCCCGCACTGTGTCCGCCGTGGCTGTGATCCATACTACCGCCCATTGCTGCATCGCTCATGCCAGTCGTAACCGCCGAACGCACCCAGACGGTGTCGGCTTCCACTGCGACATTGCTGCTTCCACCTGCGGGCGCGGCCGGAGCCGCCCCACCGCCACATGCACTCAACAGCAGCAGCAACACTGCGCCGATCCCAAACGCCACCGCCTTTGCCTTGATCGTGATTATATTGAAAACTTGCATTGTTGTCTCTTCTCCTTCATCGTGAACGAATCATTACCAGAACCTACCGATTAGACCACCAGTCCATACCAACGCTACGTTGTCCGCCACGCAGTGCAGGGGCGCATGCACGCAGACCCATCGTGGCAAGCGCAATGCGCTTGGGCAACCTGCTAGGCGTAGGACAGCGGGCGGGGCGGGGGTGGCTCAGGAGTATTGGGAACAGAGCAGCTGTGCCGCACAAGGGAGCGCGGCAGTGGGGCAAGCAGGACAAAAATTGCCGCCAATCTTGGAGCAAGGCTGGGTACAGCAGCGGTGATGCTCTGGAGTTGGGCGAAATCGAGCGGGTAGGGCACTGCGCTGTGAGCATCGCCGGGGATGTGGCAGATTAGAACTGCCTGCCCAGCCACAACAATCTGGGCAGGGATGCGCTGGATTTGAACCACATGGCAGTGAAGAATGCAGATCAGCAGCACGATTGCGGTCATGCAAGCCGCTGCAAGGAGGAGCAACTGCTGGCCTCTAGGCAAGGTACGGGGTGGTTGTGATGCGGTGTACCAGATTACGTATTGCATATTGATATTGTACCACAGCCTGTCTTAGCGTAAATGAATAGGAAGAGAGAATACGACCATAGCGGGCCGCCCTGCCTGCTAGTCGCCCAACAATGTATGCTACAATAGCGGTCAGGACCTAGGCGAGTCATTCACACCATAATAATAAACAGAGGAGAAAACCTATGCGAAAGAAGGTTTCCATCATCGGGGCTGGAAATGTCGGTGCAACCACCGCCCACTGGCTTGCCGCTAAGCAACTAGCGGATATTGTGTTGCTCGATATTATCGAAGGTGTACCGCAAGGTAAGGGTCTTGACTTGCTCCAGAGTGGACCTATCGAAGGCTTTGACAGCTACATCGTTGGGACGAACGACTATGCCGATACGGCTAATTCCGACATTATTGTGATTACTTCTGGGGCACCCCGCAAGCCGGGCATGAGCCGCGAAGACTTGATCAAAGTCAACACTGATATTACCCGCCAGTGTGTGCAGAACGCAGTGCCCGGCTCGCCCAATGCGATCCTCATTCTGGTCAACAACCCGCTCGACGCGATGAGCTATGTCGCCTTCAAAGAGAGTGGCTTCCCCCGCAACCGCGTGCTGGGCATGGCCGGCGTGCTGGATACCGCCCGCTACCGCACCTTCCTTGCCCGCGAAGCAGGGGTATCGGTGGAGGATGTGCAGGCGATGCTACTTGGCGGGCACGGCGATGAGATGGTGCCACTGCCGCGTTTCACCACCGTGTCGGGCATGCCGATCACCCAGTTTATCGCCGCCGACAAGCTCGAAGCGATTGTCAACCGGGCCCGCAAAGGTGGCGGGGAGATTGTCGCGTTGCTCAAGACGGGTAGTGCCTACTACGCCCCTGCGGCCGCCGTCGCGCAGATGGTCGAGGCGATCCTGCTCGACAAGAAGCGCGTACTGCCATGTGCAGCTTACCTCGATGGCGAATACGGGTTGAGCGATCTGTACTTCGGTGTACCGATTGTGTTGGGGGCAAGCGGCATGGAGAAGATCATCGAACTGCCGCTCTCTGAAGATGAGCAAGCCCTCGTGCAGAAGTCCGCTGATGCAGTGCGCGGCACCATTGACATCATCAAGAGCATGAGTAGCTAGCGGGCGAGTGGTCGAGTTCAGGCGTTCGTTAGCGCGTGGCGTGGGGCGTAAGCTCTGCGCCACGTGCCGTTGTGGGGCCGATTGCCCCTAGCCCGTGCCACTCCCATCCTCTAGCATCCGATACACTTGGGCCCACTCGGCAAGCGTTAGCGTTTCGGGGCGGCGGCTCGGATCAATGCCCGCCATGTGCAATGCCGCCGCCACCTGTGCCTGCGAGCGGCCCCACCCAAGCGCGGCTAGCCCACTGGTCAGGCTATTCACGAGCTTTTTGCGCGGCTGCACAAAGCCAGCCTTGATGATCCGCAGCAGAGCTTCCGGCGCAATATCGGCAATTACGGGGGTGGTGTGGGTCGTCAAATGCAGGATCGCCGAGTCTACGGCGGGAACGGGGATAAAGCTGCTAGCTGGAACACGGGCCACGATCTGCGGCGCAGCATAGAGCTGGATCGCAAGGGCCCGCACGCTGAGCTGGCCCGCCATTGCCGTGATCCGCTCAGCCACTTCCCATTGCACCAAGACCGTCAGGGTGCGGGGTGGGTGCGAGCTGTGCAAGAAGTGCTGCAACACCGGCGCAGTGATCGCATATGGCAAGTTGGCCACCAGCTTGTAGGGCGGCAGGTCCATCCACACGGGCAACGGCACGGTGGATGCCTGCCATGCGGCCTGTGCCTGTTGGAGCAGCGCGGGCGGCGACAGATCGAGCACATCGGCTTGCACAAGGTGGAGCGGGGCTAGCGGCGAATTCGGAAGCGAGGCTACAGGTGGCCCAGCGTGGGTCGTGCGAAACGCTTGATCCAGGCGGGCCGCAAGGCGTTTGTCTAGCTCTACCGCCACGACATAGCGGCTGCGTTGGATCAGCTCCCACGTCAGTACGCCTAAGCCGGGGCCCACTTCAATAATTACATCATCGGCTTGGAGATCAGCCGCTGCAATAATGGTGGCCAGTGCGTGCGGATCGATCAGGAAGTTTTGGCCCATCCCCCGCGTGGGGCGCAGCTCTAACCCGCGCAGAGCGGCCTGCACACGGCGTGGATCGAGGAAAGGGTTGGTAGCAGGCATCAGACTTCGAGCGGCACGCGCACCAGCACGGTCGTTCCTTTGCCGGGCGCAGAGTGAATTTCGGCCGTACCCGCTTTATCGCCCACCATCACCTGCGCGGCGCGGTCTTTTAAGTTGCTCAAGCCGTGCGAGCCACGTGCCTTGGCCTCCTCTTGGCTTTTCTCCACATCGAAGCCTTTGCCATTATCCTGTATCGCTATCGAGAGGCGATAGCCCTCGCGCTCAAAGCGCACCTCAATCTTGGAGGCTTCAGCATGCTTGATCGCATTGTTGATCGATTCCTGAATGATGTTGTAGAGCGTGCTTTTGTCGTGTGGAGCTAGCGTCAAGCCGGAGACATTTTTGGCTTTGTACTCAAACGTCATATTCGGATACTGTTTGCGGTAGCGTTCGAGCAGTTCTTCGGTTGCCGATGGCAAGCCGCGCTGTTCCAGTGTGGTTGGCTTCAGCTCACCGAGCAGCGTGCGAACATCGTAGTTTGCGCGGCGGAACATCTCGCCAATGCGGTCTAGCTCCTTCACCGCGGCGGGCGGGTTCGTTTGCACCATACGCTTAATGAAATCAATATTCATTGCAATCGCCGCTAGCTTCTGGGCGAGGCCATCGTGAATCTCGCGGGCAAGGTCGTGGCGAGCACGTTCCTGCGCTACGGATAGGTTCACGCGATCCTGCTTCAGGTCTTCTGCCATCGCCGCATTGATCAGGGCACAGGTGGCATAGATCGTCAGTGCCTCGATCAGCTGGGCTTCATCGGGCGTGAAGGGCTGTGCATCACGGCGCATACACAGCACCAAGCCATACACCTCGAAGCTGTTGTGCATCGGCACAATCAGCGCGGCTTGGCACGTCTTGGGGGTATTCAAGCGGTGCAGGGCCGTTTCGGCACTGATATTCTCCACGAACAGTGCCCGCGGCTCATTGCTAAAGGCATCCACTAACACACTATCCTGATCGAGCGTCAGCGTCATCCCCCGATCAACAATACTCAAGCCGTAGCCCGCATCGACGCGCACCTCTGCGGTTGCACCAGTGGGGAGCAGCGCAATCGCTGCATCGTAGGGCACGAGCTTGTGGGCATTCTCCAACATACCATCCAGAATCTTAGCTCCGGACATGGTCTCCCCAAGCGTCTTGGCCACATCGAAGAGGATGTGCATCCGCGCCCGATAGGCTTCGACTGCTTGTTGGGCGGCCTGCACATCCGCTTGGGCAGTGGCGAGCTTGAGACTGTTGTTGGCCGCCCATGCCTCTTTGAGCACATTCACCAGCGGCGGGATCAGCAGCAGCACCCCACCCTGCATGACCAGCAAGAGGAGCTGGGTAATGGGCGGCACGCCCGTGCCTTGCGCGGTGCGGGCGGAGGCGAAGAACGTTGCCCCACCGATCAAGGCAAATGCAAGCACCGCCGCTCCTAGCCCCGCCCCACTCCCACTGCGAATCGCTAGAAATGTCACGGGGAGCAGATAGAGCATGAACAGGACGGGATGCAGGGTGGTTGCCCAGATACTTACGGCCCCGATCAGCAGAATATCCAGATAGGCAAAGATGCTAACCACGCCCCGCAGGGGCGGCACGAAGGTTACGATGGTACTCAGCAGCAACACCCCCACTGCTGCATACAGCACCAACAGCAGGGGCGGACTAGTGAGCGCAACGGGAAACAGGGCGATCTCTTCTGCCACGACAATCAGGAGAATCGTTAGCACAATCAGCAGCCGCCCCACAAGGTACAAACGATCCCCGCCGCCTGCGTAGGCCGGCGTTGGGCGGGTGGCTGGCTCGAGCTGTGCTGATATACTGGTTGCTTGCATGATCTTGCGCTCCTCTGCGCTGCTCTAGCGTACCTGCATCCGACGGGCACGGCTAGCATGTGTTCGCATTCTGAATTTTACCAGATTGTCCCAAAATGTAAGATTAGGATAGCACGTATAATACAAAGCGACAAGGTGTCAATCGGCAACACATCATCACTCAAGGTAACATCGCCGTCACTTGGGTTCTTAACGCGCACGACATATGAACTCCGCAGAACGGCAATGAAAGGATCATGCACGATGAAACGACAACTCCCAGTCCGTGTTATGTTTGTGTGTCTTGGGAATATTTGCCGCTCACCAATGGCAGAGGCGATCTTTGCCAAGTTGGTACAGGAGGCGGGCTTACAGGAACAGTTTGTAATTGCCTCCTCTGGCACTGGTAGCTGGCACACTGGTGAACGCCCGCACCCCGGCACACAAGCGGTGTTGCAGCGCAACGGTGTGCCGCTACGGGCCGATAAAGTTGCTCGTAGGCTCAACCCCGACGAGTTGGCTTCCTATGATTATATTGTGGCCATGGATAGCGACAATGTGCATACGATTTATGGCCTCGCGCCAACCCCCCCAGCGCCACTCTACCGCCTACTCGACTTTGCGCCCCACAGCAATACCCGCGATGTGCCCGACCCCTACTACACTGGCGACTTCGATTACGTCTACGGGCTGGTGGAGGCGGGTGCACGTGGCTTACTCGAACACATCCGCAGCGAACGCGGGCTGTAACGCACCCGTCAACAGCCGATTTTATTTGGACATGCCCGCCACTTCGTGGGCATGTCACTGCTTTGATGGATATTGAACTATTCTAGGGCCACGAACCGCTGTCAGTGCCACCTTGTTTCGTAGTTGTCAAGTAGCCCCACTCATGTTACCATACATCAGTAAAGATTGATGTATTTTGCATAATGGTGGGAAGGAGACACTATGGCAATACGCATTGGCATCAATGGCTTTGGGCGCATTGGGCGGCTTGCGCTGCGAGCCGCATGGGGCCGGCCAGAGCTGGAGTTCGTCCATATCAATGACTTGGGGGATGCAGCCACCGCAGCGCACCTGCTGATGTTCGACTCGGTGCATGGGCGGTGGGCCCACGCGGCTCACGCTGAAGGCGATACGCTGCATATCGCTGGGCAACCGATTAGCTACAGCCAACACAAGCAGCCCACCGACGTAGCATGGGCCGAGCGCGAGGTTGACATTGTGCTGGAGTGTACCGGCAAATTTACCAAAGCCGAAACACTGGAGCCATACTTCACGACGGGAGTGAAGAAGGTGCTTGTCGCTGCGCCGGTGAAGCAGAAGGCCCTGAATGTGGTGATGGGCGTGAATGAACACTGGTACGATCCGCAGCAGCACCACATCCTCACAGCCGCCTCGTGTACCACCAACTGCCTTGCGCCCGTTGTCAAGGTGATCCACGAAGGGATCGGAATCAAGCATGGGATGATCACGACGATTCACGATGCGACGAACACCCAAGTGATTGTAGACGCGCCGCACAAAGACCTCCGCCGTGCGCGGGCCGCCGGTCTCTCGCTAATCCCCACAACGACTGGCTCAGCCACTGCTATCGGGCTGATCTTCCCCGAATTGCAAGGCAAGCTCGATGGGCTGGCCGTGCGCGTGCCGCTCCTCAATGCCTCGCTCACCGACTGTGTGTTTGAGGTACAACGGCCCACCACCATCGCCGAAGTCAATGGCTTGCTCAAAGCGGCCGCCAAAGGCCCCCTCAAGGGCATCCTCGATTACGAAGAACGCCCGCTAGTCTCGATTGATTACAAAGGCGATCCGCACTCGGCAATTGTGGATGCGCTCTCGACACTTGTCACTAATGATACGCAAGTCAAGATTTATGCGTGGTATGACAATGAATGGGGCTACGCCAATCGGCTCGTTGAGCTAGCGGCCTATGTGGGCCAACGCCTCAGCTAATTGCGCCCTAAACCCTAACCACAAGGAGTATCCTGTGTCGGACAACATCAAGACTACCCCAACCCCGCTTGATCTTAGCGGGGTGTTGCCGGAAACGAGCGCACCGCTCACGCCGCCTACCCAAACGGCCAACCTTCGCAACTATATCTTGGTAACCGTAGCGTATTGGGCGTTCACGATCACCGATGGAGCCATCCGGATGCTGGTGCTGTTGCACTTCCATACGCTCGGTTACAGCTCGTTCCAAGTAGCGATGCTCTTCTTGTTCTACGAATTCTTCGGCATTGTCACCAATCTGGTAGGGGGCTGGGTTGGGCAGCGGCTTGGCTTGAAGATCACCCTGTATGCTGGGCTAGGGCTGCAAGTTGTAGCCTTGGGGATGTTGGGCATTGTGCCAGATGAACTGTTGCTGGTGCCGGCTTTCTCTGTGCCATTTGTGATGGTGGCCCAAGCCTTATCTGGGATTGCCAAAGACTTGACCAAGATGAGTTCCAAGAGTGCGATCAAGCTCGTCGTACCGGAAAATGCCGACTCAACCCTGTTCAAGTGGGTCTCGATCTTGACCGGCTCGAAGAATGCGCTGAAGGGGTTCGGCTTCTTTGTGGGCAGCTTGCTGCTCACGCTGGTCGGCTTTCAGCCCGCCACTCTTGTCATGTCGGCAGGCGTGCTGGTGGTGCTGATCGTGGTGATGCTTATGCTGCGCGGCACGTTCAAAACGCCCACGAGCAAAGTCAAGTTCACGGAAATCTTCTCCAAGAGCCGCGCCATCAATATCCTCTCGGCGGCACGGGTATTCCTATTTGCTTCGCGGGATGTCTGGTTTGTGGTTGGCTTACCCGTCTTCCTGTATGAGGTCTTGCTATGGGACTTCTGGCTGGTTGGTGGCTTTATGGCGGTGTGGCTGATCGGGTACGGCTTCGTGCAGGCATCCACGCCTGCGCTCCTCAAACGCCGCATCCAGAAACAGCTTGACCGTGGCGAGCAAGCCCGCCCCCCCGATGGCAAAACTGCGATGGTGCTGGCTTTTGCCCTCGCCGCATTTCCGGCGGGTATCGCCCTTGCGCTGATGGGCGGAGTAGAGCCGACGCTCGTGATCGTGCTCGGCTTGCTCGCCTTCGGGGTGATGTTTGCCCTCAACTCGGCGGTTCACTCTTACCTGATCCTCGCCTACACTGACAAAGACGAAGTGGCTCTGAATGTTGGCTTCTACTACATGGCCAATGCCACTGGGCGGCTAATTGGCACGGTGCTGTCGGGTGCGCTCTATCTGTATTTCGGCTTAGTCGGCTGCCTGTGGGCATCGGTGCTCTTCATCTTGGCCGCGGGCTTCATCTCGTTAGGGCTACCAAGTACGCCTACACCTGTGCTGGGCACGCTGGATTTGGAGAAGGCGATGGGCGATTAGCGGCGGCTTCACGTTCGCACGCTAGCAGTGCAAGCTTGCGCTGGCTGGGGTTACCGCTCCGCTGCGTCACCTCCTGATACGAGCGCGTTTGGCACTAGGGGGTGGCTCGCAACGCCGGCCACACGAGCCGCTGAAAGGGGCTGTGGCTTGGACAGCGAGCAGCAGATGCAGGGCTGAATCATCTGGCTGGGCATACGCCAGCCCTGCATCTGCCCATGTGGTAAGGCGATCCTCGGCGCGACAGATCGTCGCCTGCGGATCCTCGGCGTGCCAGCCAACCACCAGCTACGGGGCGATATCCCTAACCTGCACTGCCCCCCCCCCCGCTCGGTGGCAGCGAGAATCGTGATTTGGCCAATATCAACAGATCTCGCTGCCCCCCCCGCTCGGTGGCAGCGAGCAGAACCCACCCCACCGTACTCTCAAGCACCGTATAGGCAAGCATTATCGCTGCTCCGTGCTAGGGGGAAGTGCGCGACAGATTGGCCTCAGGAAACATCCCACTGGATCAGCGCATTGGCGGCAAGCTGATCAGGGAAGGCTAGTAACGCATCAGCACCCACCACCAGCCGTTCGCGCAGAGCCTCGCGCAGGCGAGCATCCCGCTCCGCATCAGGCCGAAAGCGCAACCGCACACGCATATCTTCTACCGCCTCATCCAGCGTTGCATAGCGCATCGGAGTGGCGGGCAGCAGCTGCCACGAAGCAAGATAGCCGAGCTGATAGAGTGCGTTGAAGGCTTCGAGCGCGGCGGGCAAGGGTGCCCGCGGCTCGCCGTAGAACAGTTCCCAAAAGGGCGAGACTAGCCCTGACAAGTGGCGGATCATCAGAGCCAGCATGCAGGTGCGGGTTGCACTGGCGTGCATCGCTTGCACAAACGGCGCGAACTCACGCACCCCGTAGAGCACATGCGCCGAAAACGCCACATCGCCGCGTACTGGGGTGCTGGGCGGGAAGCCCTCCGCCACCATTGTGATATTCGTGAGACCAGAATCCGCCACCGTCTGCGCGAGCTGTGCGAACATCGCCGCAGATGGCTCTAGGGCTACGACATGGGCCACATGCTGGGCCAGCACAGTGGTGTATCGCCCCGTGCCCGCGCCAATATCCAGTACTGTATCTGTCGAGCGTAGCTGTGGCAACACGGCCTGCATCAGCACATCTGGCTGCGGGGTACGCCGCATTGCCGCCGCATAGCGGGCTGCCCGGCCAGCCCAACAATCGCTACCAGCAGACGCGGCAGCTTCGCCCTGCGCCCGTTCTGCATCGTACATCGCCCGCCAGATTGCTAGCCAATCAAGCTGGCCGGCGTGGATGCGACCTCGCAGCGGGGGGATCAGATCTGTGTTCATACGCTCCTACTTGATTTCTAACGTAACAACTTTGGCTTGTGGTATAATTTTAGGCATGGGATTGTTGATGGAGATCATCTCGCCCAGAAACTGGCTTACAAGGACTTGTCCTATGAGTCAACTTGGCGAACGCCTACGACGGGAGCGTGAAAGTCAAAATATTTCGCTTGCCGCCGCCGCCGCCGAAACTCGCATCCGCCTTCAGTCGCTGCAAGCTCTTGAAGAAGGGCAGTATGAGCGTTTACCCAACGATGTTGTGGCCAAAGGATTCATTCGCAACTATGCCCAGTTTTTGGGCTTGTCACCTGATGAACTCCTCGATCAGTATCGGCTCGAACGCGGTGCGACCACCCCGATCCAGATCGTGCCCGCCACCACCATGAGCCGGGAGCGGTCGTTTGTACTGCCGAGTTTCTTTGCCGTCTTTTTCATCACGGCGGCGATTATTGCGCTTGCCTATCTCGGCTTGAATGCTCTAGGGCAAGTACGTGATGATACCGTCGCCCAGCTGGCCCCACCCACCGCGACTGCCGCTCCGCCCACGCCAACCCAGCTGGGCGGCTCCGAGAGTAGCCTAGCCGAGCAGCCCGATCAGATGGGCGCAGCCGGTACAAATGCCCCCAATGACAAACCAAATACTATCCAAGTGCTGATTCCTGAACTGGAAATCACCCCAACCGCTCCTGCCCCAATCACTAGAACGAGCACCGTAACGGCTCCGATTGTACTAAACCTTGTGGTGCAGGGCGTGCCCGGCGAAGGCTCGTGGCTCCAAGTGCAGGCGGATGGTACTGTCGTTTACGAGGGCATCCTCTATACTGGGCAGGAGCAGACCTTCTATGCCCAACAGGGGGTAGCGATCTCGGCGGGCAACCCGACGGCCGTGCTGGTCGCGGTGAATGGTAGCCCCCCACAATATCTGGGGCAAATCCCCGATGTTCCTGTCTTTTGGACATGGCCGCCCCAATAAGCCCAGCCGGGCGAGCCGTATTGGTGCTACAGCTCGCCCCATCTCTGTGCTTGCCTTGTGAACTCCAACGCTGGTTGCGCTAGCTCTTTGCCGCCGCTTCGATCAGCGTCTGGATGCGGCTAACCATGCTGGCTGGATTGGTGTGCAAGCCTTCGAGCAACAGCGCGTTATCGTAGAGTTGCTCAGCAATCGCGCCGGTCAATTCATCATCGGGGTTAGCGGCAACGCGCTGGGCCAGATTGACAATCAACGGGTGGGCGCGGTTGAGTTCGAGGATGCGCGGCGGGAGCGATACATCCTGCCCCAGCAACTGCTGGATACGTTGCATCTCGCGGCCCGGCTGGGCATCCTCCCACACCAAGCGAGCGGGGCTATCGCGTAGCACCTTCGAGGCCCGCACTACCTTGACCCGCTCGCCAAGCGCATCAGCAAAACGTTTGGTCAGTGCGCCGAACTCCTCTTCAGTTAGGCTGCCATATTCATGTTCACTGGCAGTGCCGGGCAGCGTAAGGCTGGCATCGTCAATGTTGCGGAGCTTGTGCCCCTCGTATTCGCGCAGGCCCGAGAGCATAAAGCCATCCACCATATCCGTCAGCAGCAGCACCTCAATCCCCCGCGCCCGCAGCGGATCAAGGTGAGGGCTATGGCGGGCGGCTTCGAGATCGCTGGCAAGCAGGTAGTAGATCTCGGTCTGCCCATCAATCATGCGGCTGATATACTCGGCCAATGACACGAGCGTTTCATCGGCGTGGTGGGTCGAGTAGAAGCGCAGCAGCTTGGTGATCTCCTCGCGCTGCTCAAATTCGAGGGCTAGCCCTTCTTTGAAGAACACGCCAAACTGCTTCCAGAAAGTGGCGAACTTTTCGGCATCATTGTTTGCCAGCTCGCTTAGCTCGCGCATTAGCCGCCCTGTCAGCGATTTGCGGATGCGCTGAATCACTGGACTGTTCTGCACGGCCTCGCGGGAGACATTAAGCGGAATGTCCTCACTATCTACCACCCCCTCAATGAAGCGCAGATAGTTGGGCAGTAGCTCCTTGTGGGCATCCTCTTGGATCAGCACCTTCCGTGAATAGAGCTTGACCGTACCTTCAACCCGCCGCTCGATCAACCCTCGCTCGCGTTGGGCTGGCACGAATAGGATCGCGTGGAGATCAACGGGCACATCGGTCGAGAGGTGCATATGCAGCAGAGGTGGCTCCATATCCATTGTGAGCTGGCGGTAGAAGTCAGCATACTTTTCCGCCTCAACATTGCGCGGAGCCTGCCGCCACAGGGCCTGTTCTTCGTTGATGCGACGATCATCCATGTAGATCGGGAAGGCCACAAAGTTCGAGTGCTTACGGACGATCTGCTCTAGCCGCCACGTATTAGCAAATTCGGTAGCATCTTCTTTCAGGTGCAGCACGATGGTCGTGCCGCGCTCAGCTTTATCGGCGGGGGCAATCGTGTAGGTATCGCCGCCAGTTGCTTCCCACTGAGCCGCCGCTGCATCGGGGCGGTAGGAGCGCGAGGTCACAGTGACTCGCTCGGCGACCATAAAGACCGAGTAAAAGCCGACCCCAAACTGCCCAATGATGGCACTGGTGGTTGCGTTTTTGCCACCCTCGCTGGCCCGCTGGATGAAGTTGCGTGCGCCTGATTGGGCTATCGTGCCGAGATGTTCGATCATCTCCTCACGGGTCATGCCGATGCCTGTATCGCGGACCGTGATCGTGCGGGCATCTTTGTCCACGCTGATCCAGATCGCTAGCTCAGCTTCAGGATCACGGACATCACTGGTGGTCAGCATCTCGAATTGCAATCGTTGCAGCGCATCCGAAGCATTCGAGATCAGTTCCCGCAAGAACACCTCGCGTTCGGTATAGAGCGAATGGGCCAGAATATCAAGTAGTTGGCGAACTTCTGCCTTAAATGCTACCGCCTCACCCGACGGAGCAACGGTTGCTTGTTCTTCACTCATCAATCTACTCCTTCGCTAATCTTTGCACGCATTGCAAATCATGCCTTTCTCTCTATACTATGATACGCAGAATCGGCGGGCAAAAGTGCTAGCGTTGTGTTAATCTTTGCAGGGGGGTAGGAGTATCGCGTTAGGCTTCCGCAGGCGGTGCAGATGCCACAGCAGGCGCGATGCGGGCAAGCAGATCAGGCGGCTGCCCAGCCATGAGGACGTAGCCGGCCCACCCCAGCCCGCCCAGCATGAGGAGCACACCGAGATAGAAATCCCACGCGGTATAGCGCAGCTCCACCTGCACTGGGCCAGCCGGTACGGAGACGGCAAGCCACTGCTCAGTGTTCAAGAGCGGCACTGCTTGCCCATTGACGTGTGCGCCCCATCCGCTCCAGCGATTCTCGCGCACCTCAAGCGTGCCCGCCGCAGACGCATCACACGTCACCGTAAGCTGCCCACCGCGCCCATGAGCAACACAGGGCGTGCGGGTGCCGTCACTCGCAATGACGGCGGCATATTCGCGACCCGGCTCGGCACGGAAGATGTTGATGTCGCCAAACGTAGCGATAGGGGTCGGCGGAAAGCCCTCCGGCACGCCGACCCGATCTGCCTCAAGCACGGGCGGCGGCACGGGCCGATCCCGCCAGTCCCACGGGCGCATGCCGATGGACATCTTCAGCCCACGCTCGATGCTCGGGCCAATCCAATATATCTCGCCAAATGGTGGCGCAACCCATTCTAGCCCTTCGGTATCATCTAAGTAATCGAGCAGTTGCAAGAGGTGCAGATCACGCGGCACTGTGCGGAGAAAGACGCAGTTGGTGGACCATGCGCTGTGGAGGGCTACCAGCAAGGGCAACAGCAGCACCCAGCGCAGGCTGAAGGTGGTACTCCGCACATGCGGCGGCTCGCCACGTAGGAAGCTGACTTGCCACCATGTGCGCTTGAACAGGTAATCTAGCCCTAGCGCGGCTAAGCCCAACAACGGCGGAATAGCGATGCCAATCCCGAGTGAAATAATCCGCGCACTGGATACTGCGTCAATCAAGACGGTATTGTCGAGCCAGAAGACAACGTAATGCACCCCGCCACTGCTGATCCAGAGGGCGAGCAGCAGTGTGAGCAGCAGGTAGCCAGTGACGCGCCACTGGGCTGGGGTGCGGGTGGCATACACGCCCACGACCGCCAGCAGGATCGGGATCCAGCCGATGTAGCTGGTGTATTGGTAGGGGCTATCGAGGGCGATAGTGCCGAGCGCATTGGTTTTGTAGAAGGCAACATCGCTAATCACCAGATTGAGCGGCACGTAGGCAAAGGGCTGCACCCCTTCGAGAGCGAGATTGAGCGGCTTGCCAAATTGGGGGAAGAAGTGCAGGAAGGGCACAAGAAACGGGGCGGCCAGCAGGAACGCAAGCAGAGCCGCATAACCGAGCCGCTTGGCAACCACCCGCACACTCGCCTGCGCCCAATCCACCAGCACTAGTGCGGCAGGCAGGGTACAGATCAGCGTGAATTGCAGATAGGCCTGCCCGGCGGTGGCTGCTCCGGCCAGCGTCATCCCAAGCAGCGTCGCTGCCCGCCACGAGTGGGTTTGCAGCGTCAGGATCAGCGCGGGCAGCACGAGCGCACATGCCGCCGCCGAGAGGACTAAACCGAATAAGCCGAAATCCATGCGCCCAGCTAAGTGGCCCCCGACAACCACAAGCATGCTGCTCCACAGGCGGGCAAGTCGGCCTACGCTGAGTACAGTGGCGAGCCACCACTGCGCCATGCCTGCCATAAAGAAGGTCGCTATCAGGGCGATTTTTGTCCCATTGGTCACCCCGAAGGCAAGGGTGGTGATGACAACGAGCGGATGCAGCATGGCCCCATAGAGGTCTACGGTAGCGGGTGCGCCGCCCCGCGTTGAGCCGTTCCAGAAAGCGCATGAACCACACTCACGGAATTGCTCCCACATGTAGTGGCTCTGAACGGACATATCATATTCACGTCCAGCAGGAATGACATGCGGGTCGAAGTTTAGGTAGACACTGGTAAAAGCCACAGTCCAGAGCAGCAACACGACCACCTCAGCGAGTGTCAGCCACGCGGCACGGCTCAGGGGGCGCAAGGCTGGGCGCGGGAGGCGCAAAGTTAGACGTGGAGCGGCAGGATTATCCGGAATGGTTTGAGGTTGTTCCACAGGTTCCAACTCCGGTGCTATGGCGGGTACAGCATCGTTCTCATCGTTATCATAGCAGGTAGCTTAGCGAATGGCAAATATAGGCAAGGGCGCGAGTCGAATTCGACTCGCGCCCGCTTGCAGATACGCTACGCAGCGATTGGCTAGGGTTGTTTCGGGCGCGGCGGCAACACCGGCGCAACGGCACGCGCCTTTGTCTGCGCTAGTTGGGAGCCGGTGACTGTCAGCCCAGATAGGCGCACGATGTTGTTGGCTTCGCCGGCCACACCTTCGTTTACCGCACCATAGTCGGTATCTGGGTTCCACACGTCAAGGAAGGCATATAGATCGGTGGTTCCCGCAAGGAAGTAGCCCGACGGCCAGTTGGTGTGCTCAGCCACGTAGTCCTCTAGGGTCGAGCGTAGCACCACGCTCTCGCCCGGCTGGAGCGTCTGGGTTACACCCCACGTTATGCCATGACACGGGAACAGGCCACAGTTGTCCTGCCAAAGCAGGTTCTGCTCTGGGGTGCGAGCTGGATTGATGTACAGGTCTACCCAGAAGCTTGCATCCGTCGCTGCGGTTCCATTGTTAGTTACGGTCAGTTCGATGACGACTGGCTCACCCACCGCAAAGCTGGTCTTGTTGGGCATGAGCCGCAGCTCACCTACCAAATCGGGGACACCGTTTTCTGGATTGACGACTGGGGCCCGCACTACAAGCGGCAGGAAGGTGCGGAACTTGTCAACCAAGACCGCAGCTTGCGCCTCGTCCATCTGGTTAGAGCCATCCGGATTAGTCCAGATTACCCGTGCTTCCAGTTCAAGCTGTGAACCTTGCGGTGTGCTGCTGTCTACACTCACCGCAAAGAGTAGCTCAATGGTTTGGTCAGGAGCTACATCACCGAGATCGAAGGTGTAGCTTGTCGCTTGCGGTTGGGGTTGCTGCCAGCCAGCCGTACTGCCATCTGGATTGAAGGTTGAGAAGCTGGGCAGATTGATAACAACTTGGGACTTCTGCGCTACTGTTCCACCGATGTTCTTCACGGTAATCTTCATAACCTTTGTGGTGCCCGGTGCCACCTGATTGGGCCCACTGAGGGTCAGTTTCAGTAGCGCATTGACAGGCGTACTCGTCACCGTCGGTGGCACAGCCGTTGCCGTCGGTGGCACAGCCGTCGCCGTTGGCGGTACGGGCGTGTCCGTGGCCGTTGGTAGTACGCTGGTTGCCGTTGCCGTTGGCGGGACAACGATGACCGTGGGCGTTGCCGTCGGTGGCACAGCCGTCGCCGTTGGCGTATCCGTTGCCGTCGCCGTCGGCGGGACAGCCGTATCCGTCGCCGTCGGTGGTACGGGCGTATCCGTCGCCGTCGGCGGCACAGCCGTTGGCGTGGCCGTTGCCGTCGCCGTTGGCGTATCCGTCGGGGTCGCCGTCGGCGTATCCGTTGCCGTCGCCGTTGGCGTATCCGTCGGGGTCGCCGTCGGCGTATCCGTTGCCGTCGCCGTCGGTGGTACGGGCGTATCCGTCGCCGTCGGTGGTACGGGCGTATCCGTCGCCGTCGGCGGCACAGCCGTTGGCGTGGCTGTCGCCGGTACAACGATGACCGTGGGCGTTGCCGTCGGTGGCACAGCCGTATCCGTTGGCGTGGCTGTCGGCGTATCCGTTGGCGTATCCGTCGGGGTCGCCGTCGGCGTATCCGTTGGCGTGGCCGTCGGCGTATCCGTTGCCGTCGCCGTTGGTGTATCCGTTGCCGTCGCCGTCGGGGTATCCGTCGGGGTCGCCGTCGGCGTATCCGTTGGCGTGGCTGTCGGCGTATCCGTCGGGGTCGCCGTCGGGGTATCCGTCGGGGTCGCCGTTGGCGTATCCGTTG
>CALCJV010000157.1 GCA_937967405.1 uncultured Chloroflexales bacterium | reverse complement strand
ATCAATTGGTTCACGGATCGGATCGAGATCAACAACCCCGGCGGCCCTTATGGAGCCGTTACCCGTGAGAATTTCGGGGCGGGTGTGACCGATTACCGCAATCCCAATTTGGCGGTAGTCATGAAGAATCTCGGCTACGTTGAGCGATTTGGGGTGGGGATCAGCCGTGCCCGTGCCACGCTGGCCCAGAACGGTAACCCGCCACCTGAATTTACGCCCGAAGAAACCCACGTCCTTGTTCTTGTCCGGAGACGACCATGACGAGGACTGTGTACACCTTCTTCAATAACAAAGGTGGGGTTGGCAAAACCACGCTGCTCTACAATCTGGCGTGGATGTACCGTGAGCTTGGGTTGCGGGTGCTTATGGCTGACCTCGATCCACAGGCAAACCTGACGGCGGCGTTCCTGAGTGAGGAGCGGCTCAACGAGATTTTTACCATGCCGAGCGACTACCCACCGCAAACGATCTACGAAGCAGTAAAGCCACTGGTGGACGGAACCGGTGATATTGCCATCCCCCATGTCCAGAGCCACCCGACCGTTGAAGCCCTTGCGCTCGTGGCCGGCGATCTGCGCCTGTCACAGTTTGAGGATAGCTTGTCGGAGACGTGGCCCAAATGCTTGAGTGGCGATGCCCGTGCCTTGCGGATTACCTCCGCCTTCTGGCGGGTCATTCAAGGTGCTGCTCAAGCTCACGCTGCCGATCTGATTGTCGTAGACGTTGGCCCAAATCTTGGCGCGATCAACCGTGCCGCACTGATCGCTACGGATTACGTCATCACACCGCTGGCCCCCGACCTCTTTTCTGTGATGGGGCTACGCAATCTTGGACCACGCCTCGCTAGCTGGCACAGAGAGTGGCAGAAACGGCTCGCTGAGAATGCCCCCCACCCGTTCCCATTGCCATCTGGCAAGATGCACCCGATTGGCTATGTCGTGCTTCAGTACAGCAAACGGCTGGATCGTCCGGTCAAAGCCTATGAACACTGGATCAAGCAGATCCCGCATGTCTATCGTGACGCAGTGCTGAACCAACCGACTGACGCGCCAATCACGGTTGAGCATGATGAATACGCCCTATCGCTGTTGAAGCACTATGCATCGCTGATGCCAATGGCACAGGAAGCCCGCAAGCCAGTGTTTCTGCTCAAACCGGCAGATGGTGCGATTGGCTCGCATCTGTACGCGGTACAACAAAGTTACCGCGAGTTTGAAAGCCTTGCCCATAAAATCGCCAGCAAGTCCCAGCTTGCCCTACCCGCACCACTAAGCGTTGAAGAGGCCCTGTGACTATGACCCCCGCCATCTTGGCCCTCGGCTGTGCGCTCCCAGCCTACCGCGTCCATCAAGCCGATGTGGGGCAGTGGATGAACCAATCGCTGGGCTACCCGCCCTCCTTGAGCCGCTGGATCACACGCCTGTACGAGCGTTCCGGCATTGACACGCGCTACACCTGCCTGCCCGATAGCCTGCATGATCCGGCTCTGTCGCGCTTCGCGCCCGGTTGCCCGATTGAGCAGGTTGCCAACACTGCCGAACGGATGGCAATCTACGAGCGCGAAGCGGTGCCGATTGGGGTCACGGCCGCTCGCAATGCGCTGGCTGCATTGGCTCCGCCAGCCGCCACGCCGGATGACCTTGTCGCCACCGCCGCAACAATCACGCACCTGATCGCGGTGAGCTGTACGGGCTTCTTTGCACCGAGCCTCGATCAGGCACTTGCGCGTGCGCTAGGGCTACCTGCTACCGTCGAGCGCACCCTGATCGGCTTTATGGGCTGTGCGGCCGCATTTAATGCGCTTCGGCTCGCCAACCAGATTGTGCAAGCCCAGCCCAACGCACGGGTGCTGATTGTGAGTGTTGAGCTGTGTTCACTGCATATTCAGCCCGGCACGCGCAAGATTGACCTGATTGTTGCCTCGCTGTTTTGCGATGGGGCCGGAGCCTGTATCGTGGGGCGGCCGGATGCCGCCAGCAACGGCGATTACTTTGCGCTACGGGGCTTTCACACCGCCCTGACCCCTGATACGAATGACTTTATGGTTTGGCAGATTGGCAATCACGGCTTTGTGCTGAACCTTGCCCCGCAAATCCCAGCCCAGCTAGCCCTCGCCGCACCCGCCGCGCTGCATACGCTCATGGGGGATACGCGCCCGCAGTTCTGGGCGATCCATCCCGGCGGGCGCAGCATCATCGAGAGCCTGAGTACGGCATTTGATTTGCAGCCCAGCGATACGGAGGTGAGCCGCACAATCTTGCGCGAGATTGGCAACATCTCTTCTGCCACCATTTTGCATGTGCTGCACACGTTCCAGCAGCGTATGCGAGCCACCGCCACCGCGCCGCAAACCGGTGTAGCGATGGCGTTTGGGCCCGGCTTGGTGACCGAGATGGCCCATCTCGACTATGTACCGCCTAATCACGCCTAGCGCAAGGAACCCCGTCGTATGCTGCCCGATCTGCGCCAACGGAGCACCGCCGCCGAATTGATGGATGACCGCGAGATTGCGGGTGCAGAGCTGTTCATCGCCCTGCGCGAATTGCGCTTCATCAATACGGTGCTATTAGGCGGCCTGCCCACGCTCGAAGGCGTGGTGCGGCTGTGGCACGCAGCCGGACAGCCGCCTGCGTTGCATGTGCTGGATGTGGGCGCAGGCTCCGGCGAGACTAGTCGCTTGCTGCTGCGCTGGGCTGTGTGGCGCGGGGTAACGCTGCGGATGACGTTGCTGGATATTCACCCGCTGACGTGTGCCGTAGCCGCCGCCGATTTTGCCGCCGAGCCGCGAGTTACGGTGCAACAGGGCGATCTGTATGCCCTGCCGGCCCACGCCGCCGATATTGTCACGGCATCGCTGGTGCTGCACCACTTCAGCCCACCGGATGTGCCCAGCGTGCTACAGGCTATGCGGCGGGCGGCACGGCTGGGCGTGGTTGTCAATGACCTGCACCGCCATCCATTAGCGTGGTTGGGCATCGTGGCGTTGACGCGCCTCTTCTCGCGCAACCGCATGATCCGCCACGATGCGCCGCTCTCGGTGGCGCGTGGTTTTCGTCCCGCTGATTTGGAGGCTCTGCGCCGCGATCCGGCATTGGCGCACCTACGCTATCACTGGCGACCTCTGTTCCGTTACTTGATGATCCTCTAGCAAGGAGTAGCGCATGGGCAGGTATGACATTGCGATTATCGGGGCGGGCTTGGCGGGCAGTAGTGCGGCCGCTGCGCTGGCCCAGCGCGGGTGGCGCGTAGCCCTCATCGAGCGGCGCACCTTACCGCAACACCGCGTCTGTGGTGAGTTTCTTTCGCCCGAAGCCCAACACAGCCTGCGTGCATTGGGTCTCTATGCCACAGTGGCTGCGCTGCACCCTGCGCCGATGGGCCACGCCACGCTGGTTTCGGCACGCGGCACACGCTTGCACATTGATCTGCCCGATGCGGCGTGGGGCCTCAGCCGCTATGATCTCGATCTGGCACTGGCACAGGGTGCCGTGCAAGCGGGGGCAACTCTGCTGCAAGGCGCAACCGTGACCGATGTTGTACTTGAACCCACGCATACGCAGATCACCTATCGCACGCCGCAAGGGCTGCACACACTGCACGCCCGCACGGCAATCATTGCGGCTGGACGCAACCCGCACGCTGCGCTGCGCCCGTGCCAGCCCGATCCGCACGCGGATCAGCGGCCCAAGTATGTGGGGGTGAAAGCGCACTATACAGGGGTGCGGATGCCAGCCCACGTGGAGCTATATCTGTTCAAGGGCGGCTACACGGGTGTGGGGCGCGTGGCTAGCAGCGCAGGCGAGGTGGTGAATGTGTCCCTGCTGGCCACCCGCGCCGCCTTTCAGCAAGCAGGTGCAGACCCATTGGCGATGCTACAGGCCACCGCCATGTGGAATCCGGCACTGGCAGAGCGGTTGGCGGGTGGCACGCTCCTGCCAGAGACGCTGGTCGCGGTGGCGCAGGTGGATACGGGGCGACCGGGTGTGGCGTGGGATCAGGTGGCCCGGCTGGGCGATGCCGCTACGATGATCCCACCGCTGTGCGGCGATGGCATGGCGATGGCGTTGCGCTCGGCGGAACTGTGTGTGCCGTTTGCCGATGCGTTCTTGCGCGGCACACTGACCCGCGAGCAGTGGCAGGTGGGCTACACGCAGGCGTGGCGACGCAGCTTTGCGCGGGCGTTGTGGGTCGGGCGACGCTTGCAAAGCCTGCTGCTTAGGCCGTATCTGAGCGAGGTGCTGCTGCATACCGGCGCACAGCTGCCGCCTTTGGCGCGGCTGTTTGTGCATGCCACGCGCAGCCGCGAGGTGGCCGT
>CALCJV010000156.1 GCA_937967405.1 uncultured Chloroflexales bacterium | reverse complement strand
GTAGTCGCTGAGCTTGGCTTCAATCGTATGCCAACGATCAGCGGGGGAGAGAATCTCGACAACTAGCTCTGGCGCAACGGTCAGGTAGCCTGTGCCCAATCCATCGGGGGCCCGCTGAGAGGAGATGACGGCCAAATCCATGCCGCGCACCGTATCTGGGTCACGCCGGATGTAGATGCCTGTCTCACCGCCCACCACCCAACCGAGTTGGTGCTGTTCAACAAACACATCCAGATACCGCCCAAGCCGAATCTCAACGCGCCCGTGTTCTGCGCCGGGTAGGGTCATCGGGTGCAACCTCCCCTCAAGCAATTCGCAGGAGCCGATGTCGCCCAGTTCCAGCAGATCATCGCCCGTGAGCAGAGGCGCATCGGGGGCAAGGGCAGCGCGTGCGGGTTCAGTTGTGCTAGCCAGTACAATCATTGGCGGGTAGCTCCATTTAGCACACATCACGCCGTTATTGTACCACGTCTACCCATCCCGCGCAGTTCAGCTCAGGATGCAACCGCCGGCTGCTCGGCACACGGGCACACGATGCCGCTCGCTTGCACAACTCGCTCGTGCAGGCGGTGCAAATTGTCGGGACTGTGGCGGGCAAGGTACTCGACCATGTAGTCTATCGCCAAGTCGCTGTAATCACTCAGCAGTCCATCGAGCACCTGCTGCACCACCATCGTAACAAACTCTTGCTCCGTGACAGTTGGGCTATAGACGTAGGCCAAGCCGTCGCGCTGGCGATCCAGCACGCCCTTATCGGCAAGGCGGCTCATGGTCGTCATCACTGTAGTATAGGCAATCTCGCGCTGCTGAGAGAGTTTGCGATGCACCTTCTTGACGGTGCTGCGCCGATCCTGCCAGATCAGCCGCATAATATCGGTTTCGAGCGGCCCCAATACCTTCACTAGCCCATCCTTCGTAGGGTTAAATCGCAATCGCATATTCAACTCCATCGCGTGCGCTCCTTGCCTCTTTGTCCTCACGGGTTTTGCGCTTATTGTTTTCAGCATCGTGCTATCCTTGTACCAATGGTGATACGTTGCGTCATAGTATTGGACGTAGCTTGGGTGTGTTTCCAAGCGTGCAACGTTACAGCTCGATTACAGTAGAAATAAGCGTGCGCTCGGCGGGCTACTTTCCGTTTTCGTGATACCATAGTGAGAGGACTCTCACTCTGTCGAAACAAACGATAGGCGACCCTTTTTTGGGGAAGATATGAACCAACAAGCAGCAATTATTGCCCAGATACAGGCAGCGATGCGCGAGAGCTTCCCGTCGTATGAAGCGAGCGTCGCTGAGTTTTATGGCATGCAGGAGTATCATCTCGGCTGGCGCGATCTAGAGCTACAGCCCGCTCACGCCGATCCCGGCAAGCTGCTGCGCCCGCAGCTTACGTTGCTGGCCTGTCAGGCGTGCGGTGGTGATCTGGCACAGGCGTTGCCGCTCGCAGCAGGTATCCAGCTGATCCACGATTTCTCGCTGATCCACGATGACATCCAAGATCAGAGCGATACGCGGCGTGGGCGCACCACCGTCTGGGCCCACTGGGGTATCGCGCAGGGCATCAATGCTGGGGATGGCATGTTCGTGCTGGCCCACCTCGCGGTGCAACGCCTCGCGGATGTAGGTGTGCCCGCCGCCACCGTGCTGGATATTTTGCGCCGCTTCGACGCAACTATTCTGCGGGTCTGCGAAGGGCAGTACCTTGACTTGAGCTTCGAGGGCGATCTTTCGATCACGGCCGATGATTACCTCGCCATGATTGAGCGCAAAACCGCCGCCTTGATTTCAGGCGCAGCCGGCTTGGGGGGCTTGGTTGCGGGCATCAGTGCTGAAGCGGCTGCGCCGTTATTTGCCTTCGGGCGTAGCATTGGGCTAGCCTTTCAGGTGCAGGATGACCTGCTCGGCATCTGGGGCGATCCGGCGATTACGGGCAAGCCCGCCGCCGCCGATCTCTACCGTCGCAAGCTCAGCTTGCCTGTAGTGTATGCGCTGGGCAACTCCAGTGAGCGTGATGAACTGGTCTTTCGCTACTTGAGCGATAACAACGACCCCGAAGCGATCCAGCGTATGCTGATGATTCTGACCACGGCCGGAGCCTACGACTACTGCACCGAGATCGCGCAGCACCACCACGAGCAAGCCTTGCAGCAGCTGGCACAGGTTCCGGTTGCCGCTAGCGAGCCAGCCTACGCGGCCCTTGCCCGCATCCGCGCTGTTGCCGAGCAGCTACCGGGGCGCAGCACCTGATGCACGTCGCCCTGCTCAGTGGCGAATACCCGCCGCAGGTAGGCGGCGTGGGTGACTATACCGACCAACTGGCACAGGCTTTGGCGGCGCAGGGCGTGCGGGTTTCAGTCATTACGGGCGCACCGGCCGCGCCCCACGCCCCCTTGACGGCACAAGCTGGGCATGTGTGGCGCGTGCACGCCGGCTGGGGCTGGCCCAGCTGGCGTGAAGTGTTGGCGGCGGTGGCCGCTCTCGCCCCTGATGCATTGCACATCCAATACCAGACTGGCGCGTATGGCATGCATCCGGCGATCAACCTGCTGCCGCGTCGCCTTCAAGCTCTGCCGTTCACGCTTCCAGTGTGTGTCACTATGCACGATCTGCTTGAGCCGTACCTGTTCCCCAAAGCGCACTGGCTCGGCATGCGCCAGTGGGTCACGCGGCGGCTCGTGCAGGATGCCACCGCCGTACTCGCCACTAACCCCGCCGATGCCGCCGCGCTCCGCCAGTTGCGCCCTGCACCTGCATCGCCGCCCGCAATCATTCCCATCGGGACGAATATTGCTGTTGCGCCGCCGCCCGCCTACCAGCGCGAAGCGTGGCGGGCACAGTGGGGCCTTGCGGCGCACACCCCCGTGATCGCCTACTTTGGCTTGGCTAGTCCCGCTAAAGGCCTTGCTACCCTGCTCGATGCTGTATCCCTGCTCCCCGATGCTGCGCTGCTCATCATTGGTGGTACGCCCGATCCGCAGCACCCCGCCTTTGCCGCGCAGCTACAGGTGCGGCTACAGGCCTTGCAGGCGAGCGGGCGGCAGATCATCACCACTGGCCACGTCGCACCGCCGCACGTTTCGGCCCACCTGCTCGCGGCCGATGTTGTGGCGTTGCCCTTTGCCGCCGGAGCCTCGTTTCGCAGTGGCAGCCTGCTCGCCGCCCTTGCCCACGGCCAGCCGATTGTTACCACCCACCCCACTGCTCCACCCGTGTCTGCCGACATAGCCCCTGACTTTCCGCGCCTGCTGGATGGGCAGAATGTCTTGCTGGTTGCGCCACACGACTCCGCCGCGCTGGCTCACGCGCTGCGCCGTGTCCTGAACGACGCTGCGCTTCGGGCCCAGCTTGGCCACGCGGCCCAGCAGCTTGCCGCGCACTTCACATGGCCCCAGATCGCCGCCCAGCATCAGGCCCTCTATGCGCGGCTGTGCGGCTGAGCAGTGCGCCTTGTGCCAGCTATTGCCTGCTCCCCCAACGTGCGCTCGATGTGGTACGATAAAAAAGTACCAGTACATCGCTGGTACAAATTATCAGTGCCAATCGCACGCTGCACGGCTTTGCCGTTGGCGTGAACTCGCTAGGAGAGCATCCATGAGTATTGCTAGTCTGTCTGATGAACAGGCCTATCTCCATCGGCAGTTTCGCGGTATGTTAATCGTCATCACGATTGCGGTGGCGTTAGGAACAAGCTCAAGTATACTAGGAAAATTTATTTTTTCTGCGCCTTGGGACAGCATTGAAGTGATAACTAGCACTGTATTTCTTGTGTTCACCGCGTTGCTCTGGTGGCTGTTGCAGCACAATCGCTTATACCTTGCTAGTCTGATATTCAGTAGTCTCATGTTGCTTTTAGCAGCAATCGAGACTGCTCGCAATGTAGCTCCAGCGAACTGGATGTTTGTGGTGTCGTTGCTTATTGCTGCGACAGTTCTCTCCTTACCCTACATCTCTAGTCATAGTTTTCGCCGGCTGACAATTACCACTGTTGCTATCGGGGTGGGTATTATAGGCTACATCGCCGTGCTGCAATGGCAGTCTGATTCGGCCTTAATGAACCCAATCATTTCAACGTGTATTGTCTTTGTGGGAACCATGTTCCTCTTGTGGCAGTTCAGCAATCTGCACCACCTCCTCGTTACCAGCCTGCGCGGTAGCAACACCGAATTGCTGGCACTGAAGGCAAGCCTCGAACAGCAAGTGGCTGAGCGCACCGCCGAACTGCAAGCTACGCTGGCGAGCCTGC
>CALCJV010000155.1 GCA_937967405.1 uncultured Chloroflexales bacterium | reverse complement strand
TTGGCGCATCAGCAGGCGCACCTTGAACGGCGCACTGGTATCACTCTTGACCCACTTGTGCAGATCACCTTCGGCATACGCCCGCGCAAGTCGATCCGTCTCATCCACCATCTGGTCTAGCGAACGAATGCGAAAGACCCGCGCCTTGTTCTGCGGGCGGTTTTCGAGGGTCTCATCCTCCGCCTGCAAATAGGCTCTATCCTCTGCGTCTACGGCATCGGGCTGGTCTTCCCAGACATCCTCGTCATCCGCATCCAATCTAGACACATTGCCCGCACTAAGCTTGGGCAAAGGCCCACCACTGATCTGCACATCGGGGGTGGGCTTGTCGCGCAACTGCATGCCCTGCTCTAGGGCTTGCAGCGCGGTCTCCAGCGTCAGGCTTGGATTGGCGATGAAGTAGTTGGCGAGGCGGCCTAGCTCGGCGGCAGACATGCCTTCTTCAGCGGCGGCGTGGGCTAGCTCAATCAGGGTGCGTTTGTTGGGAATACGCCGCAGGTGTTGGGCCTGTGTCACCGTCAATTCACCCCGCCGGATCAGCTGTTGCACTTCATCCGGTAGCTCCAGCAAGCCGAGATAACGCCGCACAGTACGGCCCGTTAGGCCCACTTCTGCGCCGACGGCTTCATCCAGATCGGTGTCGCTGCGCCGTTCGCCGATCTCAGCAAGGCGTGATCGGAGCCGTGCAAAAGCCCGCGCCTTTTCCATATCATTCAAGTCTTGGCGTTGCACATTCTCGGTGAGTTGGCGCAGCAAGAGATCGGGGTCATCCGCGGCCAGCAAGATGCACGGCACTCGTTCCAAGCCGAGCTGCACGGCCGCTGCCCGCCGCCGGTTGCCATACACCACCCGATACCGCCCAGTGCCGAGCTGCACCACGCCGAGCGGTTGCAGCAAGCCCTGCTCGGCAATGGTGGCGGCTAGCCCAGCAATATCGCCGGTGTCCTCACGCACGCCGTTGGGGTCAGCCTCAAGCGCACGCGGATCAAGATAGAGTAGTTCCAGCATAATTTGTGTGATTCTCCTTCACAAACACACATGTTCACTGGGGAGTATACCAGAACTCGCGCCGCCCGACAAACCGCCGCAGCTTCTGCTTTGAAACAGGAGCTTTTCCTCTGGAAAATGGTTTGGGAAGCAAAAGAAAATGAATCGGGAAGAAACTCACAATGAATCTTACGGCTTTTGCAATGGAAATGCACGGGTGAGTATGCTATGATTAGTGCAGATAGTCCATATTCTTTTTAGTAAAAATGGCAAAAGAAAACAAGCATAGTTGCTGTATTGACTCTTGACAGACCTATCCCCGAACATACTAAGGAGAGTTCAGCAGAAGAAAGAAGACCACCATGCAGTCGCGTATATCCCCCATTGAATGTGGTATAGATTCCACATTTGCATCGAGCTACAGCGAGCCGCTCCCTGATGCGCGACGAACTGACCACACCTCCGTTGAGGTCACCAATGCCCAAGCACAGCCCCTCCTCCCTGCTATGCTTGCCCCACCGCTTACCATCTCCGCTGATGTGCTTGCGGCAGTGGTGCAGCACTCCACTGAGATCATTTCAATCAATGACGCGCACGGTGTGGTGCGTTATGTCAGCCCATCGGTCGAACAGATTCTTGGTTACAAACCCGAAGAGATGATCGGGCGGCAAAGCACCGATTATCTGCACCCCGATGATCTGGCGGAGGTGCAGGCTGGCTACCACGCCTACACCGAATGGAAGCAGCCCGGCCGTTATGTAGTCTTTCGGCTCCGCCACCGCAACGGGAGCTGGCGGGTACTGGAAGCCCATTCGAAGAACATGCTCGATCACCCCGAAGTACAGGGCATTGTGGTGCATGCCCGCGATGTGACTGAGCATTGGCAGGCGATCCGTGAGCGCGACCAGATGTTCACGATCTCGCCCAATCTGCTGGCGGTGATCACTGTGGACACCGGTATGATCCGCCAAACCAACCCAGCATGGCAGCGTATTCTGGGCTATGCGCCCGAGCAACTGCACAATACGCGCATGCGCGACTTGCTGCACCCAGATGAGAAGACCCACAATCAGCAGGCGTGGCAAGATTTACACAAGTACGGCATGCTGCGTGAGTGGGAAGCGCGTATCCGCCACCACGATGGATCGTATCGCTGGGTGCGCTGGCACGCCACCTACCACGCCGATACACAGATGGTCTATGCACTGGGGCAAGATATAACCCAAACACGCGCCCAAGAGGAGCAGGTGCGCCTGCTGATCAAAGCCATCGAGCACTCCTTTGATGCTGTCGTGATCACAGATGCCGAACTGGATCTGCCGGGACCCCGCATCCTGTTCGTCAATGCCGCCTTCAGCCACATGACCGGCTACACCGCTGAGGAGGTGCTCGGCAAAACCCCGCGCATCCTACAAGGCCCCCGCACCGACCGCCAAATGTTGAATGAACTGCGGGCGAAGCTCGCTCGCGGCGAGAACTTCGAGGGCCAGACGATCAACTATCGCAAGGACGGAACCCCTTATTATGTCGAGTGGTCAATCTCGGCCCTCCGCAACGAGCAAGGCCAGATCACCCACTACGTCTCGATGCAGCGCGATCAAACGCGCCAAGCTCTCGCGCATCAGTTTGAGCTAGATCAGCACGAGATATTGGAGCAGATTGCACGCGGGCAACCGCTTAGCGAGATTATCACTCGTGTTGTTGCAAGCCTTGAACACCAACACCCGCAGCGACGCATCCATGTCTATCTCTACCCCCCAGCCAAGCAGCAGCCGGCCGCGACGATGCCGCGGTTGATCCCGCCGAGCATCCCCCTGTTCAGCTCGCTCCCCCAGTCCGCATTACCAATCCAGCCGCCGCTCACGTCGGCCGCAAGGCTATCCCTAGAAGCGGTAGCATGCTGTGAGTCGTTTCGCATTGTGCTCAAGGATGAGGTGGTGGCAGGTGAACTGCGCTGCTGGACGACCGATGCAGAGCCACTGCGCGGCCACGACTGTAGCCAATTTGAGACGGCGGCTCGCTTGATCGCGCTAGCGATAGAACACGAGCAACTCAGCCG
>CALCJV010000154.1 GCA_937967405.1 uncultured Chloroflexales bacterium | reverse complement strand
CCGGAGAGTATCGCCCCGGCGGGCACGGTGCGCGTGTACCTGCCCTTCGTCGTGCGGGCGGTGGAATAGCATCGGCCCACACGGATAACAGGCTCGTTCGCGGGGGGACGACAGGGGGCGCGGCCAATCAGCCGCGCCCCCCTTCGTGCCCTTCGTGGTTTGCCTTGCTGCCCTAACACCTAACACCTGACCCCTGACCCCTGACACCTGTCACCTGTCACCTATGCTATACTTGTCGCTATGATTAGCCCTCTGCGTTGCAATGGAGCCAACCCAATGAACACAACCCGCCGCTACAAGCAAGCCCGCGATACCGCTATCGCCGCCTATTATGCCCGCCTTGCCGAGCTGTCGGCCACGGGAGCCACCAAAGAGACCGCCCTGCGCGATGCCTTCGCCACCCTGCTCACCACGCTTGGCCGCGAACGCAGCGAGGGCGCGTGGACGTTTCAGCACGAGTATGGCGTGGGCAACCGCCGCCGAATTGACGGGGCCTTGCTGGATGCCTTCAAAATCCCGCGTGGCTTCTGGGAAGCCAAAGATCAGGATGACGACCTCGAAACCGAGATTGTCCAGAAGGCGAGCTTGGGCTACCCGCTCCGCAACACCATCTTTGAGGATACCCGCACCGCCATTCTCTACCAGAATGGCTCGCGCTGCGGCCGCTATGATGTGACCGACCGCACCCAGCTCACCGCTCTGCTTGAGACCTTTTTTACCTACACCGACCCGCAGATCGAGAGCTTCGAGCAGGCCGTGGCCGCGTTCCAGCAGCGCGTGCCGGAGCTGGCGGGCGGGCTGGAACAGCTCATCGAGCAGGAGCGCACCCACCCCAGCGGTGCATTCGAGGCTGCCTTCCAGTCCTTTCTCGCCCAGTGTCGCACGGCCATCAATCCCAACCTCAGCGAGGATGCGGTTGAGAAGATGCTGGTGCAGCACATCCTCACCGAGCGGCTCTTTCGCACCGTCTTCAAACGTTCGGACTTCACCCACCAAAACGCGATTGCCGAGCAGATCGAGCGCGTCGTCACGAAGCTCACGCGGCGCATGGGCGGGCGCGATGCGTACCTCAAGCAGCTTGACCCGTTCTATGCCGCGATTGAAGCCGCCGCCACCACCATCACCGACCGGCACGCCAAGCAGGAGTTCCTCAATACCGTCTACGAACGCTTCTTTCAGGGCTACTCCCGCGAGCAAGCCGATACGCACGGGATTGTCTATACGCCCCAAGCGATTGTGCGCTTTATGTGGGCCAGCGTTGAGCATGTCTTGCAGCAGCAGTTTGGCTGCCAGCTGGCCACGCCCGGCGTGCGCGTGCTTGATCCGTGCACCGGCACGGGCAACTTCATCGTCAGCCTGCTCGAACACCTGCACGCCACCAACCGCGCCGCCTTGCCCGCCAAATACGCGCGTGATCTGTTTGCGAATGAGGTGATGCTGCTGCCCTACTATATCGCATCCCAGAATATCGAGCAGACCTACCGCGAGCTGAGCGGAACCTATCAGGAGTTTGCTGGGCTGTGTTTTGTGGATACGCTCGACCTGTATGAGGGCCGCCAGCAGCAGTTGGGGCTGTTTGCCGAAGAGAACACGGCCCGCATCCAGCGCGAAACCGCCGCCGAGCTGACCGTGATTATCGGCAACCCGCCCTACAATGTGGGCCAGCTGAACGAAAACGACAACAACAAGAACCGCACCTATCCCGTCGTAGACCAGCGCATCCGCGAGACCTACTCACAGGCTTCGCAGGCAACGCTGAAAAACCAACTCTATGATATGTATGTGCGCTTCTGGCGCTGGGCAACCGACCGGCTGCGTGGCACGGACGGCATCGTCTGCTTTGTCACCAACAATGGCTTCATTGATGGCTTTGCCTTCGATGGCATGCGCCGCTATCTAGCCCAAGAGTTCACCACGATCTACCACCTTGACCTGCACGGCAATGTGCGCCAGAACCCGAAGCTCTCCGGCACAACCCACAATGTGTTTGGCATCCAAGTTGGGGTTGGCATCACGCTTGCGGTACGCCGCCGCGCCGCCGATGAGGACGCGCCCCGTCCGCCGTGTACAATCTTCTACTACCGCGTGCCAGAGTTCTGGACAGCGAACGAGAAGCTCGCGTGGCTGACCAGCACCGGCAGTGTTGCCAATGTTATGTGGCAGCCGATTACCCCCGATGCGCGCCACACATGGCTCACTCAAGGGCTGGCAGCCGACTTCGAGAGCTTCCTGCCCATCGGCAGCAAAGTGGCCAAAGCGGGGGCGTTTGCCGAGGCACAAGCGATCTTCGGGCTGTATGGACGCGGTGTAGCCACCTGCCGGGATACGTGGGCATACAACTATCAGCCCGTCGTGCTACGTCGCAATATTCAGCGGCTGATCGAAACCTACAACAGCGAGGTAGACCGTTGGAAACGGCGGGCCGACCAAACCGCACGGGTAGATGATTTTGTGCTGTATGATGACAAGCGCATCAAGTGGAGCGAAAGTTTGAAAGCTCGTTTGCAACGGATGACTTACATTGAGTTCAATGCGGCGTATATCCGTACATCACTCTATCGCCCATTCTGTCAACAATATCTCTACTTTGATCGCGCCCTGATTGAACGGGTATACCAGTTCCCATCGATCTTCCCCACCCCCGCCAGCGAAGCCGAGAACGTGGTGATCTG
>CALCJV010000153.1 GCA_937967405.1 uncultured Chloroflexales bacterium | reverse complement strand
AGGACGAGGGCTAGATGATCATGGCAACGATCAGCTGCACAATGAATGTGGCGATCACGGCTCCACCAAGCGTGATCAGTGCAGTACGCTTGTCGGTGATGTTCATGCTAGAGCGCACGGCAATAAAGGCAAACACGGCTTGCACCGCAAGGAGTACCAGCCCCAAAATCGGCACGAGCAGATTGATGATGGGGATGGCGGCCACAATGCCGAGCAGGCCACCAATGATCGTGAGTGGGGCGATGAACAGCGCAAAGGTGTAGGCGACTTTATCGAAGGTTCCCGTGCCGCCTTGCCCCTTACCAATCACGTAGACCAGCCACGTAAACAGGAAGAAGCCAATCAGGGCATTGATCACCCCACCGACAAAGCCCAGTGCGCCGCCGCCTAAACTGAACAGACCCGCCACCACCGCCGCTAAGCCAATGTAAATCGCGGCTTCGCGTAGGCTGCCGTGCCGCTCATAGCGTTCAAAGGTTATCTCATTCGGATTGGTCATCACATCTACGCTTTGTCCGACCATTGTTTGAAGCTGTTGTACCATGCTGTACTCCTTGTTATGCTGTTTGTGATTCGACACGCTGCGATTGCAAAGGGATAGAGCGACTTGCGCTTTCCTTCATATTATGACGTTCGGGCAGGCGGTCTAGTTGCAGGGCCGCCTGAACTGCCTACGTTCATTTTACACAATCTGCCTGACGTATCCCACATTATCCCACACTATCCCACACGCGCCACGCATTCAGATCAGGTGCATGTGGGATAGGCACGGGGGCAGTGTGGGCCCCACATGCTCGTTAGCGTCAATAATTTTAGGATATTTGTTCGACCTTGTGTCAGCAAGGGGTCTCGATTTCTGTGCGGGGAGGCTATTCGACTCCACGCAAGCGTTGTATAATGCAGGAGAACGTGCGTAATCGGGTGTCATCATCGTGAAACAATCTGGAGCACGGGGGCTGCCCCAAGCAGCAGAAAGAGGAACCGGGTGAGCAATGCCGAGATGTTTTTGGAGATGGCCCGTACAGCCCGCACCAAAGGCCAAACCGAGCAGGCGATCAGCCTGATTGAACGGGTCCTCTACACCGAGCCGAACAACCAAGCCGCGTGGCTGCTGCTCGCTGAAACGACCCCCGACCCCACCCGCCGCACCCAAGCCTACGAGCGGGTAGTGGCGATCAATCCGCAGACGGCAGCCGGCAAGCAGGCCGTAGCGGCTCTACAGGTAACGCCCGCTGCGCCCACGTCCGCCCCAGCTACGCCCGCTGCGCCCACGTCCGCCCCAGCTACGTCCGCCGCTAAGCCCGAACCCGGGCCCAAAAAGCCGGCCGTGCGCGAAGGCCGCTGGGATTGCCGCTACTGTGGATCGCAGGGGATTCGCGGGCGCGACATCGCCTGCCCCGCGTGTGGGCATGTGCGTGATAAAGAGGTGCGCTTCTATCTGCCTGAAGAAGCCGACGAGGTGCTGGATGCCGCGCTGCTCCAACGGGCTAGGGCTGGCGTAGATTGGCTGTGTGCCTTCTGTGGCACCAGCAATGTTGCTACTGCCGAGCAGTGCCGCCAGTGTGGCGCATCCAAAGCCGATTCGAACCAGCATCAAGCCGAACAGACGTATACCCTTGAGAACGTGCCGCGCTCGGCCAAAGCTCCCAAACCGACCCCCGCCCTTGCGCCGCCGCCGCCATCCAAATCGGGCGGGCTTGGCTCACTGGTGGCCATCGCGGCCGTGCTGTTGCTATTCTTCGTGGGGCTGGGGGCGTGGCTGCTGTGGCCCCGCAGCAGCGAAATGGCCGTGACGGGCTATCGCTGGGAGCGCACGATTGCGATTGAGGAGTTGCAGACCGTTATAGAAGAGGGCTGGGAGATTCCGCCCGGCGGGCGACGCATCAGTGAACGCCAAGCCGTCTATGGCTACAATCAGGTCTTGACGGGCTACGAAACCCGCACGCGCAACGTTCCGGAACGGGTGCGGGTGGGTACGGAGAAGTATCCGTGTGGGCAACGTGATCTGGGCAATGGCTTCTTTGAAGAGGTGCTGTGTGATCGCCCAGTTTATGAAACGCGCACCCGCAGCGAAACCTATAAGGAGCCGATCTATCAATCGGTGCCGATTATGCGGACTTCCTACACCTATGAGATAGATCGCTGGCGCGTGGTGACGACGCGGCGTGTGGGTGGCACGAATCGGCAAGCCGAGTGGCCTACCCTAGACCTGCGCGACAACCAGCGGGCGGGTGCACGTACTGAGCAGTACATCGTGGTGTTAGAGGATGGCAACCGCCGCCGTTACGAATTGGAAGTGAGCCAAGCCCAATGGGAATCCCTGCGCGAGGGGCAGCGCGTCGAGGTGCAGACCGATGCTTTTGGCAAGCCAATCAGCATCGAGTAGCGCAGGCACACTGGATCAGCTTGCATGCCACTATGGCTGGGGATACCTGTACCCCGAAGCGGGAAGGAGCATGGGTGCTAACGGACATTTATCTTATTCGCCACGCTGCCCCTGACCGCAGCCAACGGATTGATTACCACACCCCGCCGGGCCCTGACCTGACGGCGCATGGGCGTGAGGAAGCCCGCCAAGCGGCAGCGTTCCTCGCCGAGCGTGGGCTAGAGCAGCTGTATGTGTCGCCCTTTGCCCGCACCCATCAGACCGCCGATGTGTTGGTGGCTACCTTACAGATTCCGGTTACGTTCACCAGCCTTGTCGCCGAGCATGCGGTGCGCGAATCGGTGGCGCAGGTGCAGGCCCGGGTGGGCGAGCTGCTGCACAGCCTCGATCAGGGTGAGCAACGGGTGATTGGGATTGTCAGTCACGGCTCGCCGATCAAAGAGATGTTGCTGCTCTTGACTGAGGGGCGGGTACAGCTCACCCAAGTTTTTCCGCAGGGCAACCCCGCTCCGACAGCCGGAATCTGGCATGTGCAGCGCAATCTGAATGATGGGCCGTGGCACGCCACGCTGATCTTCCAGCCGCTAGAGCTGCTGTGAGGGGTCATCAGCACAGCAGCCGCACCGCCTACGCCCCTATGCTAGCTCGCCGCGCAAGAAGCGGAGCGCAGTCTCGGCAAGGACTGCCGTGCCGAGTGGGAGCACACGCTCGTCAATATCGAAATTGGGGGCGTGATGCGGGCGGCGCACCCCATCATCAATCTGTGCGCCAATCATGGCTATAGCACCGGGCGCACGCTCACACATATAGGCAAAATCTTCTGCCCCCATGCAGCTGCTCTTTGACACAAGCGCATCCGCTCCGAGCAAATCGGTAGTCACCTGCTCCAGCCATGCTGTCGGTTGTTCGGCATTGTAGCCAGCTGGATAGCCGCGTGTAATTGCAAGGCGATAATCGCCGCCAAAGACCCGCACCACCGAGACTGCCTGCTCAACTTCACGGATCAATTGCTCGCGCACCTGCGGATCGAAGCTCCGCAGCGTGCCATTCAGGTACACTTCGGGTGGGATGATGTTTGAAGCTGTGCCGCCATGCACCTGCCCCACCGAGACGACCGCCGGCAGCAGCGGATCAATGCGGCGTGAGGTGATCGCGTGCAGGGCCGTCAACACGGGCGCAAGCATCCAGATCGGATCGGGTGTTTCGTGCGGAAAGGCTCCATGCCCGCCGCTCGCCGTGAGCCATGCCTCAAATTCATCTACGGATGCGGTGACCCAGCCCGCCTGTAGCGCAACCTTGCCAACGGGGAGCATCGAGTTCACATGCAGCGCGATGATCGCATCTACGCCCTGCATTGCACCTTCCTCGACCATCCGTAGCCCGCCACTTTTATGCTCCGCGTCGGATTGCTCCTCAGAGGGCTGAAACAGAAAGCGCACACGCCCACTCAGGTTTTCCTGCGCCATGCGCTCACGCAGCAGCAGGGCCGTGCCAAGCAGCATAGCCGTGTGGGCATCGTGCCCGCAGGCATGCATCACGCCTGCGTTAGTCGAGGCGTAAGGCGCGTTAGTTTGCTCTCGAATGGGCAAGGCATCCATATCGGCCCGAATTGCCAGCGTGCGCCCACCCGTGCCCAAATCAGCGACCACGCCCGTTTTGGCGATGCCTGTGGTAATCTCCAGCCCACCCATCTCACGTAGCATCTCCACCACCAAGTGGGCGGTGCGGGTTTCGCGGAAGCCTAGTTCGGGGTGGGCATGAATGTCGCGGCGTAGGCGGATCAATTCAGGGGCAATGTGTTGCGCTTGTTCTAACATAGTAGTTCTCCTTTGCGCGATTCTCGCGTGATTCGTGTTCTTGCTCTGCATTATACGGAGTTTGGGCAGGCAATGCGATCATCCGCCGACCCGCAGATCACCGCACAGGAGCCTTGATTGAAACGCGGGGCATACGATGGTACAATAAGAAAGAATGAACAGCCATCATGCACATATGAAACACCATGCACAATCTTACCCAGCACAGTCAAATTATCGTTGCCGTCACTGATGAGGACCTCTACGATACCCTCGCAGGTGTGCTCACGACAGCCTTCGATACCGTTGTTCGTGTAACGACGGCAGCCGAATTAGCGGCCCAGTGCCACGCCCCGATGGCGATGGTTTTGCTTATCGATAGCCGTTCGTCCCTGCTTGCTGAAGCTCTTCAGCTGAAGCAGACGCGCTCCAATCCAGCCTTGTGCTTCTTGCTGTTGCTGCACGGAGCCGGCCCGCTGCCCGTTCACGCTAGCGATGCTGATGCGCTCCTGCCTCTGCCGCTTGTGCCGGAAATGCTGCTCGCGCAGGTGCAGCTTGCCCTGCGCGTGGTGCACCTTGAGCAGCGCACCTACGCCATGCGGAGTGAGCGCGAACAGAACGAAGCCGAATTACTAGCGGCTAAAGAGACCGCTGAGGCGGCTTCACGGGCCAAATCGGAGTTCCTTGCGAATACCAGCCATGAGATTCGCACGCCACTCAATGCGATCATGGGCATGACTTCGCTGCTGCTCGACACCAGCCTGACTGCCGAGCAGCGTGATTATGTTGAAACAATCCGCAACAGCAGTGATACGTTGCTCAATCTGATCAGCGATCTGCTCGATTTCTCGAAGATCGAATCGGGGCGGCTTGAGCTAGAGCTACGCCCGTTTGTCATTCACGAATGTATCGAAGAAGCCCTCGATCAGGTGGCGGCCCAAGCGGCTGCCAAACGGCTCGACCTCTCCTATCACATTGATGATCAGACTCCCGCGATGGTGCTCGGTGATGCCAAGCGCGTGCAGCAAATCCTGCTCAATTTGCTCAGTAATGCCGTCAAATTCACACGTACAGGCGAAGTTGCTGTGCGCGTGACCGCAACCCCACTCGATCAGGAGGTCGCCCATACCGATCAAGTCATTGGGGCATGGCAGGATGATGAAGCCGCTGCGTATATGATTGAGATTGCAGTTCACGATACCGGCATCGGTATCCCGCCAGATCGTCTCAGCCAACTCTTTCGCCCCTTTACTCAAGGCGACTCCTCGATGTCCCGGCTCTACGGGGGCACGGGGCTAGGGCTAGCCATCAGCAAACGTCTGGCAACGATGATGGGCGGCACGGCATGGGCCGAGAGTGTCGTGGGCGAAGGTTCCGTGTTTCACTTCACCTTTCAAGCGTGTAGTGTTGGCGGGATGATTCCGGAAAGCATTCAGCCCAATCAGCCAGAGTTGCGCGGCTTGCGCTTGCTGATCGTGGATGATAACGAAACGAGCCGCACCGCCCTGTATGATATTGCCCGCTATTGGGGTATGCAGCCCTACGCCCTCAGTTCTGGCGTGGCGGCTCTCAATCATTTACAACACGTCAAGGACTACGATCTGGCCATTATTGATCTGCATATGCCGGAAATGGATGGCTTGCAGCTAGCGATGGAAATCCGCGCCGATGCACGCCTGTTTACGCTGCCCCTGATCCTGCTGAGTTCGCTTGGCTACCAACTCGATGTGGAAAGCCTTGCGTTGTTCGCGGGCATCTTGACCCGCCCGATCAAGGCCACTCAACTCTACGAAGGCATTCGCGCCGTGTTCAACCACGTCGCCCCTGAACAGCAGACGCGCTTCCGCCGCCCAAGCATAGATCGGCAGATGGGCACGCAGATGCCGCTTCAGATTCTGCTCGCCGAAGATAATCTCGTCAACCAGAAAGTTGCGCTGAAGATGCTCGAAAAGCTCGGCTACACCGCGCAGGTGGCTGAGAATGGGGTTGAGGTGCTGGAGCTGCTCAATCACGCCCAATTCGACGTGATTCTCATGGATATTCAGATGCCCGTGATGGAAGGGATTGAGACTACGCTCCGCATCCGGCGCAATGCCGATCTGCCGCGCCAGCCGCGCATCATTGCCCTGACGGC
>CALCJV010000152.1 GCA_937967405.1 uncultured Chloroflexales bacterium | reverse complement strand
CTGCCCCGCCTGTCACCGCCCTATCGAAGCTGACTTCCTGCTATGCCCCTACTGCCACACCACACTGCGCCGCAACTGTGCCTCGTGCCAACGGGTGGTAGACTTGACGTGGAGCGTGTGCCCCTATTGCGGCTACGATGGGAATACGATCATTTTACATAGCATGCCCGGCTATGCCCCGGAACCAGTGCGCCGCACCCGCCCGCCGGAAACCCAGCAAATGATTGATACCCGTCGTTAACCGCGTTAACCACTATGATAGCGACCCTCAAAACCCCACCACACAGTCTCACAGATGTGCCCGGCATTCGAGTTGGGCATGCCCACGATGCCACTGCCTTGACCGGCTGCACCGTCATTTTGCCCCCGCCGAACACGACAGGGGCAGTGGATGTACGCGGCGGTGGGCCCGGAACCCGCGAAACCGATCTGCTCAGTCCGGTGGCTGCCGTCAGCGAAGTTCACGCGCTGATGCTATGTGGCGGGAGTGCCTACGGCTTGGCAGCGGCAACGGGTGCCATGGCGTGGCTGCGCGAACAGGGCATTGGCTTTGCTACGCCAGCTGGCATCGTTCCGATTGTACCCGCCGCGGTGATCTACGATCTGGCGATTGGACAAGCGGATCGGTGGGCCGATGCAGCTATGGGCTATGCCGCTTGTGCCGCCGCGAGCGCGGCTCCCCCCGCCGAAGGCAACGTCGGGGTAGGCATGGGCGCGACAGTTGGCAAGGCCCTCGGAGCCGATTATGCCACCAAGAGCGGCGTAGGCACATGGAGCGAAACGCTTGCCGATGGCACAGTAATTGGCGCGTTGGTAGTGTGCAATGCGTTTGGCGAAGTCTACACCGGCGATACAATCCTTGCTGGGGTGCGTTCGCCACTTGACAACCGCTTCGTACCAATCTTGCACCTGCTGCGCCAAGCCGAACTACAAGCCCAATTCGCCGGCTGGCGCGGCGATCCGCCGCCAACTCCGAGCAATACCACCCTCGCCGTGGTGGCAACTACTGCCCGCCTGTCCAAAGCCGAAACGCAGAAGCTCGCCCAGATGGCTCACGCTGGGCTGGCCCACACCATCCGCCCAATCCACACCCCACTTGATGGGGACACGGTGTTTGCGTTGGCAACTGGCAGCCACCCCGCGCCGCACCTTGCGATCCTTGGCGCACTGGCCACAGAAGTGCTGGCGGAGGCGGTGCGCCGTGCAGTCCACATGGCCAGCACGGCAGCGGGAATCCCTGCCCTCAGCGATCTGTTGGGCCCTGATCCGCACGGGAGTAGCGCACGGTGAAATACCATACCTTCAGGGCAATGCGCTGCTGCTATCGGCTGTGGGTGGTGCTCCTCGTGCTCGCATTGAGCTTGGGCGGCTGTGTGCAACTGGAGGGCGGCGTAGAACCACCCACCCCCATCGGCGCACTGCCTACCACCACACCCCGCCCGACGGCAAGCCCGCAGCCGACGGCTCTGCCCGCCTTTGGCGGCACAACCCCAGCCCCCGCACCAGCTAGGGCTGACCCTGATCTGGCAACTACGGCAGAGCGCACCGCAAGCCCGCCCAGTGCCTCCCCCATCCCACCTGACCTCGCCACAACTGCCACTTCAACAGCCACAGCGAGCAATGCCCTGACCCAGACTAGCACCCTACGAATTGGCATCCAGAGTGAGCCAAGCGACCTGCTGCCCTACCACGCTACCGCCGCCGATGAACGCCTCACGGCCCCGATCAGCGAGCTACTGTTCCCCGCGCCTCTGCTCCCGCTCAACTACACCTTCACCACCACCGGCGTGCTCGAACGCTTGCCCAGCCTTAAGAATGGCGATATTCAAATCCGGAGCCGTGAAGTCTACCTCGATGTGAATGACCTGATCGTGACTGAGCCAACTAGCCGCACCGCCACCGCCCAGCAGATCGTAATCACCTACCGCTGGAACCGTGCGCTCACATGGTCTGATGGTGTGCCTGTCACCGCCGCCGATTCGGTATTTGCCTACCAATTGGCCCAGCAAATCGCGCTCGGTGAAGAAGCCAATCAGCGCATCCAACTGCTAGAGGATTACCAAGAAGTAGATGCCCATACCACCCGCGCCTTCCTCAAGCCCGAACTGACTGATCTCACCAGCCTGATCGCCGCCCAACCAAGCCTTGATGGCGTGCTCGATGTAGCTACCTCCGATCTTGGGCGCACGGTTTGGACACCCCTGCCCGCCCATCTTCTGCGCGAAATCTCGCCCACCGACCTCCTCAACAGCGAATTTGCGGCAATGCCGGTTGGCTATGGCCCCTACCAGATTGACCGCCGCGATCAAGACGTGATCCGCCTCTCGCGTAACCCCTACTACGCGGGCCCCCTGCCCGCTCCCGATACACTCGCGTTTGTCTCCGAACAATCGGTGGCCATATTGCGTGACGAACTACTGCGCGGGAGCCTTGATCTCGCAATCCTTGAGAACCTTGATGCTGACCAGTTCCACCTGCTTGCGACAGCCACCCAGTCCGATGCTGTGCAGATAGCCTACAGCGCATCCCCGATCTGGGAGCATCTAGATTTCAACCTCGAATTCAAACTGTTGCAAAACGTGGGTGTGCGCCGGGCCATCGCCCATGCCATCAATCGGCAGGCAATGATTGACACGCTCTATGCTGGCAGCGTGCCGATCCTACACAGTTGGATTGTACCGGAACACTGGGCCGCAGCCAACCCGAATGACTTGATTACCTACAGCTACAGCCCCGACTATGCCCGCGAATTGCTGACGCAAGCCAATGTGATTGATAGCGACAACGATGGCTTCCGCGAGATTGGCATTGACCACGACAGCGACGGTAAACCGGATGGTTTTGCACCCTTCAGCTTGACCGTGCTATCCACCGAGAACTCGCCAGTGCGGGCGGCGATTGCGGAGCAGTTTCGGAACGATATGGCCGATATTGGCATCAATGTCTCCGTTGTGATGACCACCTCACAGCAGCTTTTCAATCCACAGGGGCCGCTGTTCCGGCGCGACTTCGAGCTAGCCCAATTTGCATGGATTGCCGCGCCCGACCCGCGTGGCTTCGAGCTGTGGAGTTGTTCAGCAATTCCCGGTGTGATCAACAACTACACTGGCAGCAACTTGTCAGGGTGGTGCATGCGTGATGCGAACCAAGCGATTATCAGTGCCACCACCTCGATCAGCCGTGAGGAACGGCGCGAGTATTACATCCGTCATCAGCAGCTCTTCGCGCAAGAGCTACCCGCCATCCCACTCTTTCAGCGTGTCATAGCGGTGATGTACACCCCGCGCCTCAACGGGCTGAAGCCTGACCCGATGGCTCCGATTACGTGGAATATGCACGAGTGGAGCAGCGGCAGCTAGCCGGAGCCGCCTGTGCCGCCGATCCTTATCACTCCAGCTCGCCTGCACCTGCGCCAGATGGATTGCGCCAATCTGGGGCGTGTGGGGCGTAGTGCAGCACAACAGGAGAACGGGGATTGGCGACGATGGCTTGCGCTCTAGCACGATGCCGATGTAAGGGTGGGAGCAACTCCCAGCGGGTGGATCACCCTAGCCCGCCAAATCAGGGTGGTGCGCCCGTAGCCACGCCTGCATCCGCTCAACCCCCTCGGCGATGCTGACCTGCGGCTGCCAGCCCAGCACCGCCTGCGCTTTGCCAATATCCGAGATATACACACGCTGATCGCCCGGTCGCCACTCGCCATAACTCACGCTCAGCTCGGCGTGGGTATACTGTTCAATCAGCGGCGCAAATTCGCGCCAGATCGAGATCGTGCGCTCGGCTCCCCCGCCAATGTTGAAGGCATGCCCCACAGCTCCCGTTGGATTACGGTGGATCGTCCAGAACAGGCGCAGCAGGTCATCCACATACAGCAGATCGCGTACCTGCTTGCCGTTGCCATAAATGGTAATCGGCTGTGCTGCCAGCGCACGGATCAGGAAGTGAGCCACCCAGCCCTGATCCTCATTGCCGAACTGGTGCGGCCCATAGATGCACGACATGCGGAGCACCACGCCCGGCACCCCGTAGATGCGGGCGTAATCCAACACATACTGATCGGCACTGCCCTTCGAGCAGCCATACGGTGAGTGGAAATCGAGGGGCAGGTTCTCATCAATACCGGCCCGCCGATCTGCATAAATATAGCGCGTGTCGGTCTCCTCAATCACAATCTGGCGCGTATCGCCGTAGACCTTGTTGGTGGAGGTGTAGATTATCAGGGGCGGGGTGGACATGCTGCGGGCCGCTTCCAGCACATTCAATGTACCCAGCGCATTCACCTCGAAATCGTAGCGCGGCTGCTGCACCGAGCGGGTTACGGCGACCTGCGCTGCCAGATGCACCACCGTCTGCACGCCCGCCATCGCCGCTGCAACGGCCGCACCGTCACGCACATCGCCTTGCACCAGCTCCAGCTGAGGGTGGTTGAGGCTAGCAAGCCACGCCGCATTGCGTTCACTGCCAGAGCGGGCGAGACTATCGAACACGCGCACGCGCACACCCTGTTCCAAGAGATAGGCGGCAAGGTTGCTGCCGATGAAGCCACAGCCGCCGGTAATCAACACTGTCTCGTCCACGGGTTACTCCTCATTACCATACGGTTCATACCGCTACTTGGGCGCGTGCGACAGCACCTGCCCGCCTTCCGCGCCGAGCAGCACCAAATCTTCAATCCGGATACCACCCCACTCCGGTAGATACACACCCGGCTCAATCGAAAAGACCATGCCTGCCTGCAAGCTCCGCTCGGCGGTGCGCCCCAAATGTGGCTCCTCGTGGATGTCCAAGCCAACTCCGTGCCCTAACCCATGCTCAAAGTAGTCATCCAGTGCCGCCGCTGCTAGCACCGCCCGTGCGATCTCATCTACCTGCTGGCCCGTCATCCCCACTTGGACTTGGGCAATGGCCGCTTGCTGGGCCGCTAAGACCGTCGCGTAGACCTGCTGGAAGGTGTCATCTGGCTCACCCAGTACGATAGTCCGTGTCAGATCAGCGTGGTAGCCCGCTAGCCGTGCGCCCAGATCAATAATAATGGGCTGCCCTATGCCGAGCGGTGTATCGCCCGCCTGATGGTGCGGGATCGCCGCATTGCGTCCCGCCGCCACAATAATTGGAAAAGCAGGGGCATCCGCGCCATGGTCACGCAGGGCGACTTCCAGCCGCCACGCCACCTCGCGTTCGGTCTGCTCAGGGTGCAGCGTGGGCAACACCGCCGCCAGTGCTGCATCGGTGATCGCCGCTGCATGTTGGATCATGGCCACTTCGGCGGGATGTTTGCACAGGCGCACCTGTTCAACAAGATCACGCTGCGGGCGGATCAGCGTCGGGTAGGTAATCGGCGGGTCGGCTTCGGCCGCAAGGCGGGCCAGTTCTGCGCTGAGCCGATCATACTGCGCGACCGTGAGCTGCTGGGCTTCGATCCCGACCGCAATCACCGCATGCGCCAGCAACAGCTCGGCGAGGAGCGTCAGCACAGGCTGCGCGGGGCTGACTTCGTGCAGCGTCCAATCGGTGAGCTGCTGCGCGACCAGCCGATAGCGAGCATCCGCAAGCAGACCCGCATGGTCAGGCGTAATCAATAGCACCGCACTGGAGCCAGTGAAGCCACACAGATACTGGATATTTGCCGGATGGGTGATCACCGCCGCCGTGATTGCACGGGCGCGGAAGCTGGCTCGCACAACTGCAAGACGTTCGGCGTAGGGCATAGACATCAGCGTTCTTTCCGTTCGCGGCTACGAAAGACAATTGAGATCGGTGTACCCACAAAGCCATACTGCTCGCGGATGCGGTTTTCGAGATAGCGCGCATACGACCAATGCACCAGCTCGCCATTGTTGGCAAAGAAGAGAAACACGGGCGGTGCAACTTGGGGCTGAGTTGCAAAGTAAATCCGCAAGTATGCGCCCTTGCGGGTAGCAGTCGGGGGTTGGCGGGTGATCGCATCACGCAGCAGATTGTTCAGCTCGCCCGTTGGGATGCGCTTGTGGCGTTCGTTGTCCACATCCAGCACAAGCGGCAAGACCTTCTCAACTCGTTGGCCGGTCTTAGCCGAGATAAACAGCACCGGCGCGTAGTCTACAAATTGGAATGCCGCTTTGAGCTGTTCGGTATACTTGTTGAAGGTGTTGTTATCTTTCTCAAGCGCATCCCACTTATTCACTAGAATAATGATGCCTTTCTTAGCTTCGACGATCATACCCGCAATATGCGTATCCTGCGCGGTGATCCCTTCTGCGGCATCAATCAAGAGCAGCGCAACATCGCAGCGTTCGATAGCACGCAATGTCCGCAGCACGCTATATTGCTCCACGCCGCGCTCAATCCGCCCCGCTCGGCGAATGCCGGCCGTGTCAATCAAGGTGATCTCAGTATCCTCAAAGATCATATCGGTATCCACCGAGTCGCGGGTGGTGCCGGGCACCGCACTGACCACGCTCCGGTCTTGCCCCAACAAGCGATTGAGTAGGCTCGACTTGCCCACATTCGGGCGACCGACAATCGCAACCCGTACACGCTCGCGGGTCTCATCCGTAGGTGGGTTGGGCGGCAGTTGCTCGACGAGCCGATCCAGCACGTCGCCCGTCCCCAAACCGTGATAGGCACTCATTGGAATTGGATCGCCGAGATTGAGAGCGTAGAACTCAACCGCATCGAGGCGGCGTTCGGGGCTATCGGCTTTGTTCACGGCGAGAATTACCGGCTTACTGCTCGTCCGCAGCACCGCCGCCACATCGCTATCTGCCGCCGTCAAGCCTTCGCGCCCATCCACCAGAAACACGATTGCATCAGCTTCACTGATTGCTGCTTCTGCCTGCTCGCGGGCGCGGCGGCTAATCTCGGCTATCGGCAGATCAAGATCGCTCGTGTCAAAGAGCATGCCCGCCGTATCCACTACCGTGAACTCAACGCCGTTCCATTCTGTAGAGCCATACAGGCGATCACGGGTCGTGCCGGGCATGTTCTCAATGATCGAACGGCGTTCGCCGATCAGCCGATTGAAGAACGTTGATTTGCCCACATTCGGGCGACCTACTAACGCAACAATTGGTTTTGTCATAATGTCCTGTATTATACCCAATTTCGCGGGTGCGTGGCATAGCGCGGAGCGGCGGCGGGTGGGGCGCGTCAGCGGCCGATCACATTGATTCAGCCTGCAACGCATGGTATACTGCATATGGGTATTTCAGCAAAGATGTACGCTGCCTGCTATTCAACGCAGTATGCTGGCGGCTTTTTTATGTTGATCGGGTGAGGATACCACATATATGGCAAAAGATAAGATCATCATCAAAGGGGCGCGTGAGCATAATCTGCAAGGCGTAGATGTTGAGATTCCGCGTGATAAGCTCGTTGTGCTAACGGGCGTATCCGGCTCCGGCAAAAGCTCGCTGGCCTTCGATACGCTGTATGCCGAAGGGCAACGCCGCTACGTCGAGAGCCTTTCGGCGTATGCCCGCCAGTTTCTAGGGCAGATGGAAAAGCCCAAAGTAGATTTCATTGAAGGCTTGTCACCTTCGATTGCGATTGAACAGAAAAGCACCAGCAAGAACCCGCGTAGCACCGTTGGCACGGTCACTGAAATCTACGACTACCTGCGCCTGCTGTATGCGCGGGTCGGCACGCCCCACTGCCCCAACTGCGGGCGCGAGGTGGGCGCACAGAGTGCCGAGCAAATGGTGGATCGGGTATTAGCCTTGCCGCCGCGCACACGCTTTATGGTGCTGGCTCCGCTAGTTGTGCAGCGTAAGGGCGAGTACCGTGAGGTCTTTGCCGAAGCTCGCGCCGAAGGCTTTGTGCGTGTGCGCGTAGATGGCACGATCCACGATCTGAGCGACGAGATCAAGCTCAACAAAAAGCAGAAGCATACCATTGAGGTGGTGGTAGATCGGCTCGTGATACCTGCCCACTCCGCTACTGAGGATGATCCCGAAGCCGCTGAGGCATGGCGCAGCTTTGTCACCCGCCTGACCGACAGCCTCGAAACCGCCTTGCGGATGGGCGAAGGGCGCGTGCTAATCAGCCCCGTACCCGAACCCGCCAGCGACGCAACCCCCGCCGCCGAACTGCCCGCCGAGTGGCTGATGAGCGAGACGAATACCTGCACCCACTGCAACATCTCCTTTCCCGATCTCACGCCGCAGATGTTTTCCTTCAACTCGCCGCAGGGCGCGTGCCCAACATGCAGTGGCTTGGGGACGCAGCTTGAGGTGGATGAGGGCTTGCTCGTGCCCAATCCGCGTCTCTCGCTCAACGAAGGGGCAGTGACCTATTGGGGCGAGCTGCGAAAGAAGCAGGATTCGTGGGCCTACCGCGCCATTGCCAGCATTGCCGCACACTACGGCTTCAGCCTCGATACGGCGTGGAGCGACTTGACCCCCGAACAGCAGCACGCCATCATATATGGCAGTGGCGATACGCGCATCCGCTTCGCGTGGGCGAGCGAAAGCGGCAGTCGCGGTGAGTATCTGCGGACGTGGGAAGGGCTAGCGAGTGAGATCAAACGCCGCTACATGCAGACCGAGAGCGACATGTCCCGCGAGTATTACACGCGCTACATGAGCGACCAGCCCTGCCCCATCTGCCACGGCGCACGCCTACGCCCAGAGAGCCTTGCCGTAACCATCGGCGGGCTGAATATTGCCGATGCCTGCCGCCTGAATATCTACGAGTGCTTGATGTGGGTGCGGGCCCTTGCAGGCGATAGCTCCGAACTGCCGCCCGAAGTCCGCAACGTCGCCTTTGGCAACTTGACCACGAACCTTGCCCTACACACCACGCCGATGCTGAGTCCGATCAAGCTCCAGATTGCGGGCGAAATCCTCAAAGAGATTCGTGAGCGGCTCGGCTTCCTGCTCAATGTCGGGCTGTATTACCTGACCCTCGAACGCGGGACACCGACCCTGAGCGGCGGTGAGGCTCAACGCATTCGGCTCGCCTCGCAGATTGGCAGCGGGCTGATGGGTGTGACCTACATCCTCGATGAGCCGAGCATCGGGCTACACCAGCGCGACAACCGCAAGCTGCTCAACTCGCTGCTGCGTCTACGCGATTTGGGCAATACGTTAGTGGTCGTGGAACACGACACCGAGACCATGCAGCAGGCGGATTGGATCATTGACTTTGGGCCCGGCGCAGGCGTAAAAGGCGGGCGCGTGGTTGCGGCGGGCACACCGGCCGACATTTGCGCCAGCGATAGCCTAACCGGCAAGTACCTCAGTGGTGCGCTTGAGATCAGCATTCCCACCGCACGGCGCACCCCCGGTGGGGCATGGCTGACAATTGAAGGGGCGAGCTTAAACAATCTACGTGATGTGGATGTGCAAATTCCGCTTGGCTGCTTTGTGGCCGTGACCGGCGTGAGTGGCAGCGGCAAGTCCTCGCTGATTAGCGAAACGCTCTACCCCGCCTTGGCGGCGATCCTACATCGCGCTCAGCTGCGGCCGGGCCCCTATCGTGCGCTGCACGGCATCGAGCATCTCGACAAGGTGATCAACATTGATCAGCAGCCGATTGGGCGCACCCCGCGCAGCAATCCTGCAACATATGTCAAGCTGTTTGACCTGCTGCGCGAGCTGTTCGCCAAAACGCCCGAAGCCAAGCTGCGCGGCTACGAAGCTGGGCGGTTCTCGTTTAACCTCAAGGGGGGCCGCTGCGAGAACTGCGAGGGCAACGGCGTGATCCGCATTGATATGCAGTTTCTCGCCGACGTGTGGGTGACCTGCGATGCCTGCAAAGGCAAACGCTACAACCGTGAGACGTTGCAGGTCAAGTACAAGGGCAAGAGCATTGCCGATGTGCTAGATATGGATGTGCAGACTGCACTGGAGTTTTTCGACAGCGTACCGCGGGTGCGCCGCATTTTGCAAACGCTGCACGACGTAGGGCTGGATTACATCAAGCTCGGTCAGTCGGCAACGACACTCAGCGGCGGCGAAGCGCAACGGGTCAAGCTCTCGAAGGAGTTGGCGCGGGTGGCTACGGGGCGCACGATCTACATCTTGGATGAGCCGACCACCGGCTTGCACTTTGCCGATGTGCAAAACCTGCTGCGCGTATTGCACCGCTTGGTGGATGCGGGCAACACCGTGCTGGTGATCGAACACAATCTGGATGTGATCAAGACGGCCGATTGGATCATTGACATGGGCCCCGAAGGCGGCGTAGGCGGCGGCGAGGTGGTGGCACAGGGCCCACCCGAAACCGTTGCGCTGGCCGAGCGTTCGGCCACAGCCCCGTTCCTGCGCGAGCTGCTCGGCGTGGTGGCCCAGCAGGCCGCCGCGTAGCCGCCCGCCGCCACCGCGCCTGCATCATCAATGCGGAACGGCGGCGGCTGGCGGCCCCTGTTGCCGCCGCTCCAATGCCCGCAAGCCTCTCAATCCTCTCGTTTTCATCCCCTACACGATGCCCCATCTATTGCTATAATAAGGGTACATCACCCTTATTATGGTGGTGGCATTATATTATCGTGTCATTATGGAATGTGAGGTAATCATCGTGTTCGCTCAAGTGTTTAGTTTGTTGGCTGACCCGCGCATTGCGTTGCTGGCGTTGTTGGTCTTTTTCAGGACATTGGCGGCTCCGTTCTTGGTGCGCTTCCTTGCCACCGAAGACACACCAACCATCTCCCGTGAACTGCTCTCCATCGCGTTGACTGTGCTCCTAAACCTGCTTGCGTGTCACTTCTGGCTCCATCTGAGCACGCAGGTCACCCTGCTCAGTGTTGGCTTCGCGCTCGTCGGTGGGATTGCGGTGGCCCCTTCAATCCTGCTTCGGCACGATCCAACCCTGTTTCGCTATGTGGTGTATGTTGTTGGGGGAACCGTGTTCGGGGGGCTTGCCGGTGGCTTAGTTGGCTACGCGAGTAATCAGCTGAGCTTCCACACCGCAACCATGATCATCAATGTGTTGCTGCCAATGTTACACATCCTGATCCTGCCGGTGCTAATTGGTTCACTGATCCTGTTTGCCGCAATCTTTGAAGGCCAGAGTAACCCTGCTAAGTTCGCCATGTGGGGGTTGCTTGTCGGGTTTGGTATGATCCCCTTTTTCCGTTTGATTGGCATTTCACACACAAATGCAATCCATATAAATGCATTGTATTTTTCTGTGTGTTTGGGGTTGTGGATGGGAATGTGGGAAGTTATTGGCAGTATTTTGAGTAAAGATGCTCGACACCTGTTGATCGCCACCCTATTCGCTGCCCTATCTGGAATCTTTATGCTCTTTTTCCTACTTGCTTTTTGTTTACCTCTTACAGCTTTGCTTCAGTTGCTGTTGACGATCATTTCGACGGCGGTCGGAAATGACGCACCAACGTTGATCTTCTTCATCGCCGCGTGGCTGGGATGCATGATTTTTATGGGATTGAAGGCCGATGGAACACTGCCCCCTGCTGCAAGGAAGATGTGGTTCACGCTCTGGATCGGCGGGGGCATTGGTACTATTTTCGGAGTGTTCATCGGCGGGTTAGGGGGGAGCTTCCCCAACGCACCGTGGATTACGCAGACGGGGGTCGTGATCGGCACGTTCGTGGCCGGCACAACGTGTGGTCTCGTCGGCTTTAAGTTGGCCCACCGCCAACAGGCTCTCATCGGCTAGCAACAAGCGAGGGGACAGGCGGCCGGTCGCCAGCCGCCGCGTAGCCGCTACGCCGCCGCGCCTGCATCAATGCGGAAGGGCGGCGGCTGGCGGCCATCCGCATCGCTGAAGCCGTAGCTCTGCGCTAGATCACCCGTCATCAGCGTTGCGCCCGTGTAGCGCATCACTTCAGGATCACCCGCGAGAGCTACCACCGCCCGCCCGATGTAGGCGGGCGATTCGCTGCGGGCTAGCTCTGGCACAGCCTGCCAATGGTGCTCATCGGTGTGCAGCACCGCTAGCACCGTCTCTGTCCGCACGAAACCCGGCGCAAGCGCAAGTGCCGTCACGCCATACGCCCGCAGATCGTGGGCCATCGCAAATGCCATGCGCCCCATTGCGGCTTTGGCGACATCGTAAAAGGCGTTGCCCAGATACAGCCCACGATCCCACGCCAACGTATTGATGATCAGCCCGTGCTGCTGGGCGATCATCAGCCGCGCCGCGTAGCGGCTAGTCAGCATTGCGGCTCGCACCCCCGCCCCAAACATCCCTTCCCACCGCGCTAGGGGCTGCTCCCAAAACGGCGCAGTAAATGTATCGTCGTGCCCTTCGTAGCCGCCCCACGCATTGTTGACCAGCAGATCCAGCCGCCCTTGCTCAGCCTGCACCTGTGCAAACAGCGCGGCGAGCTGTCCATCATCGGTGTGGTCGCACGCCACCGCAATACCATGCCCACCCTGCGCCGTAACCAACGCAGCCGTCTCCTCAATCGTTTCGCCCCGTCCGGCGGTGCTGGCCGTGCCGCCACGACTAGTGCTGCGCCCAGTGACATAGACGGTTGCGCCAGCTGCGCCCAACTCGCGAGCAATACCGCGCCCCACGCCACGGCTCGCGCCTGACACGAGGGCAACGATTCCGGCTAGGGCTGTGAAAGTCATACGGCAATGCTCCTTGTTCGTCCAGCGGGGCCAGAAGCTCACAGCCGCCGCCGCTAACAAACAGGGGTAGCCGCATTGCCACCCCTGCTTGGGGACTAAGACCGCCCCCCAGCCACCTGAAGCCTGACACCCGACACCTGACCCCTAAAACTCGCCCTTCATAATCTCAATCGCCTCGCGCACCATATCCACGGTGGCATCATCCTCAATCGTGCTGAGGTCGCCAATGTTATCGCCCTGATACACAGCGCGGATCACGCGCCGCATAATCTTGCCGCTGCGGGTCTTGGGCAGGGTGCTGACGAAGTGCACCCCGTGTGGCGTGGCAATCGCGCCGATGCGCTCGCGCACCAGCTGGCGAATCTCATTTGCAATCTTATCCTGCTCGGCGGGGACAATGTGCGCCTTCAGCACCGACACCACCAGCACGGCCTCGCCGCGCAGCTCGTCGCGCACGCCGATCACACTGGCTTCGGCAATCGCCGGATGCGAAGAGACCACCTCCTCAATCTCGCGGGTTCCGAGCCGGTGCCCAGACACATTCATCACCTCATCGGCCCGCCCCAGCAGCCAGAAGTAGCCGTCCGCATCTTGGATTGCATAGTCGCCGGTCAAGTACAGTTGCTTATTTTTGAAGTGCGACCAGTAGCTCTTGAGGTAGCGGTCGTCATCATTCCACAGCGTCAGCAGCATGCCCGGCGGCAGCGGCGGATAGTCCACCAGCAAGCCCTTCTCGCCACGTGGCACGGGGTTGCCCTCAATGTCCACCACCTCCAGACGGTGGCCCATTGCGGCGAAGGTGGGCGAGCCAGACTTGATCGGCAGGTCTTCGATCCCCACCGAATTAGCAATCATTGCCCAGCCGCTCTCGGTCTGCCAGTAGTGGTCAATCACCGGCAAGCCCAGCGTCGCGGTGGCCCAATCGTAGGTAGGCCCATCAAGCGGCTCGCCCGCACTAAAGACGCGCTTCAGGCTCGATAGGTCACTCTGGCGCATCCAGTGTTCGGGAAACTTGCGGAGCGCACGTAAAGCCGTCGGCGCAGTGAACATACACGTCACGCCATACTTCTCAATCACGCGCCACCACACGCCCGGATCGGGGTGATCGGGGCGACCTTCAAAGACGATGGTCGGCACACCCTTGAGCAAGGGGGCATAGACAATATAGCTATGTCCAACGACCCAGCCAATATCAGAAGTAGACCAGTAGACATCGCCATCGCCGACATCGTAGATTTGCTGCATCGAGGCGTGCAACGCAACCATGTAGCCGCCGGTATCACGCACTACGCCCTTGGGCTTGCCGGTTGTGCCAGAGGTGTAGAGGATGTAGAGCGGATCGGTGCTGAGCATGCGCTCTGGCTCAACGTAGGGCTGACCATGCTCAGCCACGCACGTCTGCCAATCGAGGTCACGCCCTTCTTGCAGCGTATTCTTGACGATCCCGCGTTCCAATACCAACACATGCTTGACCGTATCCACCGTGACTTGTGCGAGGGCCTCATCCACAATCTCTTTAAGCGGCACCGGCAAGCCCTTGCGAAGCCCGGCATCAGCCGTCAGGATCAGGGTTGGTTCGGCATCACTGATCCGGTTGGCCAGCGAACTAATGCTAAAGCCACCGAAGACGACCGAGTGGATCGCCCCGATGCGCGCACAGGCGAGCATGGCGATCGGCAGTTCCGGGATCATCGGCAGGTAAATCGTTACCCGGTCGCCCTTCTTGACCCCTTGCGATTTCAGGACGTTGGCGAACTTGCACACGTGCTCGTGCAACTCGCGATAGGTGATGGTCTTCGCCTGCGCCGGATCATCGCCCTCCCAGATCAACGCCGTTTGGTCGCCGCGTGTCGCGAGGTGACGATCGAGGCAATTCGCCGAGACATTCAAGGTGCCATCGGCGAACCAGCGGATGTGGACGTCGGGCACATTGAAGTTCACGTCCTTGACCTGGGTGTAGGGTTTGATCCAGTCAATGCGCTGGCCGTGCTCGCCCCAGAACCCGTGCGGATCCTCAATCGAGCGCTTGTACATGGCGAGATATTGCTCGTTGTTGATCCACGCCGTTTTGGCAATCGCTTCGGGTACGGGAAAGATCGCCTCGTCAGTCATGGTTTTGGGCCCTCCCTGCGGTTAAACGCGGCCCTTTCGTTTGGCCGCT
>CALCJV010000151.1 GCA_937967405.1 uncultured Chloroflexales bacterium | reverse complement strand
GCTCGGCTGTGCCAAGTGTGGTGTGGGCTTGCTGGCGGTGCATACCGATGATCCGCAGTTGACGTTGCGGATCGCCCGCAAGTTTTGGCAAGAGAATGAGCGGCAGATCGCCCAAGCCCAAGCGAGCGGCAATACCAAGCTGCCGGTTGCGCCGCGCAGCCTCAAGACGCTTCTGATTGAAACCTTGCTGGAGTTACAGGCGGATGTCGAAGACCAACATGGGAGCGCACCATCAGTCACGGCTTACAACTTCACGAATGGGCAAACCGCCGCGTGTGACATCTACTACTTGCCACTGGAGGTGATGGGCTTTTTGCAGGCAGCCAACGGCGCAACCTATAAGCGGGCGTGGCACGCACTGGTGCGGCGGTGGTGGGAACGCCCCAAAACCAAAAAGGGACAGGAAGCCCCACCACCGAAACGGAACTACCTGTATGAAGACCTGTTTGAGCTACCACTTGAAGCCGCAGCATTTATTCGCAAATATTTGGTCAGCCCGCAGCAGCCTGTGGATTGGAACCTGATTGAACTGTTTCTCAGAAAGGTTATCACGATGGACAAAGAACGTATTGAACAGATCCGCCAGCTTGGCGATGGCTTGGCAGACTATGTCCGCCGGAGTGGAGGTAAACGCTTCTTTCGCAGCTTCTCGACGGAGCGTAACCCATACTTCTTCCGCTCGCTTCTGATCCGAGCGAATCTAGAGCACATTCGCAGTGGCGCACCGCCACTCTTTACGCTGGACAGCTACATCGAGGTGTTTGAGGAGGGCGAGGAAGTGCTACGCCCGGATTGGCAGCTTGCCCGTGATCTCGTGTTGATGCGGATAATTGACCAGTTGCAGGATTGGCTGCGAGCCAAAGACAATGCCGATGCACTGCCCCTGCTGGATGAGGCGGATACGGCTGAGGCTGAGGCCCAGCCGGCTCAAGCTGAAGCACCCTTGTTTGATTAACTGTATCTAGACCTATTTGAAAGGAGACTGACCGATGGCTTTCGTAACCGGACTACTGCTGCTAGATGCACCTGCCTCCGCTCTGAACAATCTTGGTTCCATCCCCGGCGAACGCGAGGACAATACCGTTGGCGTGAAAGTGATCAAAACCCGCGAAGGACAGTTCCCGTATGTCTCCGCGCAGGCGTGGCGATATTGGCTCCGCACCACGCTGGAGCATTACGTTCCGGCGTGGCGCAACTCGCCCACCTTCCGCGAGGAGAAGATTGCCTACACTGATGCTAATCCCATGCAGTATTGGGACGATGATCTGTTTGGCTACATGCGGGCCCCCTCCAAGAAGGAGTCGGCCAAAGCCAAACGTGAAGCTGAAGCAACCCTGTTCGGTGCAACTGAAACAACAGACACGATTACCCGCGCTGCGCCGTTCCGCGTGAGTACACTGGTTTCAATTGCGCCAATTACCCCGACGAGCGACTTTGGCACAATGTCACGCCATGAAGGGAACCCGGTGCCCCACGAGCATCAATTCTACCGCACGACCCTCAAGGGGCTATTCTCGCTGAACCTGAAGGCATGCGGGACATTCTCGTATGTTAATCGCACGGGCTTCCGCAATCTTGATCAGGTACGCCAAGAACAGGCCGCAGCGATGCGGCAGATCGAGCATCTTGAAGCCCAGAAAGCCTACCGCTTGCCTACTGCCGAGCGGATTAAACGGATTCAAGCCTTGTTTGAGGGCATGGCCCAACTCGAAGGCGGAGCGAAGCAAACCCTGCACTACACCGATGTTGCCGCGCCTTTGGTGATCCTTGCTGTTACCAAAGGTGGCAATCACATCTTCAATCATGTAGTTGGCGCAAATGCCAAAGGGCAACCAATCCTGAAGCTGGATGCACTGCACGAAGCGGTGACAGTTAATCGTGATCTGCTGCTCTCGCCGGTATACATTGGCTGGGTGCAGGGCTACCTCGATGAGCAACGCGCCGCACTGGCCGAGTTCCTCACGCACCACGCCGAGCAGCTCCCGCCGATCCATGTGCGCCACCCGCGTGAAGCCTTTGCAGCCCTGATCGCCGCCTTTGCTGAAGCTGAACACGCCGCATGGTTGGATTAGGAGGGGTATCCGATGCAGGTCCTCAAAGTGACGCTCGAAGGGCTAACCACCTCGTTTCGCTACCCCCACCTGATGCAGGAAGCGCAACCGAGCTACCCCATGCCGCCGCCTGCGACAATTTATGGGCACATCTGTAGTGCGCTTGGCGAATGGGTTGACCCGACAGGGATTAAATTTGCGTACCACTTCACCTCGCAGGGGGGCGTGACGGATTACGAGCATATCCATGTGCTGTCGGCTAGCAGCGGCAAACTGCCCAGCACGAACCTGCCTAAGGTGCAAGAAGGCAACGTCAATCTGTTCAAGCGCGAGCTACTTTTTCAGCCGCGTCTCACCCTGTATCTGAACCGCCCGGAGTGGTACGAAGCCTTTCGTGCGCCGTACTATCCGGTGGTGCTAGGGCGTTCGCAGGATTTGTGCAGCTATACCCAGATCGAGCTGGTGACACTGGAGACCCAGCCCACCGCCTATCTTGAGCATACGCTGCTGCCCTATGCGATGGCTCCGCAGATCGAGCGCGGCGTGGTGGTGCTGATGCCACGCCTGCTTGACTATGCCCGCAATCGCACCCCGACCTTTGCTCGCTACGTGATGCTGCAACGCCGTATTCGTACTGGTGAGCTGTTTTCCTTCGGGAACACAGCTTCCACGTCCTATCTGGTTGATCCGACAGCTCCACGCTACGATGGGCTAGCACGGGCGATCATCTGGCAAACATTCGCAGAAGAGTAACAAAGGAGTCATGCATGGCATCACCCGTTAGCACCCAGCACTATGCCCCGATCCCCGCGACACCACCGTGCCTGCCGCCTGATGCCAATCGCTTTGCCGCCAAGAGTGCGGCATTCGGGGGCACCACATTGGTGCAGCATACATGGGATGTGCTTGCCCGCCTGACGGAGCTGATCCGGCTCCACGCCGCTGCTCCAGTGCCACATGTGCCACCGCATCTGTGGCATTGCCTGTATTGGGCGGGCTTCCTGCACGATTTCGGTAAAGCTAGCCCGCCCTTTCAGCGTATGCTTGCAGGCAAGGGCACGTGGCCCCATCGCCACGAAGTTGTCTCCCTCGCCTTCGTGGATTGGCTGGCAGCCGACTTGACTGAGGAGCAGCAGGTCTGGCTCACGGCAGCGATTGCCGCCCACCACAAGGATGCGCCTGAATTGCGCTTGAGCTACCCCGATCACGATACGATTGCCGATGCGGTGGCGGAGCTGAAAGAGGATACTTGCACGTGGCTGTGGCAATGGCTCAATCAGTGCGGTGCGGCGTGGAGGGCGGCACTAGGGCTAGCGACATATGGTGTGCAGCCCCTGACGCTCGTGCCGCTCGCTGCGGCCCAAGCCATGCCCACCCATGCCGCCGAGCGCATTATGGTGCGGCTAAAGCAGTATCGGCAGTATGTGGCTGGATTGGATGATCCGGCCCCGCCTGCGATGCTTGTCGCGCCGATCCTGCTGCGCGGGCTGCTGATCACGGCTGATCATATGGCTTCGGCTGGGGTTGAGACGCTGCCGCCCGCGCTGCACATAGCGTGGGAAGCACTCGCCCAGCGCAACCCCAGCACGACTACGCCCTACACGCACCAGCGCGAAAGTGCCACTCATGCGGCCCAGTCGCTGCTGCTGGCTGCCCCGACCGGCAGCGGCAAAACGGAAGCGGCTCTGTATTGGGCGGTGGGCGATGGCTCACAACCTGTGCCACGCTTATTCTATGCGCTTCCCTATCAGGCAAGTATGAATGCCATGTATGATCGCTTGCGTGATGCCCAGTACGGCTTTGGTGATGCGGCGGTGGGAGTGCAGCACGGGCGAGCGGTGCAGGCTTTGTATGCACGCATGGTGCAGCAGGAGCAAATCAAAGGGAGACCCAATGCGGCGGATGCAGCCCGCCAAGCGGCTCGGCGCAATGCGATGATCCGCCTGCATGCTGTGCCGATCAAGGTCTTCAGCCCCTATCAGCTCCTCAAGGCGATGTTTCAGGTGCGTGGCTTTGAGGCGAGCCTGAGTGATTACACGGGGGCGAGCTTCATCTTCGATGAGATTCATGCCTATGATCCGGAGCGGCTGGCTCTGTTCCTTGCAATGGTGGGCTACCTGCGCGAGGGCTTTGCGGCACGCTTCTGTGTGATGTCGGCGACCTTTCCGAACATCATTCGCAGACACGTTGATACGGCACTAGGTGGCGCGGGGGCGTATGCCCATGTGAGGGCTGATGCGGCCCTCTACCGCCAGTTTACGCGCCACCGCCTTCAGCTGCTTGAGGGTGAGCTGCTGCCGGATGGGATTGAGCGCATTGTGGCTGATGTGCAGGCGGGCAAGCAGGTGTTGGTGTGTGCCAATACGGTGCGCCGTGCACAGGAGGTGTGGCGGGCTTTGCATGCGGCGGGTGTGCCGCGTGAGCAGACCTATTTGCTGCATAGCCGCTTCACGGTGCGCGACCGCAGTGCCCGCGAACAGGCGATTGTGGCGGCGTGTGGTCTTGGGCGGGAGCGGCACCAGCCGCTAGTGGTGGTGGCGACGCAGGTGGTTGAGGTGAGCTTGAACCTTGATCTGGATACGATCTACACCGATCCGGCTCCCCTTGAGGCGTTGTTGCAACGGTTTGGGCGCGTGAATCGCAAGCGGCGGCTGCCCACTGCGCCGGTGCATGTGTTTACTGCGCCGACGGATGGGCAGGGGGTGTATGGGCAACATAAAGATGCGGCACAGCGCGGGCGGATTGTGCAGGTGACGCTGGCGGAGCTGGCGCGGCATGCGGGGCAGCTGATTGATGAGGCGGAGGTGGGGGCGTGGCTGGATCAGATTTATGCGGATGCGGGGGTGCAGCAGCAGTGGCAGCAGGCGTATGGGCAGATGTTCGATCAGGCGCAGCGCATCTTGCGGGGCTTGCGCCCGTTCAAGAGTGATGAGCAGACGGAAGCCCAGTTTGAGCAGTTGTTTGATGGGATTGATGTGCTGCCGCAGTGTTTTGAGCGGGAGTATGTTGAGTTGCTGATCAATGAGCAGTATCTTGAGGCGAGCCAGCTGCTGGTGAATATCAGCAAGCAGCGGTATGCGATGTGTGCGCGGGCGGGCTGGGTGCGGCCAGTGGAGGCGCATGGTTCGCGCCACAGGTGGCTGCTGGAGCGGCCCTATGATGCTGATCTGGGGCTGCTGTTTGAGGAGTTGGGCGGTGATCCAGATTGGGCGGATTGATCATGCGATGCTGAGCTGAGGAGGGTGTTATGGCGTTTCAGACGCATCATTTGGAGCTGACGGTGCAGGTGGTCTCGGAGGTGCGGCTTTCGGTGCAGCCGGGCAAGGAGGTGCGCGGGGCGTTGACGACGGCGTTGTGGCGGCGGTTTTGTGTGAATTTGGAGGCGTTGACGTGTACGGATTGCCCGTTGGTGCGCGAGTGTCCGGTGGCGGTATTGGTTGCGCCGTTGCGGGCTGAGGATCAGCAGGGGAGTGAGCAGGGGGTGCGCCCGTATGTGATTCAGCCGCCGATGCTGGGGGCGCAGCCGCTGGGGCCGCAGAGTCAGTTTCGGTTTGGGGTAGCGTTGTTTGGTACGGCGGCGGATTTGTTTCCGTTTGTGGTGCAGGGGGCATTGGCGATGCAGCATGAGGGCTTGGGGCAGCGCAATGGGCTGGGCAAGCGGGGGCGGATTAAGGTGGTGCAGATTGAGGCGGTGTCGCCGCTGACGGGGGCGCGGCAGGTGTTGTATCGGGCGGGTACGCCGTTGGTGCAGTTGCCGGGCTTGCCGATTGGGGCGGCGCAGGTGCAGGCGTATGCGGCGATGTTGCCGCCGGATCAGGTGACGTTGCATTTGTATACGCCGTTGCGGTTGGTGGATGGGGGGCAGTTGGTGAAGCGGTTGACGTTGCGCCCGTTGCTGCAACGGTTGCTGCGCCGCCTTGATGATTTGCACCGGAGCTATGGCGGGGGCGCGTTGGGGTGGGATTTTCGGGATTTGTTGGCGCAGGCGGAGCGGGTGCAGGTGGTGGAGGATCGGACGCGCTGGGTGGATGTGGTGAGTTATTCGGGGCGGCAGCAGCGTAGTACGCCGATTGGGGGGCTGGTGGGGGCGATTACGTTTGCGGGTGAGTTGGCGGGGTTGCGGGAGGTGTTGGTGTGGGGGATGTTGGTGCATGTGGGGAAGAATGCGGTGAAGGGGGATGGGTGGTATGGGCTACAGCCGTTGTCGCTGATGCAGCAGGGGGTGGTGTGATGTATTTGTTTGTGGAGCAGTTTGGGGCGTTTGTGGCGAAGCATCAGCGGCGGTTGCGGGTGTTGCATGAGCAGCAGCGGTTGGAGGAGGTGCCGTTGTTGCAGCTGGAGCAGGTGTTGATTTCGGGCAATGGGGTGGGGTTGAGTAGTGATGCGGTGCGGGCGTGTGCGGAGGTGGGGATTCCGATTCATTTTGTGAGTCAGAGTGGTACGCCGTATGCGAGTTTGTATTCGTGGCCTGAGTATTGAAAAGACGCGTGATTCTTGTGCCGTCGCAAGGGATGCTTGAGAGTGGGTGAGTGGATGACAATTTTGGCTTCGGACGAATGCAGGGTGATTGTGTGGCATTGAGGAGTAACTCCTGCGTGAATTGTGGCAGCTTGAGCTTGGTGGTGGGAATTCCAGGGTTGGCGGCAACGCCGACCAGGGGCAAGGGAAAGCGGTGCACGGCTCTCGGAGCCACGAACTGAGCCGGGCAACCGCTCTCCCTTTCTAGAAAAGAATGCGGCTTCATTGACCCCAACGGGCCGGATTTGAACAGGTGGTACTACAGAGAGCATAATGGTGGCCCCTAAGTCCTATATATTGCGTAAAAAAAATGCTGCACGAATTCTCTTATTTCAACGTAGACTAAGCTATTGGGCTTGTGCGTGGCGCGGACAGGCCGTATAATAGGACGTTGTATAGATAGGTTATAGGGTTGCCCAAGTTT
>CALCJV010000150.1 GCA_937967405.1 uncultured Chloroflexales bacterium | reverse complement strand
GGCTGCCACGTCCGCATCTTAGAAGAGATTCTGGTGCTGCAAGAACGGGGCCATCAGATCACCCTCGCCACCTACCACAACGGCGACGACGTGCCCGGTGTCACCATCCGCCGCTCGTGGGATGTGCCGTGGGTGCGGCGCACGATGGTCGGCTCCTCGCGCCACAAAATTTACCTTGATGCGGCTCTCTCGTGGCGCAGCCTGCGGGTTGCGCTCCAGCTTCGCCCAACCCTGATCCACGCCCATCTGCACGAAGGCGCACTGATTGGCGCAGTGCTCAAGCGCATCATTGGTGTGCCAATGGTCTTTGACTATCAAGGCAGCATGACTAGCGAGATGATTGATCACGGCTTCCTCAAGCCCAACACGCGCCTACAGCATCGCCTTGCGCGGCTGGAACTGTGGATCAACCAGCAAGCCGATGCGATCATCACCTCCACCCACAACACCGCTGACCTGTTGCGCCAGCAGGCCCGGCTCGATCCGCAGCGCATCTGCACCGTAATTGATCGGGTCAATACTGAACGCTTCCGCCCCTTCGATGCCACCCGTGACGACCCCGCTGCGTGGCAGGCCCAGCTCCGCGAATTGCGGGCCCAGCTTGGTGTACCGGAAGGGCAGCGCGTGGTGGTGTATCTCGGCTTGCTTGCCCCCTATCAAGGCACGAACGTATTGATCCAAGCCGCCCAGATTGTCGCGGCACGGCTGCCGGACGTGCATTTCTTGATTATGGGCTACCCCGATCCCGCGAGCTACCGCGCCTACGCCGAGTCGCTGGGGATTGGTGCACGGGTTACGCTGCCGGGGCGCATCTACTACCGCGATGCCCACGCCTATCTGCGGCTAGGCGATGTGGCCGTTGCCCCGAAGATGAGTGCCACCGAAGGTAGTGGCAAAATCACCAACTATATGGCGATGGGCTTGCCGGTCGTGACCTTTGATACCCCCGTCAGCCGCGAGATGCTCGGCGGGGCGGGGGTGTATGCCACGCTGGGCAGCCCCACCGATCTGGCTGAGAAGCTGCTGCTGGTGCTAGAGCATCCCCCGCTCGCAGCCCAATTGGCAGCGGCGGTACGGGCGCGGGCGGTGCAAGAGTTTGCGTGGTATCACGCTGCGCCAGAACTAGAGGCGATCTATGCGCGGGTGTTGGCGCGGGGGGGGCAGCCTGTGCCGCGCTACTCGGATACGTAGGCGTAGCTCACGCTGATTGTGCCCTAGCTCCCGCCTCGCTCGGCAACGATGCGCTGACCCGCGTGGTACAATGCTTGTTGTAGGAGCTTGCTCGCCCGATGTGCCGTAGGAGGATGTATGCCTTCACCGTTTGCTGGAATGGATCCATACCTTGAAGGCGCGGAGTGGACAAGCGTCCACGTTGAGTTAACGTCGGCGATTGCCCGCCAACTTGCGCCGCTGCTTGCCCCGCGCTACATCGTGCGTCCAGTTCGCCGGTTTATCACCACTGCGCCGAATGATCTGGCGATTGTAGCACGTGACATCTACCCCGATGTTGGGGTGTATGATCCTGTTGCTCCGACCACCCCTTCAAGTACGACGGTAGGGGTGGTTGCTCCAAGTACACCGCTTTTATTAATGACCGTGATCCCAGAACAAGAGCCACAGTACACCATCGAAATTCGTGATCAAAACCAGCGCATGCTTGTTACAGCGATTGAGGTACTATCACCAACAAATAAACGTGCTCCCGGTTACTATGCTTACCTTGATAAACGCACGCGCTTGTTACACAGCCCCGTCCACCTACTGGAGATTGATCTGTTGCGGCAGGGTACGCGGGTGCCTATGGTTGACCCATTGCCACCAGCACCCTATTTTATCTTTCTGAGCCGCGTTGAGCGTCGCCCGATCAGTGAGGTGTGGCCAATCCAACTCAATCAGCCGCTCCCAGTTGTGCCTGTTCCGCTCCAAGCCGGTGATGCAGATGTGATGCTCGATGTGCAAGCGGCATTCACCGCGATGTACGATGGCTTGCGCTTTGATCTAGCGATAGACTACACGCGCCCGCCTGATGTGCCTTTGCCCGCTACGCCAGACCTCTGACACCCGCCCGCCTTCCTGCCCTAGCCCCCGCCTAGCTCGGCGACGATGCGCTCAACGGCCGCCACCGCGCCCCCGCTCGCCGCAGGGGCAGCCGTGATCGGGCGGCCGATCACCAGATAGTCGGCTCCGGCAGCCAATGCGGCGGCAGGGGTGAGGACCCGTTGCTGATCGCCGGTGGCGGCTCCGGCGGGGCGCACGCCCGGCGTTACTAGCACCAACTCGCGCCCGCATGCCTGCCGCAGTGCGCTGATCTCGTGCGGCGAGGCAACCACCCCCGCGATGCCCGCCTGCTGGGCCAGCCGGGCCAAGCGCACCACATGCGCGTCAAGCGGGCCCGCGACGGCTAGCTCGTCGGCTAGCGTGGCTGGGCTGATGCTGGTCAGCACCGTTACGCCGAGTAAGCGCAGCAGCGGTGGCTGGGTCGGTTGGGCAGCGGCAACCGCTGCGAGCGCAGTGGCGGCGGCATGCAGCATTGCGCTCCCGCCATCGCAGTGCAGCGTGAGCCAGTGAACGTGCTGTCCATAGTGCTGGGCAAGAACCCGCACGGTTGCTGCAACCGTATTGGGAATATCTTTGAGCTTGAGATCAAGAAACAGGCTAGTTGGTGTTCCGGCGATCACCGCTGTGAGTGCGGTGAGTACGGCGGGTACGCCCGCTGCGGTGCAAAGTTCTAGCCCTACTTTGAAGCCGCCCACCCGCCCGCGAAGCTGGGTTGCCAATGCAACGGCATCGGCCAGCTGGGGCACATCCAGCGCAACAAAAATGCGCTGGCGCGGATCACTTAGATGGTGCATTGCCTTGTGCCTCCTGTCTCCAGCAGTCTCTGTGTTCCCTGACACCTGACACCTGACACCTAGCCCCGCAACACAGCGCAGTTGATCTGGTGCACAAGGGCTGGACCCGCGTACACCAGTCCGGTGTAGAGTTGTACCAGCGTCGCGCCAGCTGCAAACATCCGCAGGGCATCATCGGCGGAGAGGATGCCGCCTACGCCAATTACGGGCAACCGCCCGCCGGTTTCGCGCACAATGAAGCGCACGATCTCGCGCGCCCGCAGCGTGAGCGGTGCACCGCTCAGTCCGCCCGCCTCACCGGCGTGGTGCTGATCGGCGGGGTGCAGGTGGGAGCGGCGCAGCGTGGTGTTGGTGGCAATGATGGCCGCCACGCCCGTCTGCATACATACCTCCAGCAATTCGAGCAAATCCGCATCTGCGAGATCAGGGGCAACTTTAACAAACAGGGGCACTGGCTCACGATGAGGCACGGCGATGCGGCGGGCTTCGGTGTGCAGGGTGTGCAGCAGGTGTTCCAGTTGGTCGCGGGCTTGCAGGCTGCGTAAGCCGGGCGTGTTGGGCGAGCTAACGTTGATTGCCACATAGTCGGCGTAGGGCGCAAGCGTCAGGAAGCTGGCACGATAATCGGCGAGCGCGGCGGCAAGCGGAGTGCGCCGCGATTTGCCGATGCTGATGCCGAGCGGAATAGCCAGTGGCGGTGTCGCTTGGAGGTGCTCGCGTAGGGCGAGTGCGCCTGCATTGTTGAAGCCCATGCGGTTGATCAAGGCCTGTGAGTAGGGCAGGCGGAACAGGCGCGGGGGCGGGTTGCCCACTTGGGCGTGCCACGTCACCGTGCCTACCTCGATGTGTCCAAAGCCGAGTGCGGCGAGGGCTGGCAAGGCGCGGCCATCTTTATCATAGCCTGCCGCTAGCCCGACCGGATTGGGAAAGTGCACGCCAGCAATCGTGCGGGCAAGGCGTGGATCGGGGGCGGGGCAGGTGCGCTGTACGAGTGACAATAGCAGGGGAGTACGGCTCAAGGCAGCCAATGCAGCTAGGGCCGCGTGGTGGGCCACTTCGGGGTTGTGGCGCGTTGCTGCAAAAGCAAGTGGCCTGATTAGGGTGCGGTAGAGCACGGGCAACCCAGCCGTCTAGCGTCGCCGCAGGGCGTATTCAATGCCGGCTTGCAGGGTGCTGCGCGTCACAATATTGCCCAAGTCTACACCGAGATGCACAAGCGTCTGCGCCATTGGTGCGCCAATGCCGGTCATAATCATGCGTGCGCCCAGCAACTGCACGGCTTGTGCAGTACGGATTAGCCCATGCGCGACTTGGGTATCTACCACCTTGACCCCCGTAATGTCGAGAATCGCAAACTCAGCGCGGTGCTGATTGATGCCTTCGAGCAACGTATGCATAATCTGCTGGCTCCGGTTGGTGTCAATTGTGCCAATCAAGGGCATCACGAGCACGTTATCGGCAATCGGGATCAACGGTGTTGAGAGTTCCAGCAGGGCTGCCCGTTGGGCCTGAATGATCCGTTCCTGCATCGCGGCGCGTTCTTGCTCTTGCTGCACAATGTCGCTCACATCGCGTTGGATTGCCAGCAGGGTATCAGTGGGATAGTGCGGATCGGGCAGAGCCAACATTGTGACTTCGCCGATGAAGTGTTTCCCGCGCCGATTGGTAAGGCCGCCGCGTCCTTGCCAGAAGCCGTGCGTTGTCAGCCCGATAAACATCTTCTGCATTTCTTCAGGGTCATCCGTAATCATACTCGCCGTGAATTCTTCAAATGGTAGCCCAATCAGCTCAGCTTGCTCAAAGCCCATGATCTGCCCGAAGGCCGGATTGGCATAGGTAATCTGATTATTGCGTACTACGGATACGCCATCCGGCAGGTTGTCCATCAAGTCTTGGAAAATCCGCAAATCATCTTCAACCTGCTTGCGGCTGCTAATGTCGTAGATATAGGCAATGATTGCCGCTTCGCCCTCGTACAGCACCGGAATGTAGGAGATCAAGGCCCAGAAGGTGGTGCCATCGGTGCGCCGAAACTGCACCTCCTCGCCATGCACATAGCCATCGCGGCGCATCATGCCAATTAAGCGGCGGCGATCCTCTGGCGATTTGTAGAGCTGGGGAAACTGCACTGTGATTGGCTCATCTGGGCTATGGGGCAACCCAAAAGCTCGTCGCAGGGCTGGGTTGGCGTAGCGGATAATTCCTTCGGCTTCTGTCGAGATCGAGATGGGCATTGGGCAACGTTCAACGATTCGGCGAAACCACGCGGCATAGTGTTCGTTCTGCTCCAACTCCTGAATGCGTTGATGCAACTGTTCGTTTTCCTGTTGCAGGCTGGTTAGGGTATCGTCATCAATGATCATATGTGTCTCCGCTTCCTGTGCGTGTGGCAGTCCGTTGCCTATTAATTTTAGGCTATATGATTATAATCGTTCTATTATACCATAACTCGCACCAGATACTGGTGGTTGGCAGTCGTGCCCGCCGTAGTGCTTGTGCAATCACCTCATGGGGCTATGGTAAAATAACGTAAGGCTTGTCTAAACTGTGCATCGTGCGATTGCCCTATGGATATGCCATGTGCATTCAAAGATTACTTTGATGTCGCCCTTGCCGAACGCTTAGCCAGCGACCTACAGGCAGTTTACCCGCCGTTTGCGCGTGTGGCGTTTGTCCAGCAGGTACAGGAGCAGATCACCGCGCTGGAACTCAAGGCACGGGTGGCCGCCTTTGCAGCGGCATTGCGGGCCCATCTGCCGCCTGATTACAGCGTGGCACTAGCGATCCTGAGCCAGATTCTCGGCGATGAACTGCCGGATGAGCACGGTATGTTTGAGCTGGGCTACCACCTCATGCCCGTTGCCGCGTTTGTCGAGCGGTATGGCCCAGCGCACCCGGCCGATTTCGCGCAATCGCTCACGTTCCTCCACGCCCTCACCCGCCGTCACACGGCCGAGTTTGCGCTGCGCCCGTTCCTGCACGTTGCGCCTGACGCGACGCTCGCCGTGCTGCACGAGTGGACGCAGGATAGCAACGCGCATGTACGCCGCGCCGCTAGCGAAAGCACGCGCCCGCGCCTACCGTGGGCAACGCAGCTGTCGGCCTTCATTGCCGATCCCGCACCCGTGCTGGCCCTGCTGGAACATTTGCAACACGATCCCTCGCCGTATGTCCGCAAGTCAGTGGCAAACAATCTCAACGACATCGCCCGCGATCACCCGCAACATGTACTCGATACCGCCGCTCGGTGGCTTCAGCACGCCAATCAGGATACCCCCGCCCTGCTGCGCCACGCCCTGCGCGGGCTGCTCAAGCGCGGCGATCCGGCGGCACTGGCACTGTTTGCCTATGCCCCGCCGAGCCAGATCAGGTGTACGCTCACGCTCGGCAGTGTGCAGGTTCCGATTGGGGCAAGCCTGCCCTTCTCGATCACGCTGCACAACCTAAGCGAGCATGCCCAGCCGGTGCTGCTCGATTATCGGCTGCACATGGCTGGCGCAGGCCCTGCCCCCCGCAGTAAAGTATTCAAGCTGCGGAGCCTGACGCTGGCGGCTGGGGCCCAGCACACCCTCACCCATCAGCACCCCTTCCGCCGCGTGACGGTGCGTCGCTACTACGCTGGCGGACACCGCCTTGCGGTGCAGGTCAATGGAGTGGTGCTAGCCCATGCCGATTTCACGGTGCTTGCACCACCGGTTCCCCCGGTCTAGCGTGGCTTGCGTGCACCTGTGCCGTAGTCACGTATTGCATAGCTCAGCGTGTTCTGTTTTATGTGAAATGATTATGCTAATATGGATAGAGTAAATAAATTCAAAAATTTAGAGAAACAATGTTTGAAGAGATAAATCTATCCACGTCTGTTGCTCGAACCGCTTGACAAATCATAACTTTCAACTATAATCTGTAGATAAATCAGCAATGAAGCGTTCTACTGGCAATCTATGAACATGGAGGTTCATCATGCACATGAAAGCAGCGGTTGTCCACGATTTCACGAAGCCTCTCGTCCTTGAGGAAGTCCCCAAACCCACCCCTCATGAAGGTCAAATTGTCGTTAAGGTGCAGGCCTCTGGCTTGTGTCACACCGACATTCATGCTGCACACGGCGATTGGCCGGTGAAGCCCAAGCTCCCCTTTATTCCCGGCCACGAAGGTGTTGGCTACGTTGCTGAGGTCGGGCGAGGGGTCAAGCATGTGAAGGAAGGTGATCGAGTCGCCATGCCGTGGCTCGGCTATGCCTGTAGCCATTGTCGGTACTGTGTCTCTGGCTGGGAAACGCTGTGCGAGTCACAGATTCCGATGGGCTATTTCATGAATGGCGGCTATGCTGAGTATACGCTGGCTTACGCCAACTATGTGGGGCGCGTGCCGGATAAGGTGGATGTCTTTGATGCCGCGCCCTTGACTTGCGCGGGCGTAACCACCTACAAAGCGGTTAAGGTATCGGGGGCACGCTCTACGGATTTGGTTGCCGTGTTCGGAATTGGTGGGCTAGGCCACCTTGCGTTGCAGTATGCCAAGATTGCTGGGGCGACAGTGGTTGCCGTAGATTTGCTGGATGAGCGGCTTCAGACGGCATCTGAGCTAGGCGCAGACATTACAATTAATGCCAAGCAGGTAGACCCGGTCGAGGAGATCAAGAAGCTCGGTGGGGCCGATGTGGTGATCTCGACGGCCGTTTCGGCCAAAGCCTTTGAGCAGGGCTACCGCGCATTGCGGCGCGGCGGCAAGATTGTGTTTGTGGCACTTCCCGCCGACAACTACGTGCAGTTGCCGATCTTCGAGACGGTGCTGAATGGGATTAGCGTTGTCGGCTCGATTGTCGGCACACGGCTGGATTTGCAGGAGACCTTTGAGCTGCATGCTGCTGGCAAAACCCGCGTGATCTATGAGAAGCGCAAACTCGATCAGGTGAATGAAGCGTTTGAGGAAGTTGAACACGGCACAATGCACACTCCCCGCCTCGTGTTCGATCTGAGCTAGGCCCGCTTGCCGCAACTCGGCGATCCGCCAAGCGGATTGCGTTAGCCCCGCTCGATGCACGGATATACGCATCGAGCGGGGCGGTCTATTCGCTACCGTCCATCATGGGCTGCGAGGCTTCCGCTTGTTGCCCAGTACATCGTATCGCGGGCGGTGGCTATCGCCGAGCACTATGCTGCACTCGAAAACTGGGTGGCGCGGGGGTCATCATTGTGTCCAGTTGCGAGTGGGTGCGTGATTGCCTGCTGGTATACCTGAGCGGTCATCTGGGCGGCACGTTCCCAACTGTAGAGCCGGTGCAGATCGTGCAGGGCATTCGCGGCCCGCTGTTGGGCCCAATCGGGGTGATGCAGCGTGTGCAGCAAGCCCCACGCCAACGATGCGGCATTATTCGGCTGCACCACAATGCCGGTCTCGTGCGGGCGCACAATCTCAAACAGCCCGCCGGTTGCGGTGACGACAACGGGGCAGTGGGCTGCCTGTGCCTCAAGCGCGACAATCCCGAATGGCTCGTACAGTGAGGGGAACACGGCCGCCTGTGCCACGCGATAGAGGCGATCCCGCTCATCATCGCTGATGCGGCCCGGCAGGATGATCTGCCGATCTAGCCCTAGATG
>CALCJV010000149.1 GCA_937967405.1 uncultured Chloroflexales bacterium | reverse complement strand
ACCCCCGCAGATGAATGCCAGTGTGGCCGCCCTCAGCCCAGATAGCCGCGACCTGCTGTTCCTTGCCGATGTGGCTGGCAAAACTAACATCTGGAACCTGCACATGGATGAAGCCCGCCGCGACACGCCCCCACGCCAACTCATCGCAAGCAGCAGCTCCAAAGCGCAGGTGCAGTTTGCGCCCGATGGCAAGAGCTTCTACTATCTGGATGACGGGCAGATCACGATCCGCAAGTTTCCGGCCGGCAACGAGGCCACGGTGCTGCGCGTGCGAAGTAGCGTGCGCGTAGACTTTGCCGCCGAGAAGGAGCAGGTCTTTGCTGAAGTGTGGCGGCTCATGCGGGATTACTTCTATGATGAAACCTTCGGCGGGCGCGATTGGCATGCGCTGCGCCAACAATTTGCGCCACTCGTCCACGCCGCCCGTGTGCCCGCCGATCTGCTCACGGCAATCAACCTGATGATTGGCGAGCTAGGTACATCTCATACCGGAGTGTACTGGTCCGGACAGTGGAGTAGCGACGACGGCTACACGGGCTTGGTGTTTGATCCGCAGGAGCAACTCAGCACTGGCGCATTGCGGGTTGCCTATGTTGTGCCCGACAGCCCTGTAACCCACACGGCCCAGCCGCCCCAGCCGGGCGAGTATCTAGTGGCGGTAAATGGCACACCGATCACCCCATCTGCCTGTCTGCCTGCGCTGTTGCACGAACGGGTTGGCCAACGGGTGCGGCTTGCATTTGCGCCAATGGCTTTGCCTGCTGAACCCGCCCAAATCCGTACACTCGACATCCGCTTAATTGATAGCGCGGCGTATGAGCAACTGCGCTACCGAGCGTGGGTGGATCGCAACCGCGCCTACACCGAACGGATCAGTAACGGGCGGCTCGGCTATGTGCATATCCCCGAAATGACCTACACCGCGTATCAACAATTCTTGCTTGATCTGGATGCAGCCACCCACGCCTGTGAAGGGGTTGTGCTTGATATGCGGTATAATGGGGGCGGCTACATCGCCACGTTTATTTTAGATGTGCTGACCCGCCGCAAGGTGTTACGGACGGGCTTTCGCGGGGCACTTGCCACCGATCCATATCACCTCTCTGGCAACCGCACCCTCAACCGCCCGACGGTGTTGGTGACGAATGAGCAATCGGCGAGCAATACCGAAATCTTCACTGAGATGTATCGGCGGCTGGGCTTGGGGCAGGTAGTCGGCAAACCAACCGCCGGGCGCGTGATTGGAACCGTCAATCGCTCATTGCTCAACGGGAGCTACGTGCGCCTGCCGATGTACGCCTATACCACGCCCGAAGGCGAGAACCTTGAGGGCACAGGGCGGCAGGTAGATGTGCGCGTAGCCCAGCCCGTCGGGGCGTGGCAGGCCGGGCACGATGCCCAACTGGATGCTGCCGTTGCAACCTTGCTGGCAACGCTTGATGGGATGTAACTGAGGCATGCTTCTCCAGAAAATAAGAAGCGTGCTATACTAAAGCAGAATCGATCACGGTTTCGTTCAAAACAGGTAGGGAGCTTATGGCAGCATTGCCGCCCTTACGCTTTTCAGTCAACATTGAGCGGATGTTCCTGAAAATGCCGTTCGAGCAACGGATGGAGCACGTTTCTGCACTCGGCTTTACGGCCATCGAATTCGGCAGCCGCGACGGCAAAGATATGAATATCACGCTTGCGCTTAAGACGGCACTGCGACTGCATGTGAGTGCCTTTACCGGCAGCACCGTGCCGCTGGTAGACGCGCAACACCACGCCCGCTTTGAACAAGAAATTATGCGGACCGCCGCACTCGCTATTGATCTATCTTGTTCGCACTTGATTGTCCACGCAGGCAGCACCATCGCTGATCTGCCCCGCGAAGCGCAGCAAGCAAGTATTATTAAGGCGTTGCAGCGCGTTGCCCCTATCGCTGAAGATGCTGGTCTAACGATCCTCTTAGAGCCACTCAATCCGGTAGACCATCCCGGCAGCTATCTCTTCTCATCGCTCGAAGGCTTCAAGATTGTTCAGGCGGTGGGTAGCCCGCATGTCCGGCTGTTGTTTAACATCTACCACCAGCAGATCAGTGAAGGCAACCTCTCGGCACGGATCGAGAAGTTTCTGCCTCTGATCGGTTATATCCGCGCCGCCGATGTGCCCGGCCGCCACGAACCGGGCACGGGCGAGATCAACTACGAATACATCTTCGCCCTACTACGCGAGAAGCAGTATAAGGGGTATGTTGGCTTGGATTTCCAGCCACTGATAGATGACCGCGCCAGCCTGCGGGCTGTGCGGGCGATGGGGCAGTAACGACATCGGGCATAATCGGGAACAGGCGGGCGGGAATAATCATTCCCAGAGCCATACGCCACCCGTGTTGTGCAAGCCATACCCTGTTCGTGGTGCAGCTTGATGCATGCCCAGTTTTCATGCCATAGCCCCTGACACCCAGCATCCACCACCCACCTTGCGATCTGTTCTACCCTTTTGAGCTTCGTCAGATACCGCTTACAATAGCCTCAGTCGGTAGTCATTCGAATATCAGCCCCTTCCTGCTACACTGCATCACAGAGAAGCCGGAACGGTTCCGGTGGACGTGCAGGCAGGCGGCTGGTTTAATAGGAGAGGAACGGCAGCATCTATGCCAACAGCAGTAGCACCAGCGAATATCGCTTTCATCAAGTATTGGGGCATACGCGACCCACAGGCCACATTGCCCTTTAATGGCTCACTTTCGATGAACCTTGATGCGTGCCTCACGACCACCAGTGTGACGCTGGATGAGCACCTCACGGCGGATGAGGTCATTCTGGCAATGTACCAGCAGCCCGCTAGCATCGCTACGGGCCGCCCGCGAGAGCGGGTTGTCGCCCATCTAGAGCGGTTGCGGGCCCTTGCCGGAAGCTCCTGCTACGTGCGGGTGCAGTCGGCAAATACCTTTCCGGCGGATGCGGGCATTGCGTCATCGGCGGCCGGCTTTGCCGCGCTGACTCTTGCGGCGGCGGCGGCGTTTGGCTTGCCCCTCGACACGCCCACGCTCAGCCGCTTGGCGCGGCTGAGCGGGAGTGGCTCGGCGGCCCGATCAATCCCAACCGGATATGTCGAGTGGCACAATGGCGACGATAGCACCAGCCTTGCCGAGAGCATCGCCGCCCCCGAACATTGGGATTTGGCCGATGTGGTGGCGGTGGTGGACACTCGCCCCAAGCAAGTTGGCAGTGCAGAAAACCATCGGCTGGCAACCACCAGCCCCTATTTCAACACGCGCCTTGCCGAATTGGAGCTGCGCCTGCCCGCTACTCGGGCCGCGATCTTGGCCCGCGATTTCGAGCAACTAGCCCTGCACACCGAGGCCGATGCGATTGCAATGCATGTGGTGTGTATGACCCAAACGCCGCCATCGTTTTACTGGAGTCCGGCTACGCTGGCGGTGATGGCCGCCGTGCGAGCGTGGCGGGCGGCCGGACTGCCCGCCTGCTACACGATGGATGCCGGAGCAAATGTGCATGTGATCTGTGAAGGAACGTATCGCGCTGAGGTGGAACGCCGCCTGCAAGCCTTGCCAGAGGTGCTATTTACCATTGCGAATACGGTTGGGGCGGGGGCCCGCTTGCTCCCCGACACACCCTAACCGACAAGGGCTACGGGCGGCAGCACAAGCGCACAACTTGACACGAGGAGAACTGACAACTATGAACGCACTTACTGCATTACTTGAAGAGATTCGGCTGCGCCCGTTTCTGGCGGGCTTGGTCGGCACATTGATCCTGCTTACGCTCGGCATTATTGCAGTGCTGGTTACGCCCGGCGTTACGCTCTTCCCGACCGCCCAGACCGTGCCGACTGCACGCCCCACGTTGCCGCCTGCCGCTACCCGCGTGCCTATGGTGGTCTTGCCAACCCAAGTCGCCACGAGCATCCCCACTGCCGAGCCAACTGACGTGCCCCCAACCAGCACACCCATCCCGCCAGCGTCGGAGCCGGTAGTGAATGTACCGCCTGCGCCGCCGACGCAAGTCGTACCGACGACTGTCCCACCAACGGATGTGCCTGTTGTGCCGACGAATGTGCCAACCGAACCGACGAGCGAGCCGACGGATGTGCCTGTTACGCCAACCCCAAGTTGGGAGATTCCGCCGACGGTGCTACCGCTCCCAACGAGCGTTGCTACGCAAGTCCCGCCGACCGAAGTCCCACCGACCGAAGTCCCACCGACCGAAGTCCCGCCGACCGAAGTCCCACCGACCGAAGTCCCACCGACCGAAGTCCCGCCGACTGCCGTGCCTGTCGAGCCAACCACCATTCCGTACCCGTTCCCAGCGGGCAACTAACCTAGACCAACCGCACCCCGCCAAGCTAAGCGCAGAGACGTGCCAGTGGCACGTCTTTTGCCCCATCTTTAGCGGCTGGAGCTGCTACTCCCAATGCACAATCAGCTCATCTACCGCACAGTGCGGGCGGCGTTGCGGCTCGGCGGCGGCATAGCCGAGCGTAATTAGGGCGTGGGGGATCACGTCGAGCGGGAGATCAAGGGCAGCCTGCACTGCGTCGGGGCAGAACAGGGGCGCACACATCCAGCCACTATCTAGCCCCAAGCCATACGCCAGCAGCAGCATATTCTGCACGGCACAGCCCAAGCTCTGGATCGCCATCGTCGTCTCGGCGGCTTGGCGGTGGGCATCTGGGTACTGGTCAAGATCGCGCAGGTACAGGCACGGCACAATGATCGCAGGCGCGGTGCGAATGCGTTCGTGCGAATTGGCAAGGCGCGTGGCAACCACCTCCGCCGGCTGCCCATCAAGCGCGAGCTGGTGTTGCCAGCGTGCGCCCATCGCCACCGCAAGGCGCATGCGTGCCTCCACCGTCGTTAGCACCGCAAAACGATAGGGCTGCCGGCCGTGGGGCGAAGGCGACCAGCCCGCCGCCTCGATCAGCAGGCGGAGTGTATCTGGGTCAAGCGGATCGGGGCGGTAGCGGCGCACCGAACGCCGCCCCCGTATAATGCACAAGAGAGCCTCTGGATCAATGCGCGGCGCAACAGCCATAACCTTAAGCCTCACGTTTGATGCGGAGCGGTTCACTCCAGCTAGCGTACCCTGCTGGGGGCGGCGTGTCAAGTGCAGGTACGTGGTGGCTCCACGCGGCGTAGGCTAGCTGCGGTCTGGGTCTCGCGCTCACAATTCGGGGTTGACAGGCGGGCGGAGGCATGCTACAATCTAAGATGTTGTGTTGCGGGCGTATAGCTCAGCTGGTTAGAGCGCAATCCTGATAAGATTGAGGTCCCTAGTTCGAGTCTAGGTACGCCCACCACGATTTAACTATTGCCAAACGACGGACGAGCGTTCCTCGCCGTCTTTTGTTGTGAGACGTAGGGCAACACCGCGCGGCATATTTGGGGCGATAGCTCAGTTGGGAGAGCACCTGCTTTGCACGCAGGGGGTCAGGGGTTCGAATCCCCTTCGCTCCACCAGTTCCCCTTCCGCCCCCTCTCCCTGCCGCCCCGCCCCCACCACCCTACCCCTAGCACCTGAGACCTGCTACCTGTCACCTAGCTCCCTCGCCACCAATCTACCGCAGCGCATAGCCCGTCGGACTCACCGTAAAGCACCCAAACTCTTGCGCCAACCAGCGTATCCACGCCGCAATCGTCCTGCGTCGGCGTGCGACCGTTGTACCACTATAGCGCACCATTCCCCTATCAGTTTTGACCGATGCAATCACCGCCTCAAGGTCAGCATCCGTAAATTGCTGCTGGGCGGGGAACCGCTGGATCAGTTCGCCAAATAGCCACGAATTAACGACAACCTGTGCCAGCATGCGACGTTGCTCAAGCGCAGAACCGGATAAGAGCGTGCCTCCCAGCTCCGTCAGCTGATAGCCGTCCTGACGCGAGCTGGTGATTAACCCAAGATATTCAGCTGCTTCACGATAGTAGCTGCTCTGACGCAGGTCAAAAACGAAGTAATCGGCTAAATCCTTCGCCCGATTCAATCCCGCATCCACCGCGATCAAGCATTCATAGACCTTGTTCAGATCGTCTGCCTGCGGCACAAGCGTATTCGTCGTTTGAAATTGGGCATCAATGAGGTCATACATTCGCACATGCACCATTGGCGCAAGCCGGTAGATCATGCATCGCGTCTGACGAATGCTGCACGGGTCATGGAAATCGTCAAACTGAAATTCGTGGAGGGCGAAGGAAGCTGAGGGGATGTCGTAAGCAAGAAACACGGTGCGAATGCGTTTGTGCGGCACAAGGATCGAGAAATGCCGATAGGGATAATAGAGTTGACGGATATTAACGTGACTGGGAACCCCGATCTTGGCCTCGATCAATACGACTTCGTGGAGCGACTCGTACCCCGCATCCACTTCAATCTGGACTGCATCAACCGCAATAGATTGGCCAGCGAAGTGAAACGTGAATGGGCGCGTATATTCCCGCCCGCGAATTGTCTGAAAGAGTGGCCCCAGCCCCAGAAAGTGTTGCAGTAAGCCGGTATTGAACGCCTGATCAAGGTATTGCATTTCGCCGCTCCCCCGTCCCATCGTGCTGAGCGGGAAGGGCAGCTGGGGCACAAACACATTCGAGGTCGGACAGCTTGGCAAGGCAACGAACAGGCTTCCGCGCACCAGTTGGTACTGCCCATTGCGTACCGGCAGCAACGTAAAGCCCGCGCTTTGCAGCGGTTGGGGCAGCTGGGCGGGGGTGTCGAATTTGGCTAACAGGCGCGGTTCACGCTGGGTAATCGCTTTCAACTCGTGGGCATCCACGCGATAGGTCGGCTGATCAAAGGTAATCCCTTTGGCCGCGAGATACCGGGCCCACGCGGTGTCATTGGCGGTGCTCATGGTCTGTCGGCAGCGCGAAAGTTGGTAATCAGCACCTCCTGAATCAGCCCGCGTCCATTGGCTTTGCTATTGATGGCCCGCCGTGCGTTGATCGGATGCAGGTGAAAGCCATGATACAGCTCAGCGATCAGGGGGGCATTGGAGTTACTGAGCATAAGCAGGCAGCCCCGCGCATCCAAGGTTCGGAACGCAGCAGCGAGCCGGTGCTGATCCGTCGGCGAAAACCCCTCGCTGGTGTAGCTTGTGAAGCTAGAGGTTGGGCTAAGGGGGGCATAGGGCGGATCAAAGTAGATCAAATCACCGCTCGTAGCCACATCGAGGACCACCTCGAAATCGGCAACCGCCAGCTGCGCTTGTTGCAAGGCGCGACTCGCTTGGCGCAAGCCGGGTTCATCACAGATAGTGGGATTGGTATACTTGCCAAACGGAACATTAAAGTGTCCTTGCCGATTGACGCGGTATAAGCCATTGTAACACGTGCGATTCAAGAAGATAAACCGCGCCGCCCGCTCAACGGGGGACAAGGTACTTGGCTGTTGCGCTCGCAGCGCATAGAAATAAGCCCGATCATGATGATGCTTTTGGAGGGCAACAATGAGGTCTTCCACGTGGTCACGCACCACTGTGTAGACCTCGATCAGGTGGGGGTTGAGATCGTACAGCAAGCTCTGCGCTGGCTGCAAGTGAAAAAAGACGGCTGCGCCGCCCAAAAACGGTTCAACGTAGCGTTGATACTGGCTTGGGTGGGGGAAATGCGGCGCAAACTGGGCGAGCAGCGCACGTTTTCCGCCGGCCCATTTCAGGATGGGAGCCGGAGTTTGTCGTTCGAGCCGAGCTGATGAGGTACATTGGGTCATATGATATGGAGGCTCACAAACCTTGCTCCGCTCGTGGTGTAGCCACACGAATCTGACTGCATAATTATAGCACAAACTGTTCGCTCCTGCTTCCTTTTTCGCGCCCCCTGCCCCTGCCCCCTAGCACCTAGCACCTGACCCCCCACCGCCCCCGCCCCATCTCCCGCAGATTCACGCTATAATGTCTCCCATACGCCAAGTTGGATTGGATGGTAGGCGGTTGGATGACGGGAGCGCA
>CALCJV010000148.1 GCA_937967405.1 uncultured Chloroflexales bacterium | reverse complement strand
GGAAAGAGAGGAGCGTAACAACAATGGCAAAGGTACAAACCGTTCAAACCAATCAGGGCTTAGGGATGTTGATCCTCCGGCTTGTCTATTTCTTTTTCATCGGGCTGTGGCTAAGTGGCATCTGGGCGACCATGGCGTGGGTGCTATGTGTGACAATTATCGGGCTACCGTTGGGAGTCTGGATGCTGAATGTGCTGCCCCAGATTGCCACCTTGCAACCGCAGACAAAGAACCTGTATGTGAGTGAGACTGGCGAAGTTTATACCAGTGCGATACAACAGCACAACTTCTTCCTGCGGGCGATCTACTTCCTGTTGATCGGGTGGTGGTTCAGTGCGATCTGGATCGCGGTGGCGTGGGGCTTAAGTGCGAGCATCATTGGGCTGCCGATTTCATTCTGGATGTTCAATCGCGTCGGGAGTGTGCTGACGCTTGCGCGGTAGCACGCGGTGGCCCAGCCGACTGTAACAACAGCACGCCCATCGGGAGCGCGTAGTCAGATTCTTACCGATGGGCGTAGATACTACCCCTTGCATTCATGTTGTTTTTCAGGTACGGTAGAGATAACATCTAACTTCGCGAGATTCTTCCCGGTCAGTGGCGATATGGGCAAGTCGTAAGGAGCAAGTGTGAGTCATCATCGCTGTTTATTACAACGTCGGGTCGCCCTTCAGAATCGCTACACGAATCTCATCACGCGCCGCCGCCAGCATATCTGGTGGCAGCTTGGGTATCCTGAGCGCAGCAATCCAGCGCATGCGCTGTTCTCGGTGCAGGGCACATTGATTGTACGCCAGCCCCCGCTTGCAGCTACGGCCACCACGCAGCATATTCCGATCCATATGACCTTGACTGCCGCTAGTCCTGAACAGGCAGTCTTATTATGTCAACAAGAAGTCCTAATGGGCGCAGGCTTTGATCAGGCATGTATTGCGTGGTGGGAAACGCTAGAGGTCGCGCAGGTTGATGAACCTACCCCCGCATATGCTTGACGCTGAGTCCACGATGCCAGCCGCACGCGGAACCTACCTACTGATCCTCCATGTCGTGGAGGCTCTGCCTGATCTGGCCATCGGGCAATTAGGGCGATTCACGTTCACGGCGGGCTACTACCTGTACGTCGGCAGTGCTTTCGGCAGTGGTGGCTTGGCTGCCCGTCTCAAGCACCACTACCTTAGAGACAAGCCGCACATGCATTGGCACATAGATTACCTGCGGGCAAAGGCCCGCTTGTGCGAAATCTGGAGTACCACCTACCCACAACCGCTCGAAACGCAGTGGTGTCAGGCCTTGCACGATGCGGAGTGGCTCACCCAGCCGATCCCACGCTTCGGGGCCAGCGATACCCGCAACCCGACGCACCTCTTTTACACCCCCACCTACCCTAGCCTCAAACGGCTCTCGCACGCCCTGCTTGCGCCGCTCGATCTGCTTGCCTCGGAGGAACCATGGCTGATCAGTGTTGAGCGGTTGCCTTGACAATCTCCGCACAGGTGCGTATAGTGCCAGAGGTATAGATAACGTGAACTGCAATGAGATGAGGTTCAGTTTGCCACAAGAAGTGGCCCCGAATAGCACACGAGTGTACCAAATGCGCCACACTCGTGCGCCAATGGACACACGGCTTGTTGGCATTTAGTGGCAGCAGCACCAAATGAGCAGCAGCGGCGCAGCCTCCGCCGCCAGCGAGTAGAGAGTAGTATGGGTGATAAATTAGTTATTGTTGAGTCGCCAGCCAAAGCGAAAACGATTCAGAAGTATCTCGGTAAGGGCTTCAAAGTCACCGCGAGCATGGGGCACGTGCGCGATCTGCCCAAGAATGGGCTAGCAATTGATCTTGAACACGATTTTGCTCCCGCCTACGAAGTCACCAAAGAGAAGATCGTGAGTGAGCTACGCCGCGCTGCCCGCCAAGCTGATGCGGTCTATCTGGCAACGGACCCCGACCGCGAGGGCGAGGCGATTGCATGGCACATCACGCAGGCGGTAGGCATTCCGCGCACCACCCCGACGCATCGCGTGGTGTTCCAAGAGATCACCCCCACCGCAGTCAAGGCGGCGATTGCCAACCCACGCCAGATCAATGCTGATTTGGTGCATGCCCAACAAGCGCGGCGCGTGCTGGATCGGCTCGTCGGCTATCAGCTCAGCCCGCTGCTATGGGATAAAGTCAAGCGTGGCTTATCGGCCGGGCGGGTGCAGTCGGTGGCGGTACGCCTGATTGTCGAGCGTGAAGAACAGGTCGAAGCCTTCAAGCCCATCGAATACTGGACGATTGAGGTAGACTTGCAAAAGCTGGCCGATACGGTGGCACAGGGCAAAGCTAATCCGGTTTTCCGCGCCGTCTTGATTGAGCAGGCGGGCCAGAAGCTGGATAAGTTTGCGCTTGGCAATCAGGAAGCGGCCCAAGCAATCGTGACTGATCTGGCTCACGCTAGCTACACTGTGAAGCAGATCGCCCGCCGCGACAAGAAGCGCAGCCCATTACCGCCCTTCACCACCAGCACGCTGCAACAAGAGGCCGGGCGCAAGCTGGGCTTTAGTGCCCGCAAAACGATGACCCTCGCGCAGCAGCTCTACGAAGGCATTGACATTGGTGGTAGTGAGGGCACGGTTGGCTTGATTACCTACATGCGGACCGACAGCACCAACATTGCCCAAGAGGCTCAGCAGGAAGCGCGTGCGGTGATCAGCGAACGTTACGGCAGCGATTATCTACCGGATAAGCCGCCGATCTACAAGACCAAAGCACGCGGCGCACAAGAGGCGCATGAGGCGATTCGCCCGACGAGTAGCCAACGCCACCCCGATCAGCTGGCGCAGGTGCTTGAGCGCGACCTGCTGCGCCTGTATGATTTGATCTGGAGACGCTTTCTGGCGAGCCAGATGGCTCCAGCGATCTTCGATAGCACGACGGTGGATATTGCTGCTACACGCCCACACGATGCCGCTGGAACGATCCCGTACCTCTTCCGTGCAACAGGCAGCGTGGTCAAGTTTGCGGGCTTTCTGGCGGTCTACAATGAAGGGCTAGATGAGGGTGAGGAGGACGAGCACAGCGAACGTCGCCTGCCCCTGCTGCGTGAAGCTGAGCAGCTCAATCTAATTGCATTGCTACCGATCCAGCATTTCACCGAGCCGCCGCCGCGCTATACCGAAGCTAGCCTTGTGAAGGATTTGGAGCGGCTTGGCATTGGGCGACCTTCGACTTATGCGCCGATTATTTCAACGATACAGGAGCGCGGGTACGTCGAGTTGGTGGAGAAGAAGCTGATCCCAACCACGTTGGGGCGGGTGGTCACACGGCTGTTGGTGGAACACTTCCCAGAGATCATCGGCTACGAGTTTACCTCAACGCTCGAACAGAAGTTGGATGATATTGCACTCGGTGAGGCCCGCTGGGTTCCCGTGCTGCACGAATTCTATGCACCCTTCTCGACGCTATTGGAGCAAGCCCGTCACACGATGCGGAATGTGAAGCAGGATGAAATCCTTACCGGCATCACCTGCCCCAAATGTCAACAGGGCGAACTAGCAGTGAAGTTTGGGCGCAACGGTGAATTCCTCTCCTGCACCCGCTATGACCGCAAAGGTGGGGAGGATTCGTGCGACTTTACCAGCAACTTCCACCGCACGGCCGAAGGCCAGATTGTGCTGGATGCAAACAGTTCGCCGGCACTGAGCGACGTGATGTGTAATGTATGTGGCCGCCCAATGGTGCAGAAAAAGGGCCGCTTCGGGACGTTTCTCGGTTGTTCTGGCTACCCCGAATGTACCAATACGCGGCGGCTCGGCAAAGATGGCAAGCCCGTGCCGCTGCCGGAACCAACCGGCATTACCTGCCCCAAATGCCACGAAGGGGAGCTGCTCAAGCGGCGCGGCAGGTTTGGGCGCACCTTCTTTAGTTGCAGCCGCTACCCCGCCTGCGATTATGCAGCCGCCACGCGGGAAGAGGTAGAGCGGGCAATTGCTGATCCGGCAACCATCCCTGTCACCACACCCAAGCCGAGCAGCACCACCGCCGTAACGCCCACCACCCAAACGCCTGCTAAGCGCACCGCAACCAAACGCAGCAGCAATGGCACAACAGCCATAACGAGCACAGCCGCTACCCCCGTCAAGAGTGGGAGCAGCACCGCTGCGAAAAAGCCGCGTGTACGGAGCAAGAAAAAGACACAGGAGTAACTCTGATGCGAGTCATAGCCTTAATCGCTCATGATGGCAAAAAAGACGAGATGGTCGCCTTTGTGCAGCAGCATCAGGCATTGCTGGCAACCTGCCCCCTGATTGCCACCGGCACAACAGGCGCACGCATCAGCGCGGCAACACAACTCAACGTGCAGTGCATGCGCTCAGGGCCTTATGGTGGCGATGCCCAAATTGCTGCATGGGTGGTGGATGGCAAAGTTGCGTTGCTGATCTTTTTGGTTGATCCGCTCAACGCGCACCCGCACGAGCCAGACATTCAAAGCTTGCAACGGGTGTGCAATGTGCATAACGTCCCCTTCGCTACCAACCTTGCCGCGGCCAATCTGCTGCTGCCAGCAGTGATCGCACAACTCGGCGAGGATATGAGTGAGGTTACTTGCTCCCCGATACCGTCCCCATCCGCACCCAACCCTGCTTGATCGCATACATCACGGCGCGGGTGCGGTCATCCACTTGCAGCTTCTTCAAGATCGAGGTAATGTGATTCTTCACCGTTTGGCTGCTGATATTCAGTTCAGTGGCGATCTGTTTATTCGATAGTCCCCGCGCAATGCAATCCAGAATCTCAATCTCACGGCTCGTCAAAGGGGCAAACAAGCCGGTTGTCGTTTCATCCTCTGACGCAGCTAGCTCGCGGAACTGGCTCAGAATGCGTGAGGCCACGTGCGGACGCGATAGCACGTAGTCGTTGATCAGGTATGCGCCACTTGCTACGCGGCGGATAATGTCAATCAAATCTTTCGGGTGAACATCTTTGGAGGAATACGCCGCTGCACCGGCCTTGATCGCCTGAAACAATTGCTCATCATCTTCGGTCACACTCAGCACAACAATCCCAATGCCGGGGTGATGGCGTTTGATCACCCGGGCTACCTCTAACCCATTCAAGCCGGGCAGGTTCACATCTACGAGAGCCACATCGGGTAGCACCCGCTCGGCCAGTTTAATCGCTTCTTGCCCATTCTCGGCTTCTGCCACCAAATCCATATCTTGCGCCGACTCAAGGCTCCAGCGAATGCCCTGCCGAAAAAGCGGGTGGTCATCCACAACTAAAACACGAATTTTTGCCATTATCATTAGCTTTCGTTGTTCGGTAATTGCGTGGCGGGCATTATACAAGGCGGTCGCTCTACGACTTCCACCCTATGGCAATGGCAAGGCCACCGACACCTCCGTACCCTGCCCAACCCGCGAGGAGACGTGGAAACGGGCCCCGATCAGCTCTGCGCGTTCGCGCATGCTGGTGAGGCCCCAGCTCTCCCGCCCGGCACGGCGAGCAACCTCACGCGGATCGAAGCCGGGGCCTTCGTCGCGGATCGTCAGCAGCAGATGCCCGCGCCGTTGGCGCAACTGCACCGTAATAGGTGCACCGCGAGCGTGCTTGTAGGCATTCTGTAGGGCCTCTTGCACAATGCGATACAGCACGATTTCGGTTTCGGTGGGCAGGCGCGGCAGCTGCTCGGTATCCAATGCTAACATCACCGACGTGCCGTGTTGGTGCTGGTAGCGGCGGGTGTATTCCTGCAACGCTCCCACCAAGCCTTGTTCGGCAAGCTGGCCCGGCCGGAGATCAGCAATGAACTGGCGCACCTCGCCTAAGCCCTCACGAGTTGCCGCACACATCCGATCCAGCATCACGCCCAGATCAGCCGTGCGCTGCTCCTGCACGAGCGTGCGGCACTGCTCGGCAAGCATAAGCGCATTCGCTAGCACCTGAGCCGGGCCATCATGCACCTCACGCGCCAACCGCACGCGCTCTTCTTCGCGCCCTAGCACCACCTGCGAACGCAAGGCTAATGTCCACGGATCGGGCTGGGCGGTACGGGTCGGCTCATCGCGCAGCACCGCACTACTCATCTCGATCTGGCGGATAATCTGATCAAGCTGTTTGTGGGCGTGCTGCACCTCTTCCGTTTCGCGGGCAATCTGCTTAAACATGGCCCGCAGCTCCTGCTCACGTTGCTGGAGTGCAGCTGCGCTGGGTTGTTGATGCTCGCGCGCAAATTGCTGTTGGAGCACCACCTCATCAAGGGCGCGTTGGGCTTGGCGCAGGCGCGTAGTCATCAGGCTGTCCTGCTCACGTGCAGCTGCTTCCATCTCGCGCAGGCGGGCAATCAGCTGGGCCACGCTGGCTTGGGCTTCACTTAATAGGCTAGTTGCAATCGCACTCACAGATCGTTCTCATCTCTACGTACACACCTTGTGCAGGAGTGTTCACACTCCCACGATTTTAGCATATACTACATAGTACTTTAGTAGTATACCATGTGACATAAACCACCTGCAACGATTAAGAAAGAGTAAACCTGTGGCATCTGTGCTATCGCTTGTCGTAAGCTCTGCACCTGCTCGTACAGTGAGCGTCATACCGGTGCGCTCACGGGCGCAGCTGCGCCAATTTGTGCGCTTCCCTTACCAACTCTACGCCAGCTATCCGGCGTGGGTAGCTCCGCTCGAACGGGATCGCTATACCCTGCTTGATCAACGCCGCAATCCCTTCTTTCAACATGCGACAGCGCAACTCTGGCTTGCCCTGCACGGCACGTCGCCCGTCGGCACGATTGCTGCCTATGTAGATCATCTTGCGCCCGCCGCACAGCGCGGCTGTTTCGGCTGCTTCGAGTGCGTAGATGATCTGGCTGTGGCCCAAGCCTTGCTCGATACCGCCGCCGCGTGGGTGCAGGCGCATGGCGCACCATCCTTGCGGGGGCCCTTCAATTTTGCGGCAGACAACGATTGCGGTGTGTTGCTGGATGCCTACGATCAGCCACCCACGCTGATGACAACCTACAACCCGCCCTATTACCCTGCGCTCCTCGCGCAATCTGGCTTTGTGAAAGAGACCGATTGGTATGCCTACACGATTGATCCGCAGCTGCTCGGCATGACCCACCCAGACACGCTGCCGCCGCGCCTTGCCCGTGCTGTTGCACTGGCCCGACAACGCAGCCGCGTCACCCTACGCCCGATCAACCTGCGCCACTTTCGGCAGGAATTTGCCCATGCTCAGGCGATCTACAATCAGGCGTGGGCAGCCAATGAAGGCTTCGTGCCGATGACAGATGCCGAAGTAGCTCAGCTCGCCTACCGCCTACGCCCATTCCTTACGGCTGACTTGATCTACTTTGCAGAAGATGCGGGAAAGCCTGTGGGCATGTCTATTGCCTTGCCTGATCTACATCAAGTGTTGCACCCCTTGCGCGGACGACTGTTGCCATTTGGATGGTGGCGGGTACTGCGCTGGCGGCGGCATGTAGATACCCTGCGCTTCTTTGCGATGGGTGTGCTCCCAGCCTACCGGCGGCAAGGGATCGAAGCCCTCTTCTACGCCGAGACCCTCCAAGCGGCACTGCGGCATGGCTACCGTCGCGCCGAGTTATCGCTTGTGGTAGAATCTAACCTAAGTATGCGCCACAGTGCGGAGGCGTTTGGGGCACAGATTGCCAAAACCTATCGGATCTATGCACGTCCGTGCGGGCGTGCGCCGTGACACAGGGAGAGTTCTGCCATGGCTGACTTATCCGAAACGCCACCATCATTGGTGGGGCGCACCGTACATTATGTCCGTAATGATCTGTTTCCGTTTCTAAAGCTTACCTTCGATACGTGGCAAACCGCCGATAGTATGCTCTTAGGGGCTGCGATGGCCTACTATGTGCTGTTTTCCTTCTTCCCGTTGCTGCTGATTCTCCTCAGCGTGATTGCCGTTGTGGTCGGAGCCACCGATTCGCTGGTGCAACAGACGCTGAGTGGGATTGCCAACCAGAATGTGGGCGCGGCACTGGGCACTGAGGACGACATTCGTACCCAATTACTGCTGCTCATGAGCCAATCGGTGTCGCCGGAGGCGGCCGAGTTTATCAGCAACGTGCTCGATAATCTGCACCGTTCCAGCCAACAGGCAAGCCTGATCGGGTTTGGCTTGCTGTTGTTTTCGGCAAGTGGGGCATTTAGCGTGCTAGATCGGGTGGTGGATATTATCTGGGAGTACAACCCCTACCAACAGCCGGCACGCGGCTTGGGCAAGCAGGTGCTCTGGATGGCATTCCGCAAGCTGATTTCATTCTTGCTGGTGCTGTTGCTGGCGGCGGCGATCATCATCTCAATGCTCATGTCTACCATCATCCGTACCATCACCACCGTTCTACGGAGTCTCTCGGATGACGTGCTGAACCAATTCAGCGATTGGCTCAGGCAGTTCGGCATTGATGCCACGCTCGTGCTCGGCCTGCAAGAGGGCAATTGGCTGGAGCAGTCGCTGATTAGCCTTAGCACGGTGCTAATTGTCGGGGCGGTCTTATGTGTCGTCTTCAAGATATTACCGAGCGTGCGGGTGGCGTGGGGCGATGTATGGTTGGGCGCACTGCTTACTGCGTTTGCACTGGCAATCCTCAATAGCTTGAGCGGGATCATCATTGGCAGTAATGCCAATCTGCAAAACTATGGTGTCCTCGGCTCGATAATGGCCTTTATGACGTGGATCTTCCTGATCAACGCGGTGCTGTTTATGGGCGTGGCCTTCACCCGTGCGTATGCCCTGACGTATGGGAGCCACCGCCCGCAGATCGGTGCAAGCGATGCTCCAGTAGCAGAAGGGTAGGGGGCTGAGCCTCACGTCAGCAGCCGTCGCGCCCGCAGATACGGTACTACTTTCTGCTCAATGGGCCATGTCGTCAGGATGCGCCCATACGTCGCGCCGTAGCGGGCACAGGTGCGGGCCAGCCGCTCTTGCCACGCTTGCACCGCCGCGTGGTAGGCGGCGATCTGCTCGGCACTCAGCTCCAGCGTGATCCGTTGCCCCGTCTCGCTGTCTTCTAGCTCGATCTGCCCCTGCAATTCGGGGCGTAGCTCACGCGGATCGATCATATGCAGCACCACCACCTGCCAGCGCGGGCTTGGCAGCAGGCTCAAGCCTTCCGCCAAGCCTTCATCTACAAGCAGATCGGAACAGAGCACAAGCAAGCCGCCACGCTTGAATTCTTGTGCGTGCTGCTGCAACACCACATTGATGCGGGTGGCTTGCTGCACCGGAATCTGCTCGATGTAGCGCAGCATTTCAACGAGCCGACCCTTGCCCCGCGCAGGCCCAAAGGGGCGGAGCTGGGCATCCCCAAAAGGGACGATCCGCAGATGATCGTTGTAGTTCAGTGCAAGGTAGCCGAGTGCCCCCGCAAGCTGCTGCATAATGCGGAGCTTGGGGGGTGCGCCCCACGCCATGCTGCGCGAGACATCGAGCAAGAGGTGGACGTGGATGTTCTGCTCGGCTTCGCCCAATTTGAGCAGCATCTCATCTTGGCGGGCATACACATTCCAATCCACGTAGCGCAGGTCATCGCCGCTCTGGTAGGCGCGGTGGTCGCTGAACTCGCTGGCGGGCACATACTGGCGGCTGAGGTGGCCGCCCATCGCTGGGCTACCGCGCAGGCTCCGCTGGGCTTGCAGGCTCATGCGGGCCATACGCCGGAGGAATAGCTCATCAAAGAGCGGCGGTTCGGCGACGGGGCGAGCTTTGGGGCGCGGGCTATTGCCCCGGCGCAAAATATTTCTGAACCACATCGCGCAATTCCGGCGGGATATACAGCGGATCGTCGCCAATCTGGACGACGGAGCTATCGGCGTTGCCGCCAGCGGTGCTGCGGCTGAAGTTACCCACCCCACCCGCGATCTGGTCGGGTTCGCCTTCGGCTGCACTGCCCGTGCCATTGCTCGCTAGCTCAAGCGGAACGCCATCTACGTTCAGGCGTTCGTGGGATTGCTCGCGCTCGCGTTGTTCGACGGGGGTATTGCCTGCCGCTGTACCGCCACCTTGCTGTCCAGCAGTATTGGGACTGGCTTGATCGGGAGGCGGGTTGTTGGCAATGCTTTGCGAATTGCCTTGATTGCCAAGCTGCTCGACTGCATCGGCAAGCTGCTCTAGCCCATTGGCGGCCGCATCTGCGCCCTGTTGCAGGGCAGCGGCACTCTCACGGACCTGCTCAGCAAGCTGTCCGTTGCTTGGTGCAAGCTGATCGGCGGCCTCGCGCAGTTGGTTACTCAGGTCATTGCGGGTCTCATCGCCCAGTTGGTTCGCTTGATCAGCCAGTTCGCGCAGGCTCTGCGCTGCCCCTGCCGTGTCGCCCCGATCCAGTTGCTCAGCCGCTGGACGGGTTGCACTCTGATCGCGCAAGGCATCGGCTATGGCTTGGGCTTGCTGCTGCTGTTCGGCACTGAGTTGTCCGGTTGCATTGGCCGCACCTGCATCGCCGGTGAGCATGCTCTTGTCGGGAGCTTGTTGCGGTGCATCGGGCAGGGGCGTGTTAGGCGCGGTAGCCAGATCGGGCAGTGCTTCAGGCGTGGGTAAATTGGCTGTCGCGCCAAGATCGCTGACGACAACCATCCCAAGGGCGAGCAGCAACACGGCAACAAGGGTTAGCACTTCCATCCATGGCGGGCGTTGCTTGGAGCGTACATATCGTTGTACTTGCATCGTCGTCTGGTTGGCGTGTTCCAGCAGATATGCAGCCACCCCTTCGGGCGGGTACGTATCGCTGCGGGTACTGATCTCTAGGGCAGTGGTGAGCTGGTTATCCAAGCCAAACCGCCGATCAAGGCGACGTGCAGCCGCTGCGGGCGAAAGCGGGGGGCGCAGCAGCAACACTGCTCCGCCCGCAATGCAGAGCATTGCAACGGCGCTCAAGTTCATGATACTAATCGGCCAATTGGTGAGCATGCGTAGCCCTAGCCCGATCACGAACAGGGATAGTCCAACCCACGCCGAGCGCAGGAGAATGCGGATTGCACGGCGCGTCCAGCGATCTTGGGCCAGCCGATCAAGGCGTTTCTGGATGGGATTGCGAAGCATCGTAGATAGGGTTCCTGTGTGGTGCAGGCTCACATTTGCCCGAATTGGTGCAACAGCCCGCGCATTGATAAGACGCTACCTGTGTAGTATAGCGAGTGCAACCGGTAGCGTCAAACCAAGCTGGGTCATGGGTTTATTCTGGCTTTACGCCGCCCCACAGTACAAGGTACTCACGGCCAAGCATGCCGAATTCGGTCACGCCTGCTTGCCCATTTTTGTTCGGATAGTATTCGATCCGCGCCCGTTCAAAGTGCTGAATCGTGTAGGGCGTGTTGGTGGCTTTGTCTAGGGCCGGATACGGCTCGGTGAGCGGGTAGCCGATCCCATTTAAGCCCCCGTACTGCTCCCACACGGCGAGGAACGGCGGGCAGACGGCATGACCGATGTGGGCGAAGAAGCGACATGAGTCGGGCGCACTGCGGATGCGCGGGAGCTTAGTCCAATCTATCCCTTGTCGTTGCAGCATCGTTTCGCCGATGCGGGAAAGTACCACTCTCAAGTTCGGGTCGCTGGCTTCGGGATAGTGCTCAAAGCGGGCCCGCTCGAAGTATTGCACCACACGCGGGCGGCCGCCGCCATCCGCGATCAGCAGTTCTTCGGTCAGGGGGTAGCCAAAGCGTTCCAGCCCACCGTTGCTATACCAGAAATCGCGGAATGTGCCGCGCATGGTGTGTCCCGTTGGCTCAAAGTACTCGCCATCGCTTGCTGGTTGGGGATCGTACTCAACGTATACGGGGGCACCGGGATCGTTGAGGCGCAGGCTGATGTTGCCGTCGTAGGTGTAGATCAAGGCTTGCACGTCGCCGTTCCAGCTCCGCACGAGGGCTTCACGGCAGTTACAGGCGATCTGCTTGACGGGTGCAGCCGACTCGGTGCGCCACAGCACATCTACGCGGCGTGCGTTGCTCGAAAAGCGATACCAGTACACGCCCGGCCAGTCGGGGCGATCATTCTCAGCGAGCACATTACTCAGCCACAAGCCTGCCAGCAGATTGGTCATGGTGCGGTAGGCTACCATGGCCGGCTTGCGGAGGTTGACATCGTTCACATCGAGGGGGTAGGTGCGGCGCACCATGCCGTAGTGGAACTGCGGATTCTCATTGGCGAAGTACGGGCGGTGATAGAGCGCATCGGGGGCGGTGTCGTTGCGAAGATCGTACCAGAAGACCTTCTCGACACTAGGGTGGCTGATGGCAAGGATGTACGTCCGCACGAGGAAGAAGGCTTGGTCATCCTCACTGACACTGTACGCGCCCTGATGCGAAGGCCAACCCATTTCAGTCAGCCAGATTGGTTTAGGCCCGTGCCTCAGCAGCAGTTCGTCCACTAGCCGCAGTTCATCGCGCAGGCTCAGGCTGTCGGTGCCCTGATGTTTGAAGATTTCGCCTTCAGGCGGATCGGGACGGTAGGGGTGGAGCGCAATTATGTCTACGTAGTTCCACGCCCCGAGATCGCCGATCATGCTGAGGTAGGTCAGATAATCGTAGTTGTAGGGGGAGGGCGGTTCACTCCAGATCGAGACGAGGCCACCCATCACAATCCGAGCTTCTGGGTCGGCTGCTTTGGCCGCGGCGTAGCCCACCTGCAACAGGCGCACGAAGTCGCGGGGGGTATATAGCCCACTCTGGTAGCCCGACTCCTCAAGGTTCGGTTCGTTCCACAGCTCCCAATACTTGACCCAACCGCGCTCCCGCCCATAGCGGGCTACGGCGGCGTAGACGAAATCGCCCCAATCCTCAATCCATTCTTCAATCGTGGGGTTGCGCCCTTTGAACCACGCCGGATTGTAATCCAGCAAGCCCAGCACGTTGATCCCTGCCGCGACTTGGGCCCCAATCGCATAATCGTAGTTGTAGAACCCGCTCTCGTTCCCATCCCAGCGGAAGGGCCCATTGGGTTCCTTCTGGACTTGATCCCAGAAAATCTCCTCGCGCTGCCACTGCACCCCTGCTTCACGCATCAGCTGAATGGCTTGGGGGATTTCGTCCTCGCGCACGCGGTTGCCGAGTGTCGCAACCACCCCAAACGGCGTGCTTTTGTCGCGCCATGGCAGGCTCTGTGCCTCGACAATGGGGATGGGCGTTGTTGCCGGTATTGCCGTCACCACAACTAGTAGCCCAAGGACAACCACGAGGGCGCGTCGCCAGCGAATGTAGCTCTTCATCGTTGCACCTCAATTATGTTGGACAGGTGAAAGTAGCATCAACTGTAACATTCCTCCAACCACTTGGTGGACTCCGCCAATGCCAACAATCAGCTTCAACTCTAGCCTTGCTGCCCGAACCACCCGCACAGTCAACGGGCACGGCTGTGATGCGGGGTTCTCCTCGAATTGAACGGCAGTGGTACCAATCCTGTCCTGATCCTGATTACAGGAATGTTTCAAGGCAGTGAATATCAAGGCTACAGCGAGCCTGTGCCTGCTAGAATATACCACAGAGTTGCATTTTGGAAAACAACCGCATGCTGCACCGTGCGGTGCAACGACCCCGTTGCGCCCGTAAATCAGGTGGGCTGCCACGCACTAAAGACGACCACACCGTGCTGCGTTTCGTCAAGGGGGTGGAACTGCGCCTGCCTGAGTTCAGCGTGGATGGTTGCTAGTGATGGAAACTCAATCCCGCCAGTGCCCAAGATCGCCTGCACCGCCTGTCCGATGCTCTCGCCCGCCTGTACGAGATGCATCAGCACCAGCCGCCCATGCGGTTCCAGCACGCGCCGCGCTTCGGCAAAGAACGCCCGCCGATCCCCGATCTCATTGAGCGAGCCACCCATTGCGACCCCCGCAACGGCCGCACTTGCAATCGGCAGGGCTTGGGCACAGGCGCGTACATAGGTAATCCGGAGGCGGTGCTGGAGCGCATAGGCTCGCGCCTGCCGAAGCATAGGCAAGGCATGGTCAATGCCGATGATTGTGGCGCGGGGCGGCGTAGCAGCAAGCAGATCGGCTTGGGTCGCAGCGGCAAGGGCCCGTGCATACAGCCCATTCGAGCAGGCCACATCAAGGTACACGCCGCCCCGTTCTGGCTGCATCAGGCGGCGTAGCAGGGGCAGTTCACGGTCATAGCCAAACGCTTCACCAGTGAGAAGCGTTAGCGCACGCCCGCGCCACAAGCGTTCGTAGCCCCATGCGGTCAGGGGCAGATAGTTGGTGATTTGGGCGGGGGTGCGTGGTAGGCGTGCGCCCCCCAGCAGGTCTATAATACCGTCGCGGATGGGGTAGGAGCGGAGAGTGCCATCGGCTGCTTGCAGCATGCCATCGAGCACGGCCCCATCGGGGGCATAGCGTGCACCTGCGGCAAGCTCAAGGGCCGTGTGCGGAGAGTTGGGGCAGCGCAGGGCAGCAAGGGCTTCAGGATACATTGGATGGGGGTCAGAGCGTACAGTTATGCGCGTTATCTGGTTCAAGGTCATCGGGCAAGAGCTTGAACTTGCCCTGCTCAACCAGCGTGCAAAAGACATTCACCAAACGCGGATCCCACTGCCGCCCAGCACGAGCACGCAAGCGCCGGATCGCTTCTTGGTAGCTGAGAGCCTTGCGGTAGGGGCGGTCGGTGGTCATGGCATCAAAGGCATCCACGACGGAGACAATGCGTGCACCAATCGGAATCTCCTCACCGCGCAGCTTATTGGGGTAGCCACTGCCATCCCAGTGCTCGTGGTGGCCGAGAATGATCGGCCCAACTTGCGGTGCGAAGCTCATCGGGGAGACAATCTCTGCACCGTATTGCGGGTGCCGCTTGACTTCGGCAAACTCCTCTGGGGTGAGAGGGCCCGTCTTGGTCAAAATGTCTTGGCTGATGTTGATCTTGCCAATGTCATGCAGCAAGCCGCCCATACGAACAGCCTTCACGTGTTCGGTGGGTAGCCCAATGGCAATTGCCAGTTGCTCACTGTAGCTACGCATGCGTTGCAGATGTACGCGGGTATAGGGGTCTTTCGCTTCAACCGCTAGGGCCAGCATGATCAGCACATTTTCAGATGGCTCAAGCTGATCGGTGATGCGCTTGAGGCGCAGCTGGGAGCGTACCCGTGCCAGCAGTAGCTCATAATTGACAGGCTTGGTGAGGTAATCATCCGCGCCAACCTCTAGCCCGTGTCGCCGACTGTCAATATCATTCTGCGCTGTCAGGAAAGTCACTGGGATCAGGGCGGTACGTTTGTTGTGCTTGAGCTGCGAACAGACTTCGTAGCCATCTATGCCGGGCGGCATAGAGACATCAAGCAGGATCAAATCGGGCATCTCTTCTTCGACACGCTGCAAGGCTTCGAGACCATTACGCGCAGTCACAATTTCGTAGCCCTCATGCCGTAGCATCATCTCAAGGGTCTCGCGCATGTAGTATTCATCATCAACGATTAGTATTTTGGCTTGCATGATGGTTGTTTCCACTGCACAGTAGACTACTGCCCGTGCAGAAGGCTTCAGCGTTGGCAGCGAGGCCTGCATAGCAGAACAAGGTTCATGCTGTGCGTCCAAGCGATGCTCAGACTCAGTCCAGTGCGTCCAATCAAGAGCACCCTTAACTGCTATAGTGTACCACATTTAGCCGTAGGGTGGTACATGGGGCCAAAAAGCATAGCTCGGTACTCAGAGCGTACCGAGCTAATCAGCTAGGGTAAGCAGCGGGGCACAGCCTGTGCGTGCTTCAGCTGCGGTTTCGACAAAGGCATCCATTGCAGCAATAAACGCAATGAGATCAATTCCCATATGATACGCAGGAATGGTCGTGAGCTTGCGTCTGCTTTTGGCCCAGTTGAGCTTCATACCGCGGAGATTTGCCTGTTGCCATTTGACGAGTGCCGCTGCGGCCTGAATAATCCCCTTGTAAAAGGTTGCATCTGGTTCATGGGCAACTAGCCAACACTGCTCCCACTGTTCATGGGCGTGCCAGTAATGCCCTGCATTAAAGAGCCGGATACCTTCCCGATATGCGTCGGGATACGTCATCGCCTAGTGCCCGCCGCAACTCCCACAGCCACCCGCACTACTCTCGGCTGCACTTGCGCCGCCCTCTTCTTTGGCACGGAAGGATTTGCCACAGCCACAGCCGCCGGCCGAGTTGGGGTTCTCAATCTTGAAACCACCACCCATCAGGCTATCCACATAATCTACTGTAGAGCCAGCAAGGTAGACCGCACTGACGTGATCAACCAGTACGCGGAGGTCATGCGCGACAAACTCGGTATCACCTTCACGCACTTCATCATCAAAGGTCATCCCATATTGCAAGCCTGAGCAACCCCCACCCGCAACGAATACTCGCAGCGCGTACTCATCCTTGTTGAGGTTTTTCTCACGCATCATTTTCAGTAATTGGGTAGAGGCCCCCTCACTAAAGAGCAATAGCGGCTGAGTGACAACTTCCTGGGCCAAATCCTGCTCGATCACTGCCATCGTTCTATGTCCTCCTGATACTATGCTTCAAACACGTATGCTGTAGTATACCAGATTGCATCATCCTTAGGCAACTTTTTGGATCAAAAGATGTACCCCCAGAACCATCCCGATCCGCTACACGCGCAAGGATCACTCCTCAAAGAGCGGGGAAGCACACCCCACTTCCAGCATGGTGTCGTGTTCAGCTTGCTCCCACAGATGGAAGGTGAGCAAGGCTTCCGGATACTTGGCAATCAGGGTGCTGTTGCTGCGCCAGAATAGTGCCAGCCCACGCCCCAAACGGCTGAGGATTTTGGCGGGGGTGCGGCGGAGGATGCGCTCATTTGTCTGGCGCATCTGCGAGCGGATCGTGTAGCGTTCGTGAATTTCGTGTTCAGCAATCAAGGGAAAGCCTTCTTCGTATGCGGCAAGAGCGGCATCATACTCACCCGCACAGAGGGCCAGATCGCCGATCTTCCGCAGACACGAGCCATACAGCCGCATCGCTTCCGCCCCCTTGCGCCACGCATAGGCTGCTTCTAGCTCCTGCGCGAACTGCTTCCACTGCCCATATTCTCCAAACTCCCATGCCAGCTCGATCAAGTCAGCAAAGCTCTTATAGTCGTGGAACTGATCGCCAATCTCGCGGCTCATCTCGCGGCACAGCAGTAAGAAGTCGCGGGCTTGTTCGAGCTGCCCCTGATCCCACGCCACCAATGCCTGCGAGTAGAGGATGCGCGTGCGGAGGCTGGCTGCACCATACTTACTGGCCCACGCTAGCTCGGCTTGGGCTTCGGCAAAGCGGCGCAGGACGCGGTAGGCAAAAGCCATCCCACAGCGTACAAATGCAACCCAATAGTGATCATTCTGCTCCTCGAAAATATGGAGAGCGCGGGCAAACGACTCGAGCGCAGCGGTCGGCTCATTGAAACGGACTTGAATTTCACCGAGATTGGCATAGGCAGCCCCCAATACCTTGCGGAATTGGAAGCGGTGGGCTAGTTCTAGTGCGGAACGATTACTTTCGTATGCGCCCTGCCGATCTGCGTTCTGCATATTGATGTAGCTAATCCCGATCAATACCCACGCAGTCTGCTCCCAATACTGGCTATTGAGGCTACGTTGGTAGGCTTCGAGATAGTCGTTTAGGGCTTCAGTGTGGCGACCTTGATGGCGGTAGGCCCACGCCCGCCCCGATAGAGCCTGCACTAGCTCAATCCGCAGATCGTGAATCCGGCAGAGCCGGATCGCTCGCTCGAAGTTGGCTACGGCTTGATCAAGAAAGCCGAGTCGCACATCGGCATGCCCCAGATGAATGAGCGTAACAATTTGGACAGTCGACGATAAGCTCTCTTCGGCCAGCATGAAATTCGCTTGCTGGCGCACTTGCTGATATTGGCCGGTCTCTTCCAGATGCTGAATCAACGCACTATTGTAGATCACGCGATCATGCCCATCAAGCTGCGTTCGATATGGCTCTAGGACCGCGAACAGTTCGCCGCGAACCGTCAGGCTGTAGCCCTGCGTCGCTTCAGTAAACAGCATCTGGAAGAGCTGTATGCCGGTTTTAGGGTTGGCCGCAAGCGTGTAGGTAAGTTGGCGCAAGCGCAACCACCAATACTCATCGTGCAGGAGGCGGTGCGCTTCAGGCAACAACGCAGGATAGCTATCACGGGCCATCAGCAAGCCTTGCTGCGGCGTAGCGAGTTGCTGCACTTGCAGCAAATGGCGGGCGAGCTTATCCGCCCGCAGATTGAGCGCATTCGCCGCACGCTCATACAGCAGCTTGGTCTGCGAACCATCCGGATCATATGCGGGTAGCAACTCTGTGTGGATCACGCTCGCAACGTGTTCGTGCAAGCCGATCCAGTTATCGGCAAAGGAACGCACCGCTGGATGCTGCTGCATGAGCGGAAACACTTCAGACAGTGCTGTTTCAGGCACATTCAGCACAGCTGCCGCCATTGGCAGATCGAGGGGGGCCACTTCGGCAAGGGCCCGCAACAAGTGACTCTCTAGGGTATCTGGGGCAATAATCGTGGCCACCACCTGCCGCGCAAATTCAGCGTAATCAGCCGAGCTATAGCTTGGTGGGCTGGGGCGGCGGCGGCGATGCTGCTTCAGCCAATCAGCAAGAGGCGCAGCATGGGCATAGCACACCGCCAGATGCATGAGCACTGGGCTATCGCTACTGAGCCAGAGCAATTGGCGCAACACGTCCGCACTCAGACTACGCTGCTGTTGTTCCAGCGCATGGTGGAGATAGGCCGCACGGGCAGTTTCCGTGAGCGCAGCCAACACGACCGAACGCGACTCTGAGTGCGGTAAGAGCTGTTGCCACTGCTGCACCGCCGCACTCGGCTGCCCAGCACAGATCACGAGCGTATTCTCAAAGGATTGGCAGAACCCCCACAGCGTTGGGACGAGCGCAGGCGGGAGCACATCAAGGCTATCAATCAGAATAATAAGGCGTTTATTGGCAGAGACTACACTCAGGCAATCTCGGAACGTCTGCTGAAGTACTTCCTGTGAGCGCACCAGTGCAAGTGCAGTATGTGTTGGAGGGGGCAATTCCGTACAGTTGCCATTGACAAACAGGGCAAGGTACGGTTCAAATGCGCTTGGGTTGATGTGTCGGGCCAGCTGGATACCAACGTTGTAAGGGCTATGCAGATGCGGCGTGTTCAGGTTCAGGATCGCGGTGACTAGCAATGGCAGGCGCGAATAGGAACCACGTCGGTAGCGTTGGCGCAGGGCGGTAAGGAGATGGGTTTTGCCGGCTCCACTCGGAGCAGTAACGGTGACGAAGTAGCGTTCGCCCCACGCATAGACAAGCTCATCTATCAGTGCAAGCTCAGCTTCACGCCCAAAAATTGGCTGGAACTCATCCATTCATGTCTGATCCTTCGCGCTCGCACTAGCGCGGTATAACGACCTTCTCTCTGATTATAGAGTGAGGTAGCCGGTGGGTCAAGAATACCTCTCTCCAGACGAGGAATTTTCTGTTTCCGGCACGGGTGATGTCATATCAAGTATGCAGATCGAATCACTTGTTCAAGGTTATAAGGCGGGTATCGGTAGTGCGGCTGCCATCAGCGGCGATGACGTGTAAGCGCAGGGTGTAGACTCCCGCCGGGACACCGCCCGTCTGCCAGACGGCAAGCAACCCCGCTTCGCTCAAGCCACTGCCCTGCACAATCGTTTGCCATGTAGTTGGGTTTGTACCCGCGCCAACCTCCAACATATAATCGCCCCGTGCAATTCCGTTAACGGCGATCTGCTCGCCGACGGGTGCAACACTAGGGATGCTGGCATCAAGGCGGTTCACCACATACGCATCAGGATCGGGTGGGGGGCACGGCTCGGTAGGTGGCTGGGGAATGCCCTGCTGCGTGGCCCATTCCCGGAAGGCTGGAGGATAGACGGCATAGGTGATCGTGCGAACTTGATAATAAGGGGTTGTGTTGTTCGCCAAGCACGTCCCATTGCCACCCACGCGCCGTTCCTGATAGGTGACTGGCAGCACATCGGGGGCTGTGCCTGCCCGAAACCACTCGGTGACGATGACAGGGCAGGCGGGGCTGGCGGGCGCACCCGTAGCAGCACAAATGCTATGCTGCTCAATCCCGCTGGGCGGCGTAAATTGACGCACAGGCAGATCGAGTTCGCGGTGGTAGGTCACCATCAGGTCGCGCCAGATCACCCCCGCCCCATTCACCCCTGCGATCTCCTGCATAGGGCTATTGTCGTTATTGCCGACCCACACCCCGACGGTCACGTCGGTTGTGTAGCCCACCGCCCACGCATCACGCCACTCGTTGCTCGTGCCCGTTTTGACTGCGGCCGGGCGGTTGTCGGGTAACTCCATCACATTATTCGCCCCGAACATATAGCGGCGAGCCTGATTATCGCTGAGGATGCTGGTGAGTTGGTAGGCGATCTGTTCGCCTTGCACCCCGAAAATCTGGCGGCGGGCCAGATCGGTGGTTTGTTCTAGCATCTCACCCCGATTGTTACTGACACTCACGATGGCTATTGGCGGGTGCTGATAACCCCCATTGCGGATGGTATTGTATGCGCCAGTCAGTTCCAGCAGGCGCACTTCGGTACTGCCGAGTGCCATTGCCAAGCCATAGCGCGAGGGATCGTTAAGGCTGGTGATGCCGGCATCATTCGCCAGCTGCACAAACGCCTCAATCCCGACAAATTCGAGGGCTTTCACGGCGGGGATGTTGAGCGAATTGGCTAAGGCCATCCGCAGGCGTTGCGGGCCATGCCAGTTGCCATCGTAGTTGCGTGGCTGGTAGAGCGTGCCATCGCGCACGAAGGTGGTTGGTTCATCCCAGATCACGGTGGCCGGAGTCCAGCCCCGTTGCATTGCCGCCGCATACACAAATGGCTTGAGCGTGGAACCGGGCTGGCGCAGCGCGAGGGTCACATTCACCTGCCCATCTACATCGGTGTTGGCGTAGCCTGCGCTGCCTACCATCGCCAAGATGCGCCCGTCGGGAGCGAGCAGCACCGCCCCCGCATTGGTGGCATTGCGCGGGCGTAGCTCAGCAAGGTGGCGTTGCACGATCTGCTCGGCAACCGCCTGCCAGTGCAGATCGAGGCTAGTGACAACCCGCAAGCCGCCCCGATAGACGCGATCTGGGCCATAGCGTTGTTCGAGCAGATCACGCACATAGAAGACGAAGTGCGGGGCTTGCAGATCGAGCACTGGGGGCACAAGGGTTAGCGGCTCAGCAAATGCGGCATCGGCTTGGCGTGGGGTGAGGTAGCCTTGCTTGACCATCAGATCAAGCGTGATGCGCTGGCGGGTGCGGGCTTGCTCAAAGTCGGTGAAGGGATTGAGCCGCGTAGGCGATTGGGGCAAGCCGGCGATCAAGGTTGCTTCTGCGAGGGTTAGCTCCCACACATGCTTGCCAAAGTAAGTTTGGGCAGCGGCCTCCACACCATAGGCTTGGGCACCATAGTAGACTTCGTTAAGGTAGAGATTGAGGATTTGGTCTTTGCTGTACTCGCGGTTGACTCGAAAGGCAAGGATTATCTCACGCAGCTTGCGTTCGTAGAGCGCACGGGTGGGTAGCTCGCGCCCGCGCGTTTCTGGCGGAAGCAGCAGATTCCGCACGAGCTGTTGGGTGATGGTGCTGCCGCCACTGATGATCGCGCCCGATTCATAGTTGAGCCATGCCGCCCGCAGTACGCCGCGCAGATCCACCCCCGCGTGGCGATAGTAGCCCGCATCCTCGACAGCAATCGTGGCATCTTTGAGGGCTTGCGGGATGCGCTCAAACGGTACGACCGTGCGCCGTCCGGCGTAGGGGTCTACCAATTCATACAGCAGGGTGCGCCCATCATTGGCATAGATGCGCGTTGTTTCAAAGGGCTGATACTGGCGGATCGTATATGGATCGGGCAGATCGCGCCCATACTGATCATAGAGCCACCACGCGGTAATGCTGAGGACAAGCGCAACCACGCCACCGATCTTGAGCGCAGCTAGCAGCAGGCGCACACCAAAACCAAACAACGCCCAGCCCCCACGAGTTAGCACGGTGTGCAGTGTGCATTGAATAGAAATGCCAATCTGTTGCATCAGAATGATTACATGATGGCCGGCTTACCTCAACGTTCGTCTTGTGGATGTATTATAGCACGCCCCGTTGGTATCGCTGCTACGCGCATGTCATGTTAGGTGGGCTTGGAACTTGCATTGTGTACCTTGTTTCACAATGTAACCGTACTGCACCTGAATGTGTGCTATAGTATTCATAGCTCCATGCGTTGCTGCTCCGAGCTAACCGCACTGTTGCCAGATCGAGAGCGCACAGTGGCGCACTCGCCGCAAGATATAAGCAGCGCAAGCTCACCGATCCGTACCGCATTTGATACATAATAACAAACAAAAACATACCCTGCTTCTAGGAAAGGAAACAGTCGCTTTATGGTAACCGACACCCAGCGTGTTGTCATTGTAGGTGGTGGCTTTGGCGGTTTGTATGCTGCCCATGCGTTAGGCAACGTGCCCAATGTGCATGTCACCTTGATTGACAAGCGCAACTTTCACCTGTTCCAGCCCTTGCTCTACCAAGTTGCTACCGGTGGTTTATCTGCCAGCGATATTGCCTACCCCCTTCGCACTGCGCTGCAACGCTACAATAATGTGCAGGTACTGTATGCGGAAGTGAACGACATCCTGCCGGATCAGCAGCTCCTCCTGACTTCGGCGGGCCCCTTCAGCTACGATACCTTGATTGTGGCAACAGGAGTGAGCCACCACTACTTTGGCAACGATCAGTGGGAACAAGACGCGCCCGGCTTAAAGACGCTTGAAGATGCGATCGAGATACGCCATCGGATCTTCCACGCCTTTGAAGCTGCCGAAGTTACCACCGATCCAGCCGAGCGGCGGGCGTGGATGACGTTTGTGGTGGTGGGTGGCGGCCCAACCGGCGTGGAGCTAGCGGGTGCGCTGGGCGAATTAGCCCACAATACCCTGCGCCGCGAGTATCGTGCCATTGATACGGCTGATGCCCAAATCCTGCTGGTGGAGGGGACGGAGCGGGTGCTGCCACCCTACCCTAAAGATTTATCGGCAGCTGCTGCAAGCGAGCTGTACAAGCTCGGCGTGACTGTCCGCACGGGCACGTTTGTGACAGATATTGCAGGTCAGCGAGTGACGCTGAAGACAGGCGATGCGGTGGAGCAGATCTACGCCAAGACGGTGCTGTGGGCGGCCGGGATGCGGGCTTCGCGCATGGGCACAGTGATCCGAGATCGGCTTGGCGCAGAACTAGATCGCGCCGGACGGGTGAAGGTGCAGCCGGACACGAGTGTGCCCAACTATCCAAATGTGTTTGTGATTGGCGATCTGGCCCACTTTGTGGGCCCAACTGGCACGCCCCTACCCGGTGTCGCCCAAGTTGCCATGCAGCAGGGCGAGTATGTGGCGCGGCTGATCCGAGCGCAAATGCAGGGCAAGCCTACCGCCCCCTTCCGCTATCGGGATCGCGGCAGCCTTGCCGTAATTGGGCGGCACGCCGCAGTCGCTGATCTGGGCCGACTGCACTTCGGTGGCTTCTTTGCATGGCTGATCTGGTTGTTTGTCCACATTGCCTATCTGGTCGGCTTTGACCGCAAGCTTCTCGTCATCGTGCAGTGGGGGTGGAGCTATTTGACCCGCAAGCACAGCTCGCGGCTAGTCCTAAACGCCGAGTATATGCGCGACATCCCCGACACCGTGACCAGCACTGCTAAGCAGAATGGAGCGCATAGCGCAACCACGCTAGTGGAAAGCCGGAACTAGTCCGGCGGATGGAAGACCTACCACGAAGAACGCGAAGCATACAAATACAAAGGGATACAGGGGGTAGGTGCTATTCCCCAAGATCGCACGGCGCACGATCCACTCCTACAAGTCTACGCCGTGCATCGCCTGCCCTGTACTTTGTCCATTCCTTCGTGTTCTTCGTGCCCTTCGTGTTCTTCGTGGTTTGCTTTGTCCTTACGATACGCGCACGATGCCGATCTGCACGGTGGCCACATCCAAATCCACCGACTCGGTGTGCGCTACATCCGGCAGGGCACCCAATTCAAGCCGCGTAGCCAACGTCTCATTGCGGATGTACTCACCCCATACCTGCACCACATCCTGCATCAGGGTCTGCTCGGCCGCATGATCGCCATTACCTACTACGGCAACATACAGCGCAATCCGATCACTTATATCCAGCCCGGCGGTCTTGCGGGCATCTTGCACATTGCGGACAAGTTCACGCGCTAGCCCCTCGCGGCGCAGGTCGGGCGTGATCGTCGTGTTCAGCGCAACCAGTGCGCCGTCGCTCTCGGCCACCGCGTAGCCATCGGGCGAGGTCGCCTCCACCAACACCTCAGTCGGGGCTAGCTCAAGCGTGGTCGCACCGAGCGGCAGATTGAACGGCAGACCTGCCTCAACTGCACGGGCAACGGCGCGGGCGGTATCATTATCGAGAGCTGCAAGCGCGGCCGTAATGGCCGGCACTTGCTTGCCATACTTCTTGCCCACCACACGCAGGTTGGGCTTGCAGCGATAGTTGACAAAGCTAGTGTCCGCCTCAACGTAGCGCACCTGCTTGACGTTCAGTTCGTCGCGCAGGTCATCCTCAAAGCGTTGCAAGCCCTGCATCTCGCTCGGCGTAGCCCGCACCCACACCTCCCCCAGCGGCTGGCGCACCTTCAGATTGGCTTGCTTGCGGGCGGCTCGCCCCAGTGAAACTACTCGCAACAAGACGGCGGTATCCATCACCAGTTGTTCATCGAGGAGTGCCGGCTGCACGGTCGGGAAGCGAGCCAGATGCACACTTTCGGGCGCAGCCGGATCAGCCGCCACAACGAGGTTGCGGTAGATCGCCTCACTGACGAATGGCGCAAACGGTGCGATCAGCTTGGTCACCGTCACAAGGCAGGTGTAGAGGGTCGTGTAGGCGGCGTGCTTGTCGGCATCAGCTTCACTCTTCCAGAAGCGGCGGCGATTGCGGCGCACATACCAGTTGGAGAGTTCATCAACAAATTGCTCAATCGCTCGTGCCGCCGGTGTCACCTCATAGGCTTCCAAGCTCATGGTCACCTCTTGCACCAGCTTATTGAGGCTGGCCAAAGCCCAGCGATCAATCAGGGGCAGCTCTGCCGGATGCAGCGGTGCCGTGCCGCGGGCCAGTTCCGGCGATGGTTGCCAGCCATCCAGATTGGCGTAGGTAACCAAAAAGCCGTAGGTATTCCACAGCGTCAGCATAAACTGGCGCAGGGTTTCATCCACTTGCTTCAGGCTAAAGCGGCGCGGATTACCGGGCGGGCTAGCCGCAAACAAATTCCAGCGCAGGGCATCTACGCCATACTGCTCGAACACGCCCCACGGCTCGATGATGTTGCCGCGACTCTTGCTCATCTTCTGCCCATGCTCATCGAGGATGTGCCCCAAGCAGATCACGTTGGTGAAGGCCGGCGCATCAAACAGCAGCGTACCAATGGCGTGCAGCGTGTAGAACCAGCCGCGGGTCTGATCCACCGCCTCGCAGATATAGTCGGCGGGGTGCGCCTGCGCGAATTGGCTCTGGTTGGCGAAGGGGTAGTGCCACTGGGCCACCTGCATCGCCCCACTATCAAACCAGCAGTCGGCGACATCGGGGATGCGCCGCATCAAGCCGTGCTGAGGGTCGTTCCATGTCACGTCATCTACGTAGGGGCGGTGCAGGTCGAGGTCTTGCAGCGAACGCCCAACTTTGGCTTCGAGTTCGGCAACACTGCCGATGCACTCGATGTGGCTGCCATCTTCATTCGTCCAAAGCGGGAGCGGCGTACCCCAATAGCGTTCGCGGCTGACTGCCCAATCAATGTTGTTTTCAAGCCAATTACCAAAGCGGCCATCGCGGATATGTTCAGGAACCCAGTGGATCGCCTGATTGTGGTTGATGAGTTCCTGTTTTTTGGCGGTGGTGCGGATGTACCACGATGGTTTGGCATAGTAGAGCAGGGGCGTGCTGCACCGCCAGCAGAATGGGTAGGCGTGGCTCACCCGCCCCGTTTTGAGCATCAGCCCCCGCTCCTTCAGGTGGCGTGCGATCAGCGGATCGGCTTCCTTGAAGAACAGCTCCCCAAAGCCGAGATCATTGTAAGTTGCCAGCGTCTTGCCGTTCAGATCGACCGAGAACAGGGTGGGCAAGCCATAGCGTTTGCCGATCTCCAAATCTCCATAGGCTGGGGCAATATGCACAATCCCAGTGCCATCCTCAAGGCTCACAAAGTCATCGGCCAGCACGCGGTAGGCATTCCGGAGGTCTACTGCTTCGCCCGCTGAGCCTACGCCCTGAAAGAGGGGCACGTAGCGCAAGCCCACCAATTCACGCCCGCGAAAGCGGTGGCGCACGGTGGCGTGTTCACCGAGTACTTGCTGCACCAGCGCGGCTGCCAACACTAGTTGCTCGGTGGGCGTGTCGGCATCGGGCGCGTACTCAACCAGCACATACTCGGCATCCGGATTGACGGCGAGAGCCGCATTCGCGGGCAGTGTCCATGGGGTGGTGGTCCACGCTACAAAGCTCGCATCGGCCAGCCGCTCAGCTAATGGATGCTGGGCCGCATAAGGGGGATCAGCGGGGGCGGGCAGATGTCGGAAGCGCACCCACACACTCGGATCGTCTACCCCATCTTTGAAGCCCAAGCTGACCTCGTGATCGCTGAGGCTAGTCCCACAGCGTGGGCAGTGCATCGTCACCTTATAGTCACGGAACAGGAGATCCCGTTGCCAGAGCTGGGCAAAGACCCACCAGAGTGACTCAATGTAGCGGTTTTCGTAGGTGATGTAGGCATCGTTAGGATCAAGCCAGAAGGCAATCCGCTCGGAGAATCTGCGCCACTCCTGAATATAGTTCCACACGCTCTCGCGGCACTTAGCATTAAACGCGGCAATTCCATAGCGTTCAATGTCGGGCTTGCCACTGAAGCCGAGCTGCTTCTCAACTTCGATCTCAACCGGCAAGCCGTGTGTATCCCAACCTTCGCGCCGCCCAATCACACGGTAGCCCTGCATGGCGCGGAAGCGCAGGATAATATCCTTGAAGCTACGGCTGATGATATGATGAAAGCCGGGCCGCCCATTTGCCGTAGGTGGGCCCTCGTAGAAGACAAATGGCTGATCGCCCGCCGCCAATGACTTTTCAACAATCTGGTTCTCGCGCCACCACGCCAGAATCTCTTCCTCTAGGGCGGGAAAGCGCACGTTCGTGTTGACTGGCTGGAACACACCTGCTCCTTGCTGTTGCATCGGTTGTACCTTTCGCATCTGAATTGTGGCATCTGCTGATCTGCTTCAGATGGACGGGAATCAAAAAACCCCGCCCCGCTCAGGGACGCGGTGAGAATCACCTCGCGGTACCACCCTGATTCAGCCGTTGCGTGAACAAACGACTGCACTTAGTGAACGTCTAACAACGCTCTGCTTTGATAACGGAGGCCAGCTCCGGGTGCGGCTACTATGCAACAGCAGTTCACCGACCAGCTCACGGGTGATTTTCAGACTGCCGCTACCATTCCGGCTCACACCAACCCGGATTCGCTGTGGCGCAGAACAACCCTACTCGTCCCTGTCATTGCCATTAGCGCATATTGTAGCAAGGTCGGGCGGGTGCGTCAAATCTCAATGCACGCGGCACGTCGCCATCGGAATAGTTCTTTTGTCCCAATCTTAGCGTGATTTTCATTGATTCGAGGGTGACATCTGGTATGATGTGAAATTGAGGGAAACATGATATACCACCAGTGCGTACAGAATAGTATAGACGTGTGGTGGACAGGTAGGGGCCGTGATTAAGAACTGTTGTGCAATGATAAACGCCAAGTAGCAGTGATCCGCACCCTTCCGCACCTCGCCTATGGGTTATCATTGAACCAAGCAAAAAGTTAGCAGACACAGAAGGAGCATTGCTCATGCGTATGCCAAACCAGCCAATCCGAATCACCCTCCTCGTCCTCGCACTCATCACGTTTGTATCCGGAGGCTTACCGGCTGCACTCACCCATCCCGCGAGTGCAACTCCAGTGCTCGCTGAAGCTCAGTCCACAACCATGCCTTCTGACGCACCACTCCCGCCACTTGCGAGCGAAGCCACGCCGGAAGTTGGTGCGATTGAGCTAGAACAAAATGAACAGCAGGGAGATGTTACGGTGGATGTGGAAGTGACCCAGATCTTCCGTGCGGGCGATCTGGTGACGTACACCTACCGCTTTGAGAACGTGAGCGGCCGAGTGCAGAATAATGTCCGGCTTGATGCCCGCTTCTCCGATTTTGGCATCTCCCGCGATCCGCGCCGCCAAACACGCCAGTTCTGCGAGGAGAACGGCCCAACGATTCCATGTGGGCTGGTAGCGGGGAGCGTCCAAGCTACAGGCGGCGTAACTGTCACGTATGGGGGCATTATCCTAGTAGGTACTACCCCCGTTGGGTTGCGCTTCAATATCGGCACCGTACCCGCAGGTGCGCGCGGCAGCTTCCAAGTTGCGCTTGAAACGGGCTTCACCTTCTATCCCAAGATTACCGGCAAACAGGAAACGATTGCGAGTACTGGCCAAATTTTCATCGGTGATGCACTCATCAGCTTCAAAAATCGGGATACCTTCCCACGCGGGCCGTTATTTGCGCTGACGAAGCGCGTCGCAGAGTCACCTTCCATCGGGCGTGATGTTGCCCGGATCTTCCCGAACGAAATCGTAACCTTTGAGCTAGTGCTAGGGAATGCGAACACAGACGCAAGCCGCTACCGGACTGATGCGATTTCAGCCACAGAGGTCATCCTGCGGGATGACCTGCCGCGGGGCAGTGAGTTCATCACTCCGACCCAAGTGCTGTTCCCGTATGAGTATCGAGCCGAAGAAAACGTGATTCTGTGGCAAATTCCGCGCCTCCGTCTCGGCGAGACAATCACGATTCCCGTCACCTTCCGCATGCGCGATACGCGGGCCGAGTGTCGTTCGCTCAACAATAGCAGCATCGGCGTGACGAGCTTGGAGATGCCGCTCGATGATCGGTTGCCGGCCGAGTCGAAGTTTCCGCGCCTCTTCCATCCGGGAACGGGAGCTAACGTCCCGATCCAAGTTCCCCTGAGCGTTGCCATCAGCTCTAATCCTGCAGAGGTGGCACCCGGGGATCGGGCTGCACTGAAACTCGAAGTGAGCAACTTCTTTCTCCAAGATGTGCGCGGCGTGCAGCTTATTTATGATATTCAACCGGGCGCATTTTACATTACCAACACGGCTAGCATGCCTGAGTTGATTACAACGATGCCACGTGCTGATCGGCCGGCTGAACGAATCGCGTGGACCTTTGATATATCGGGAACGCAGAGTTTGCGGCGGCCGACTAAGCTAGACTTCACCTTAACTATCTCAGCTACTGCCGATACTAAGGGCACAGCCACCCTGCTCATCCCTGAACGAGCTTCTGTCCCCCGCGAGTGTATCGCAGCCGTACTGGGTGGGGTTCGCGTCAGAGAGCCAGTGAACATCATTAAGGTGCGGAAGATTTCCGCGCTGCCGCCCGAACGTTATGTCAAAGGCCTTGCGCTCGTTGATCAAGGCGAAGAAGTCACGTTCGTGATCGAGATCGAGAACCGCAGTAGCGCGACGATCAACGATTTCAGCGTGATTGACAGGCTTCCCGTAGATAGTAAAGAAAGTGTGGAAGCCAAAGAGCCTGACGGCTCTGCTCGCTATACGCTGCTCAATGAAACCATTACTCCCCCCCCCGCCGATATTAGCACGGAAGGCGGCGGCGCGATCTTCTGGCGCAGCCTGAGTTTACCAGCCAACGAGACTACGAGGCTAGAATATCGGGCCAAAGTTAGGGGGCTAGAGTACTTCACCTACTGCAATGTCGCCGATGGCATCCTCCCAGATGGGCTACGCGGCTTTCTAGTGGATAACCGTGAAGGGATTGAGTGTGTCAAGATCAACCCTCAGATCGAGATGATCAAGACAAGCAACAAAGAGAGTGCCTTGCCCGGTGAAGAGATTCGCTTCAACCTGCGCCTGCAAAACAATTCTGGGGTCACGCAGACGGTAGCCATCGCCGACGTGTTTCAGCCTGACGAGTTTGAGTTCCTGCGCGTAGACCCCGATCAGACCTATGGTAAACCACCCCGAACCGATACCCTTAAAGATGGCCGAACCGTATTGCTATGGGATCAAGTGCAGTTGCGTCCGAGTGATCGCCTTGAAGCGGCCTTCTTTGCTCGCATCCCTCCCGGCAGCTGCAAAGTCGGACGGGATGTCTATACCAATCGGCTGTGGATGTTGTACCGCTCGAGCATCAGCCCAACTACGCCGCCCTATCTTGTGGAGCGTGTTCCCGATACCGACTCAAAGGTGCAGATCAAGTGCCAACGTCGGGTGCTCGAATTTACGCTGCGTGCCCTCCAACTGAACCCTTCGTTGGACACGACGTTCCCCTACCTGCTGGAAATTAAGAACGCGAATGTGGCAGAGATAGCTCGCAATGTGCGCGTACAGCAGATTTTGCCGCTTGGCTTCCGCTATGAAAGCCCAGCAACGACGGGCAACATGCAGGAACGCCCGACAAGCCAGACCCTGCCGGATGGGCGCATCCAGCTCACATGGACGATTCCACAGATCGCCCCTGATACTATCTTCCGCATTCAATACCTTGCCCGTGCCGGGAAGAGTGTTGGGGCCCAAGCCACCGAGCTGCGCGTGCTGCCGAGCGAAGCCACATGGACAGCCGACTGCCCGGCTGCCCGCCAAGCCTGCCAGACAGATGATACTGGGGTGAAGTTTACCTTCACGACAGTCACGGTGCTGGCCCTGCTGACTGCCACCCCCAACATGCTCATCCCAGATCGCTGCCTGAACATTGGTGAGCCACTCAGCTACCTTGTTTCGCTGGTCAATACCGATGCGTCGCGCAGCTACCAGAATACTACCGTTGTCCTCACCCTGTCGCTCGGCCTTCAGTACGTGGGCGTATTGACGGATACGATGCCGACTCCAGTGCGGCGGCTCGGAGCCAATGGTGAGACAGTGCTAACATGGGAAAACGTGACTGTCGAGCGGCCCCGTGCGGGGCGGCAAACACAGCTGGACTTGGGCATTGGGTTGCAAGTGGGTGGCGTGCTGGGGCGACTCCCCACCAAAGTTGAAGTGAGAACCCCCGACGGTCTCGTGCCGCTCAAAGAGGGCGAGGTTGATCCGAATGTGAACGTGTGCGATGAGGCTGTGCGGAACCTGACGGTGCTGAAAGAGATCAACCCGCGCCGCACCCAGCCGGGTGGAGAGTTTGTCTACCTGATTACCTTAGGCAATGACAATGCGGGTGCAGTGAATGTGACCAGCTTGCGCGAGCAACTACCGGCCAACTTCACCTTCGTCGAAATGATGCCCGAATCAGGCTTTAGCCAAGCTCCAACGGTGAGTGGCAACCGGCTAGAATGGCGGCGCATCCCGGTGCCGCGTAAAGAAGGCGATAAGCCGGGGGTCACAGAAATCCGCTTTCGCGTGCGGGTTGATCGCAATGCTGAACTCGCCACCTATAGCAGCAACACCACCGTGACGGGAACTACACCCACAGTGCCGATTGAGTACATTGGGCAGCAGCTAGATATTCAGATTGCCTACGAAAACGTAATCTACTTGCCAATGCTTGTGCGGCGATAGGTGACATCGATTACTCCTGTGCATAGCAGTTGAAGCCTCCAGCCCCCTGTATCGTGAACCATACAGGGGGCTATGTTTGATTAAGAGCACGAGCCGATAAAGGTACATTATTGTTATCGCAACGTTATAGCATTGTCGCAGTAATGCTTATTGAAAGTACAGAGAAGGGAGATAAGAAATGATGAGTCACAATCCCCCCACCCCCTCGCAGCCACGCAATCCGTTTATCATGGCGCAGCAGCAGTTCGATCTCGCGGCAGATCTGCTGGAACTCCCAAACAGCACTCGCCGCCGCCTACGTGTACCTCGTCGGGAGCTGAAAGTGGCTGTACCTGTCCGTATGGATGACGGCGATGTGATGGTGTATGAGGGCTACCGCGTGCAGCACAGCCTTGCGCGGGGGCCCGCGAAAGGGGGGATCCGGTATCACCCCGATGTGGATATTGATATGGTGCGAGCTTTAGCCATGTGGATGTCGTGGAAGTGTGCACTGGTGAATATCCCCTTTGGCGGATCGAAGGGCGGAGTCGCGGTAGACCCACGCTTGCTCTCGCTGGGCGAATTGGAACGCCTGACACGCCGCTATGCGGCCGAGATCAGTATTATCATTGGACCCGAGAGCGACATTCCCGCACCCGATATGAACACCAACGCCCAAACAATGGCGTGGATGATGGATACCCTCTCGATCCATCGTGGGCATACGGTGCGGGCCGCAGTAACGGGCAAGCCCCTGCATATTGGCGGCTCGGAGGGGCGCGTTGAGGCAACCGCCCGCGGGCTGATCTATCTGCTGTACGAGAGCCTGAAATTGCTGGAGCTATCGCCGCCCGCAACGCGAGTAGCCATACAGGGCTTTGGCAATGTGGGTGGCAACGCGGCGCGGATGCTGTATCAGGATGGACTGCCCGTTGTTGCCGTGAGCGATATGTATGGCGGGCTGTACAATCCACACGGGCTGGATATTGTCGCCGTACAAGCGCATGCACAGCGCACAGGCAGCGTGGTTGGCTACCGCGAAGCCGAGCCGATCAGCAATGCCGAGCTGCTCGAGCTGCCCTGCGAGGTTCTGATTCCGGCTGCGTTGGGCAATCAGATCACGAGCGCGAATGCTCACCGTATCCAAGCTCGCATCCTTGCCGAAGGTGCGAATGGACCCACCACGCCCGAAGCGGATACCATCCTGCATGAGCAGGGCACGTTTGTTATTCCTGATGTATTGGGCAATGCGGGCGGGGTGATCGTCAGCTACTTTGAGTGGGTGCAGGGCTTGCAGGAGTATTTCTGGTCGGAGCAGGAAGTCAACACGAATCTCGAACGGATCATCGTCAAAGCCTTCCACGATGTCATGCGTCTTGTGATTGAGCAGCAGCACTATACCCGCACCGCGGCGTATCTGCTTGCGGTGCGGCGCGTGGCTGATGCTGCCGAGACCCGCGGCGTATACCCCTAAGCCAGACGGGCACAGGCATCGTGGCCGCCCATGCACAGTCTGCCCGAAACTGGTACAATGCCTATAGTCCTCGTTACGGTTGGGCGCACGCTACGCCCATAGGCTGAATGTTGCAAAGATGTAGGATTTTTAGATATGCACCACGTTTTCCGTGTTCCCAATAGATGCTCCACACACCGTATCTGGCAGGTGCTGCTGGTTCTGCTACTCAGTAGCCTCGCGGTCCTGCCCCTGCGCCCCGCTGCCGCCCAAACGGACGAATGGGCTGAACTCTTGACGACCTACTTCACCATCCTCTACACTCCGGATGAGACTGGCCGCTTGGAAGCCGAAGCCTATGCAGGTTTCGTGGATCAGATTTACGACGAGATCGCCACCTTGTTTGAGTATCGCGCCGCTACGCCTTTGATCCTGCGCCTGTTTCCCTCATTCGAAAGCTACCAAGCCGTCAACCCGCTCGTCCGCGATATACCCGGCATCGTTGCCCACGCCGATTTTCGCAAGCGCGAATTGGCGGTGGTCCTGCCGCGCACCGAGCAGCAAACTCCAGATGAAATCCAGAACAACATCCGCCACGAATTGACCCACATCTTCGCGGCTGACCTGAGTAACAATCAGCTCAATACGGGCTTCCAAGAGGGCATTGCCCAATACGTCGAAATCCCAACCGGCGAGTATACCCGCAAGATCGAGCTGATCCAGCAAGCCCTTGCGAGTAATCGCTTGATTAGTTGGAGCGATCTGCAAGAGCGCGAGCGCATCTACAATGAACCCCAAATTGGTTACCCCCAATCGCTCTCGATTGTCACCTTCCTGATCGAGAACTACGGCTTTCGCGCCTTCCGCAATTTTATCGAAGAGACAGGCCGCAGCACCGGCTACCGCGCCGCCCTGCAAAGCATCTATCGCACGGCCCCATCCGAGTTAGAGGCGCAGTGGCGGGAGTGGTTGCCCTCGTTTGTTGATGGCACGTATGTTACTCGTCCAGCAATTGGCTTCGACCTCAACTACCCGATCCGGCTGCTCGAGCAGGGCCGCTATGCCGAAGCTCAGCGCGAGCTTGAAGCCACGCTTGAGTGGCTCCGCACGACCCCGCAGCAGGATACGCTGCAAGAAGCAGAAGCCCTGCTAATCCGCAGCCGCGCTGGGCAGCAAGCCACCGAGATCGCAGTGCGGGCCCGCACCGCGCTTGCCAGTGGCGAGTACGAGCAGGCATTGAACTTGACCCAGCAGGCCCGCCAAGCCTTTGCAGCGATTGGCGATACGCGCCAAGAGCAGGTGCTCGAAGTGTATGCAGCGCGGGCTACACGCGGCTTGCGGGCCAATCAGCAACTCGCCGCCGCCAGTAGCCAGATGGAGTCATTGCGCTTTTGGGAGGCGCGTGATGCCGCCGAACGGGCAGCGCAGGAATATGCTCGGCTCGGTGATACGCAGCGGGCCGAGCAGGCTTTAGCCCTGCGCGATAGCCTCAACGATTGGCAACGTTTCGCGGGGATCGGCTTGGTGGTGCTGGGGGTGCTGAGCCTACTGGCCAGTCTGTGGGGGCGGTGGCTCCTCAACGATCAGGAAGTGTGGTAGCTGCCTATGCTCACCGAATCGCCCCGTGAACTGATCGCAATTGATCTCAACTGCGACTATGGCGAAACCTTCGGCGGTGCGTTGGTACAAGATGATGTCGCTCTATTGCAGTACGTCTCCTCAATCAATATTGCCTGTGGCGCACATAGCGGCGATCCGGAGGTGATGCGGCGGGCACTCGCCCAAGCCCGCACGCATGGCGTTGCGGCCGGGGCCCATCCCGGCTTCCCTGACATTAGCGGCTTCGGGCGACGGTTGCTGCATATGTCTCCCGATGAGGTTTATAACAGTGTGCTGGCTCAGATTGGCGCATTGGCGGCACTGGCGCGGGCTGAAGGGCTGACGCTGACGCACGTCAAGGCGCATGGTGCACTATACAACCATGCCGCCCACGATCTGCCGACAGCAACGGCACTCGCGCAAGCAGTAGCGACCTTCGATCCCACGCTGATCCTTGTTGGGCTATCTGGCTCAACAATGATCACGGCGGGCGAGCAGGTGGGTCTGCGAGTGGCCCGCGAAGCCTTTGTAGATCGTACCTACGCAGCCGATGGTAGCCTGCGCTCGCGGCGGCTCGAAGGGGCCGTAATCCTCGACAACCAGCAGGCTCTCGCGCAGGCCCTGAGCATTGCCTGCGAGGGCACGGTGATTACCTATGACGGAACTCGGCTTGCCGTGCCCGCTGAGACCCTCTGCCTGCACGGGGATACGCCCGGCGCACGCGAACGAGCGGCAGTCGTGCGGCAGGGGCTAGCGGCAGCGGGGGTGGTGGTGCGTGGGCTACGAGCTTAGGGGCTAGGGATGAGGTATCAGGGGCTAGGGATAAGGTATCAGGGGTCAGGAGTTTAGGTGTTGGGTGTTAGCGGCTAGGGGTCAAGGGGCAGATGTCTTGTGAACGGCAGACCACGAAGATTGTCAAGGAAACCAGAAAGTCCTTTTAGACAGATATTGCCTTCTAACCCCTAACCTCTGACACCTAACCCTTAGCAGCTAGCACCTAACCCCTGACACCTGCCCCCCTACTGCACTGCTTGCGTTTCGTGCTGGGTGGGGGCTACCTCTGCCAGTGGCAGGGCTACGCGCTGACGGTGGTAGCGATGTAGATACACCCCCAAGCCAACCAGCAAGCCCAGCACAAGGCTGAGTTGCAGGGCTAGCACGAGGCCAAATACACCCAGCAAGAGCGGCACAAGCCAGTCAACCATTGTGGCTGGGAGCGCAAGCTGCACTGGCATCGCTACAAGCGACAGCAACGCATCCAGCACCGAGCCGATCAGGATGCCCGCGACCAGCGCACCAAAGCTCTCGCGCAGGGGTAACGTGGCTGCACCAGCGGCAAGCGCGAGCATTGCGTTGCGGGCCCGAGTAAAGCCGTTGAGCAGAAGATACACCATTGAGAATACCACGATTGCGCCACCTAACCCATACAGCACCCCAAAGACCGTTAGGGCGAAGATCTGCTCTGTGTTGAAGCGTATAGTGTGGAGCGGAGCCGCACTGATGTGCCTCGTGGTCAAGAACACAACGACCAGCATCGGGATGATGCTGCCGCCCAACGCTTGCCCCAAGACATTCCCTAGCCCTACAGGAAGCGGCACATCAGGATCACGCGGGCTGACCCCCGTCAGATATTGCGCGGTTCCAATGAAGATGGCGATGCCGAGTACCACCGCGCCGATGACAGCATGCAGCACCGGTAGCGTAACCGCCATGCGCTGCAACAGGTTCCAGAGTAGCAGTAGGGCCGGGGTGACAAACAATGCCGTTGCCACACTGGGAACCACAATCACTGATAGCCTATAGAACACCACTTCTTCTGGTAGCTCCAGCGCGTCGGCATACGATATGCATCTGCCGATACTGGTGAAGGCGGCACACAACAAGAGCAGCACTACCGCGCCAAGCGTTGCGAAGAGACCATCCGGAGCGACAAAACACGTTTCCGATAAGAGCGTACACGGCTGTACCGGTGGCGGCGAAGCGGGCCACAGGTGCAGGTGGGCAGGAGCAACACTGATGTGCATAACAAGAACTCCTTCTGACGTAAGATAATGAAACTATGCTCTCTATTGTACGCCCCAAGTGTGGCTTCTGTCAGTAGGACTTTAGGGCTAGTGCAGGCTAGTGCTTATGCTTCATGTGACGCTCGCTAGCGGTGCGTGCGCCAAACCTGTGGTATACTGCAGGGGTATGTTTATAGGTAAACTTGAACGAGCCAAGAGGAGCTAACGAACGTGGCAGAAGAAACGCTACTCACATTGAGGAACAATGGGCCAATTATTATCGAAGGTAACTTCCGCATCATGATGGCAGATGGTACCGAAGTGATGGTTGAAGGCAACCGCACTGCGCTGTGCCGCTGTGGCCTGTCGGCCAACAAGCCCTTCTGTGATGGCGCACACGCTCGCAACCAATGGAAGGCAGACAACCCCGCGCCGGCTGCTAGCCCACAGGAATAATCCCCGCGCTTATCCGCACCATCTGCATCACGGGCAGCGTACCCGCTTGGCTACCACGCAACGTGGGTACGTTGCCCTGTGCTATACAAAAACCGTAACTATCGCTGAGAGGAGAGAACGATGTCAGAGCTATTGCAGATGCTCAAAGCCCTAACTGATGCACCCGGCGTGCCCGGCAATGAGAAGATCGTGCGCGATGTGACGGCGCACTACTTCGCCCCATTGGGCGAGATCATCCACGATAACTTGGGTGGTGTAGCCTGCGTGAAAACGGGCACGGCAAACAGCCCCAAAATCGTGGTCGGCGGGCACTTGGATGAGGTTGGCTTTATGGTGGCCCGCATCACCGACGAAGGCTACATCAAGTTCCAGACACTCGGCGGGTGGGTCAGCCAAGTGCTCCTCGCGCAGCGGGTCGAAATCTACACCCGCAATGGGCCCATCTTGGGTGTGATTGGCGCAAAGCCGCCGCACATCCTCTCGCCTGAAGATCGCAAGAAGCTCGTCGAAATTAAAGATATGTATATTGATATTGGGGCGGCCTCGCAGGATGAAGCAACGGCATGGGGCGTGCGTCCGGGCGATATGATTGTGCCCAAGATGGAATTTGCCACCCTGCACAATGAGAAGTTTTTGCTAGCGAAGGCGTGGGATAATCGCATCGGCTGTGCCGTAGCGATTGAGGTGCTGCGCCGTCTGCAAAGCGAAACCCACCCGAATACCGTCTATGGGGTTGCAACGGTGCAAGAGGAAGTCGGCTTGCGCGGCGCACGCACAATGGCCAACCTGATCGAGCCGAATGTGGCGATTGTGGTGGATACGGCGATTGCGGGCGATACACCGGGCGTTACCCCCGATGAGGTGCAGGCCAAGCTGGGCAAGGGCCCAGTGGTGCTGATCTACGATGCTTTGATGATCCCGCACACGCCCCTGCGCGATTTTGTGATTGACACCGCCGCAGCCGTCGGAATCCCGCTCCAGTTTGATCGGATGGCTGGCGGTGGCACGGATGCAGGTGCGTTCCATGTGTGGGGGCAAGGTGCACCCTCAATTGCGATTTGCCCGCCGGTACGCTACATCCACAGCCACACCTCGATTCTACACCTTGATGACTTCACCCAGACCGTAGACTTGATTGTCGCCCTGTGCCAGCGGTTGGATGCCGCGACGGTGCAGGGCTTGGTGCGCTAGCCCGGCTCTGCGGGTGGAGCATCTGCTCGTAGGGCTACCTGCTCGCGCACCCATGCCTCCTCTTCGGCGCGGGTAGTCACCTGCCCATCGAGGACGGCGACGCGCAACTGAGCCAGCAGCTGCCCTAGCAATGTGCCGGGCGGCACACCCAGCCGAAGCAGATCGTGCCCGTTCAGGTGCGGGCGGCGCAGGCGGAGTGTGTGCAGGTAGTGTTCGAGCTGCGGGCGGGCCGCCGCATCGCAGATGAGGGCAAGCTGAAGGGTGCGGGGCTGGTAGCGGTGCAGCAGTGCATCGAGGTGGCTATTGGCGAGTGGGGCGTGCAGCGTGGGCAGCAGAGGCTGAAGTGTGTCTAGTTCGGTGAGCAGGCGCATCGCCGTCCCATCGAGGCGGTAGTGCTGCCCCAGCGCAAGCCGTGCCGCAGGCGTGCAGTGCCACAGGATCGCACCCGCCACCAGCAGAGGATCGTTGTACTGGCGGGCGTGGCGTACATCGGCGGCGCGGGTAGGGTTCCAATCTAGCTCTGGGGCAAGCTGCGCCAGTAGCCCTAGCTGATCGGCGAGGGCAAGGCAGCCTGCCGGATCAGGTTCTTCCAATGCAAGGCAAAGTTCATTCCGCACTCGTTCGGGCGAGACCTGATGCAGGTAGCCCTGCATCAGCATGTCGCTAATCTGCACCAGTGTATCCGGCGCAAAGTGCATTTCCATCCGCACCGCAAGACGCACACCGCGCAGCACGCGGGTCGGGTCATCGCGAAGGCTGTGGGCATGCAGCAGGCGCAGGCGGCGGGTGTGGAGATCGGCAACACCGCCGTAGGGGTCAAGCAGTGGGCCCAAGCCGAGTGTAGGCGGGTTAAGATCAGTCAATATGAGTGGCACGGCCAGCGCATTCACGCTAAAGTCACGCCGCCCCAGATCGGTGACAATATCTGTCGGGGTGACACGCGGCAGGCAGGCTGGTTGGGGGTAGTGCTCACGGCGCGTGCGGGCCAGATCGAGCAGCAGCGGGGGTGCGTCGTTGGGCATCGGCACGGTGAGGGTTGCTGTGCCAAAGGCGATGTGTTCTGCGAGCAGCGTTGCGCCGAGTGCAGCAGCGAGGGCCCCGCACAGCTGTGGTGCATCGCCCGCATACGCCAGATCGAGGTCGCGGGTGGGCCTACGCTGCTGAAGCAGATCGCGCACTACCCCGCCAACCAGCCAGAGTTGTACGGATTGCCTTGCAGCAATCTGCACGCAAGTTAACAGCACGTGTTGCAGATCGGGCGGCAGCTGCGCCAGTGTGAACGGCGGGGCTGAAGCATGTACCATTGGTTTCCTTGACAGCAAGATATGAGTATGATAATATCTACCATACTATGTGGCACGCGGGCGATTAGCTCAGTTGGTTAGAGCGCCACGTTGACATCGTGGAGGTCACTGGTTCGAATCCAGTATCGCCCACCAGCATAGTGTAGCACAGATATACAAAGCACATATACAACCCAACTCTGGAACGTAAACATTGACGTTTACTTCGCTGAAGTGCCGATAGATTCTGCTGCTGTCTTGCTATCGGTCAGGAAGGTCGTTTCTGACCTCGACGACGAGCTGTTACGTTAGACAGACGTGCCTGCTCTAAGTGCTTTTACCGCATCCTCTGCCTATTACAGCCCGCCAGTATCGCTTATCTCCAACAAAACTGACAGCATTATCATACATTATACAGGTTCAAAATGTGATCGCTGTGCTGACTCTGTTTGTCAGCAAATTGTGTGAAAAATTTCACACCATGCATCGGTGGCGTGTTTCAGTGCGCCAATGTGCAATGGAAAAGGAGCGTTGCTCAAGGTTATGAATAGTCCCCTGCTGTATCCAGTGACGACCCTGTTGAGTGTTGCCGCAGGCTTACCGCGCAAAGTCAGCGCGTATTCCAAGCAGTTGCTACAATGCCAGTACCGTGACTGTACGGCTCCCACTGATGTGGGGTTAGTAATTTCGTGTGATGATTTGCTGTATCGCAAAAAGTATTATGCTCGCCAGCTGTGGTTTACCAGTGGTGGCATAGCCCTATTTACGACTCTATTTGCGCCGATGGTCGGCTTGCTTCTGCTTTTGATGGTCGGCATCGCGGCCGTATGGCACGGCGCACTGACCCATCGTGGAGCATGGCTGCTGACAGGGTGCGTCATCAGCAGCGTGACCACCGCGCTGCTGATGACCGTTGGCTTGCACCTGATCAGCAACGATCTATCGGGGGCATTTTTCCTGCTCACAGTGGCGGCGGGCTTGGTGGGCATCACCGCCCTGTCGCGCAGCTACACCTGCACCACGCAATGGTGGGCCCTCGCCCCAGCCTCAATGCTAGCAATCGCTGGCCTTATTACGTTGTTGTAGCTTTTATCTGCACGCCACATCGTGCGTGCTGGCTGGGTGCAGCTACCCTCTACAGCCGTGTCGCTGACACGGCTTTTGGGTTTGTGCCTCAGTGGATAGCTCTGCTAGGGTGCACAGCCACCGAATTAGCGAGCAAGGGACCGTCACGCCAGAAGGAACCCACACCATGCCGCAGATGGGTACACTCTATGTTGTCAGTACTCCGATTGGCAATCTCGAAGATATTACCCTGCGGGCACTGCGCGTGCTCCGCGAGGCCCACTTGATTGCAGCCGAAGATACGCGCCATACCCGCCGCCTGCTGCAACGCTATGCGATTGACACGCCCTGTATTGCCTACCACGAACACAACAAACTGCGCCGCCTTGACGACATCCTGACCGCCCTAGCCAATGGCGATGTGGCATTGGTCTCGGATGCAGGCACGCCCACCCTCGCCGATCCGGGGCGCGAGCTAGTGCAGGCGTGCCTTGCGGCGGGCTTTGCCGTTGTGCCAGTTCCGGGCGCAAGTGCGCTATTGGCGGCAATTGTGGCGGCGGGGTTGCCGGTTGTGCCGTGCCACTTTTTGGGCTTCCTGCCCAATCGCAAAAGCGAACGCCAGAAGGTGCTGACGCAGGTTGCCCAGCTCCCTGCTACCCTGATCTGCTATGAGGCTCCGCACCGCTTGGTTGCCAGCCTGCTCGATATTCAGGCGATCCTCGGCGAACGGCAGATCGTGGTTGCGCGTGAGCTAACCAAGCTGCATGAACAGTGGCTGCGCGGGCGGGTCGCGGAGGTACTGGAACACTTCCAACAGACAGCCCCGCGGGGCGAGTTTACGCTGGTGATTGCCGGCGCACCACCTACCCCGACGCGGCGCACACTGGCAGCAGCCACCCAGCCCAGCCCGACCCAACCCCACCCCGCCCCCAGCGCGGATGCCCTGCGCGAGCAGGCTCTCGCACAGATGCACACGCTGGTGCAGCAGGGCGAGCGCAGCAGTGCCGCCGCCCGCCACGTGGCCAAAACGCTGGCGTTGCCCAAGCAGGTTGTGTATCAGTGGTGGCTGGAGGCGCAGGCGGATGCGGAAGCGGAAGCTGATGCAGAGTAGGCGCAGGACAGGGCACTGATCTGTGAATGCCCAGATCAAGCTCAATGGCGTGCGTACCTTCAGCACGCTGCAACAAGGCATTGCCCACGCGCTGCGCGGGGGAGCTAGACCGATCCAGCCCGCTCACGCTCGCTACAACCCGAATGCGTATTTGTACACCGCCTCCATGCTATACTGCGAGTGTATCTTCTCGCGGGGATACACTCGCATGATATTCAGTTCACGGATTTCAATTTAAGTAAGGAGGAATTCGCATGAGTGGCTACGCGCAGATTCCGAGTGTCCAAGCACCCAAGATTGCTCCTCGCGCTAGCGTGGATGAACAGTACACAGCATTGAAGTATGTGGCAACGTTGTATCGCATTGCTGGGTATATTCTGCTCCCGTTTGTGATCATTGGTGGGGTGATCCTCGCCGTGTCTTTTGGGGCGGGTAATAGTGTTTTGAGTGCTATCTCACTGATTACGGCTCTGTTCAGCCTCTTTCCTTTGGCACTTTTGATGATGAGCTTGTTTGCCTTTGCCGACCTGCTCCTCGCAGTACGTTCGACGGAATACCACACGCGCCTGCTGACAGAGTATGCATGGCAATTCAAAGCCTTGCAGCTTGGGCAACAGCAGCACAACCACGCCGCGCAGCTTGCCCATTTGACAACTGCGGTACAGCAGCTTACCGCCCAACAACAGGCTTCAACCGACATGCTGCGGGCGATTGCTGAGAATACCCGTGCTGCCGCGTGGCTGCTGAACCAGCAGCGTTCGTAGGCAGGCTGCCCCTAAATTGTACGGCTGGCTCAAGAAATGCTACAATAGCATGCTATGAGGAGTAGCCAATCACATCCGAATGTGTTGACACCGCACGTATTGGACTTCATCAGCCACAGCCCGGCCCAGACGCTACGGATCGGGCAACGCTTGGGCGAGTACCTGCAAGCGGGCGATCTGATCTTGCTCAGTGGCGATCTGGGCGTGGGCAAAACCCAGCTCGTGAAAGGCATTGTGCAGGGGCTTGGCTCGCCTGATCTGGTCACCAGTCCGAGCTTCGTGCTCGTTAATCAATACACACCCGACCCGCGCTGGAGCCGGATGCAGATCCACCACGCCGATCTGTACCGCCTTGCTGACCCAGCCGAAATCCTGAATATTGGGCTAGACGAGCTGTGGAACCAACAGGACATCTGCCTGATCGAGTGGGCTGAGCATGCCGGTGCATATCTGCCGGACACACACTTGAGCATTGCCATGCGCTACCTCGATGAGACCAAGCGCATCCTGCGCTTCACACCGCACGGCATGCGCTACGAGCAACTCGTGGATGCGTTTAAGGTGGCCGCGTTCGGCTAAAGCACCGGCAGCGCGGTACACGAGGAGAATAACCCACCCATGCTTGTGGCAATTGATACGTCTACGACGCAGAGCGGGCTAGCCTGCTACACCGCCGATGAGCTACTCGGCGAGTGTAGCTGGAACTCTGGGCGCAACCACACCACCCAAGTGCTCGCCCAACTCGATCTGCTGTTGCGCCACATTGGTCGCCGCACCAGCGACATACAGGCCGTGGCGGTTGCGCGTGGCCCCGGGAGCTGGAGTGGGCTGCGCGTGGGGCTGAGCCTCGCCAAAGGGATTGCGCTGGCGGGCAACGTGCCCCTGATTGGCATCGGCACACTCGATGCGCTGGCCTATCAGCATCAGCAGCCATTGATCCCAATTTACCCCTTGATTAGCTTGGGGCGCGAACAGATCGCAACCGCCCGCTTTCAGCTGACCACCACGTGGCAACGCCAGAGCGAGTACCTCAACCTGAGCCTGCCTGAACTTGCCCACGCCGTCGCCAATGACGATCAGGTGCTCTTCTGTGGCGATACCCCGGCCACGCTGCGCGAGAGCCTGCGTGAGCTACTTGGCCCCCAAGCCCAGTTTGTCGGCCCAGCAACGGCTCTGCGGCGCACTGGCTACCTTGCCGAACTTGCGTGGCAACGGCTCCAACGTGGTGAGCAAGATGTGCTCGCCACGCTTGAGCCAATCTATCTTGGGGCCGCCGTGCGAATACCCGTGGCAAGCACCACTGACCACCCCCCTAACCTACCAGACCTGCATCAGCCTGATCTCAGCCCGTCCTCCACCCTAGAGGTGTAGGCATACGCTATAATAGAGCAGGAAGAACATTGCTGTAAGACCAATGCAGGAGGAGCTATGTCTGCCCTGAGCCGCTTTGAGCAATTTATGGAAAGCATGGTCGAAGACTCGGTAGCACGGCTATTCCGTAGCCCCGTGCAGCCAGCTGAGATCGCCAAACGCCTTGAGCGGGCGATGGAGAGCAACCAGACGATCAGTGTGCGCCGCGTGATCGTGCCCCACCACTACCGCGTCTACCTGCATCCACAAGATTACCGTGACTTCCCGGCCCGCCTGCGCCTTGATCTAGAGCGCGAAATGGCCACCTACCTCAATGATCTGGCCCTCGAGCGCAAATTCACGCTGCTTGAATATCCTAAGGTGCTGATGGCTGAAGACCCCGCCGTGCCCCGCCGCACGATCCAAGTGGCTATCGAGACGGCTGATCTCCACGCAGGTAATGCTGATGGTAGCACCAAAGTGCTCTCGGCAACGGGCCAACAGCACGCCAATGCCCGCAATGGGCGCACCGCCGCGCTGCTGATCGAAACGACCGGCGGCATGCACCGCATCCCGCTGGCTAGCACGCTGCTCACGATTGGGCGCGGGCTAAACAACGACATCATCCTCGAAGATGCGCGGGTATCGCGCCACCACGCCCAACTGCGCTACAAGTCGCGCCGCTTTTGGATCAACGACCTCAGTACCACCAACGGAACCTTTATTAATGGGGAACGGATCAGCGAAGCCGATCTGCGGCACGGCGATGTGATCTCGCTCGGCGGGCTAGAGTTGACGTTTGAGGAAGGGTAAGCCCCCCCACCTATGCTTGACTTCTCGGCTATCTCGATCAATGTGCTAGTACTGATTCTCCGCCTCATCGTCGTGATTCTCCTATACACGTTTCTGTGGCAGGTGCTTCGCACGATCACAAGTGATCTGCGGCGCGGAGTGGCTCCAATTGTTGAAGAATCTTCACCCTATGGACAGCTTATTCTGGTTAGTGCTGGGCAGACGGGCCTATCGGTGGGCAAGGCCTTCCCGCTCCAGCCCGTCACTAGCATCGGGCGAAGCCTTGACAGTGACATCGCCCTGAACGATGGCTTCATGTCCGCCGAGCATGCCCGCCTAGAGCTACGCGACGGAAGCTGGGTGCTGCACGATTTGGGTAGCACGAATGGCACGTTTGTCAATGGTTTTGAAGTCAAAAGCGCAACGATTGTCTACAATGGTGACATCGTGCGGGTGGGGCGCGTCGAGTTGCGGATGGTCTTGTGAAAGTTGGAGCAGATTGGCGACTTCGTGTATAATAGTTGTAGAGAAATCAATGAAGTGATGTTTCGGCCTGAATGAACAGGACAAGAGCCAATGTACGATAACTACGTATTTCTCGGACTCTTTCTGCTTGCCGCAATCAGTTTTCCGGTGCTGCCGCTCATCGTCGCCCGCCTGATTCGCCCCAAACGCCCAACCCCAATCAAACAATCCACGTATGAGTGTGGCTTAGAAGTAATTGGAGATTTCCACGTCCAATTCAAGATTCAATACTACCTGTATGCCCTTGCCTTCGTCATCTTCGATATTGAGGTGGTGTTCCTGTATCCATGGGCAGTGGCCTACCCAGAGCTGGGCATGCCCGCCCTATTTGCCATGCTGATTTTTCTCGCTATTCTCGCCTTTTCGCTGGTGTATGACTGGCGCAAAGGTGCGCTGGAATGGATTTAACCCACGATGAGTACCGACGATCTGCACCAGCTTCAGCTCGATGCTGAACAGCGCGGAGTCTACCTCTCCACGCTGAACCGATTTTACAATTGGGGGCGGCGTTCATCCGTCTGGCCCATGTCATTTGGGCTAGCCTGCTGTGCCATTGAGATGATGGCGTGGGGCTTGAGCCGCTACGACGTGTCCCGTTTTGGAGCCGAGCTGTTTCGTGCCAGCCCGCGCCAAGCCGACCTGATGATTGTGGCGGGCACCGTGACGAAAAAGATGGCTCCGCAGGTGGTCCGCCTGTATAATCAAATGGCTGAGCCGCGTTATGTCATCTCGATGGGGGCGTGTGCCACCTCTGGGGGGCCCTTCCGCGACGGCTATAACGTGCTGCGTGGGATTGATCTATTTATTCCCGTAGATGTGTACATTCCCGGCTGCCCACCGCGCCCCGAAGCCCTGCTGCATGCCTTGATAACCTTGCAGCAGCAGATAGATCGCCAAGAGCTAGGGCGCGTGCGCTGGTATGGCAACGATAAGCCGCGGGCTACGGAGGACTTCCCCGTGCCTGAGTACGGCGCACACGGGCTTGAGATCAATGGGCAATTGGCTGATCCCGTTGGGGGCTTGCCGCTAGTGAGTCCTTATACCTCGCCGGAAATGGGCGAAACCAAAAGCGGCGTGCTTGAGCATCCCGAAGTGGTGCGCCTCTTCCCAATCCTCGACCCAACGGTGGAGCTTGAACACGCCCTGAAAGCGAAGGGCATCTCACCCGAAATTGCCGCCAACGATCTGAAGCGCAAAGAAGTGGAGTCGCTGTGATGGCTAGCACCTCGCCCCCACTACCGAATGCACGCCCCAGCCCACGTGATCTGCTGCGCGAGCAACTCGCTACAGTGTTGCCCCACGCACTCGTCACCTTACCCGACGATCTGCCTGACTTGATCCGTACCGCCGATGTTGTGGTGCATGCTGACGCGCTCCCAGAGGTGGTGCAATTCGTGATTGACCACCTCGGCTATGGGCTGCTCTCCGATCTTGCCGCCGTAGACTACGTTGAACACGGGCTGTTTGAGTTGGTCTACCGCTTCTACAGCATTGGCGGCGGTGGCGATCTGGTCATCAAGGTGCGTGTGCCCCGCGACCAACCAGATGTGCCCTCGCTCATGGCAATCCTACCGGCGGCCATGCTGCACGAACGGGAAGCCTACGATTTGTTTGGGATTAGATTTATTGGTCACCCCAACCTGCGCCGGATTTATATGTGGGATGAGTTTGAAGGCTTCCCCATGCGGAAAGATTTTCCGAAGCAGGGCGATAACTATATAGGAGAGGGCGCGTAGTCGCTACACCCGCTATGATTACGACCGACGAACTTCAGATTAACATTGGCCCCCAGCACCCCTCGACACATGGCGTATTCCGCATGCTGATCACCGTAGATGGCGAGACGGTAGTCAACCTTGAGCCGGTCTTTGGCTATCTGCACCGCAACCACGAACAGCTTGCTGAAGTGAATACCTATCTGCAAAATATGCCCTACACGGATCGGCTAGACTACTTCAATTCGATGGCGAATAACCACGCCTATGCCCTAGCCGTTGAGAAGCTGGCTGGGATTGAAGTCCCCGAACGCGCCGAGTACATCCGCGTGCTGATGGTTGAGCTGACGCGCATCCTTAATCATGCCGGTGCAGTTGGCTTTATGATCAATGATATGGGTGCGTGGCAAACGCCGCTCGCGTTTGGCATTCGGGAGCGCGAGAAGATTCTTGACCTGTTTGAGCTGGTCAGTGGCGCACGCATGATGTGCAACTACTTCCGCTTTGGCGGGGTGGTGCGTGACCTCCCAGATGATTTTATCCCGCGTCTGAAGAAGCTCATGGTGGCGATGCCAGCCTATATAGATGAGCTAGAACGCCTGTTGCGCGAAAACGAAATTCTGCTTGCCCGCAGCGAAGGGATTGGCATTCTACCGCGAGAGGTTGCTGTCTCGTATGGTGTGACTGGGCCCGTGTTGCGTGGCAGTGGCATTGCTTACGACATCCGCAAAGCCGAGCCGTACAGCATCTATGATCGCTTTGACTTCGATGTGCCCGTCGGCAGCGTCGGCGATGTGTATGATCGGTTTCTGGTGCGGATCGAGGAGATGCGCCAGAGCCGCCGCATCTTAGAGCAGATCATCGAGCAACTGCCAGATGCGAGCGGTGGGCATATCAACCCCAAAGCTCGCCAGAACGTGCGCCCGCCAGTGGGCGATGCCTATGCGCGGATTGAGTCGCCTAAAGGTGAACTGGGCTTCTATCTCGTCAGCGATGGCAGCACCAAGCCCTACCGCTACAAGGTGCGTGCGCCCTCGTTTATTAATCTCACGCCGCTAGGCGATATGTGTCGCGGCTATAAAGTTGCCGATATTGTGGTCATTTTAGGCAGCATTGATATAGTGATGGGCGAGGTAGACCGATGAGCAACGACACCCTAACCCACTCTCTCACCTTTACAGAAGCCCCCGCCGCCCTAACAGTGGTGGTTGACCCGACCCCGCAGATTGCACGCGGAAGCGCGGTGGTTGTCGAACGCCGCCGCCCAAAAGCCGCCGGCTGGAGCCTGCTGCAAGGGCTGGGCGTGGTGGTGGATCACTGGCGCAAATCGTTTCGCAAGCTGGATGATACGACCCAGATTGCGGGGACATTTACGACGGAGTACCCCGAAGAACGCCTGCCCCTGCCAGAAGCCTACCGCAATATGCCTATCCTGCTCTTTGATGATGCCACTGGGCACGAACTCTGCACCTCCTGCTTCCAGTGCCAGCGCATCTGCCCGCCGCAGGTGATCCATATGACGCAAGCGAAAGACCCCGATACGGGCAAGCCTGTGCCCGCCGTAAGCGAGTTCATCATCGAGTATGATGCCTGCATGAGTTGTGGCTTTTGCGCGGAGGTGTGCCCCTTCGATGCGATTAAGATGGACCACAACTTTGAACTCTCAACGGCAGACCATTCGAGCCTGACCGTGCATAAAACTGATCTGTTGCGTCCAATTTCCTACTACCAATCTATTGCCCCTACCTTCTGGGCAGAAGCCGAAGCAAGTGCCTACAAGAAGCTCGAAACGAATAAGAAGCGGCGACCAGCTACTATTGGCATTGCGCCCCAAATGCTTGCACAGCTCAAGGCAGCGCACGAGCTGCGTGATGATCAGCAGGAAGCGACTATGCCGACTACGGCTGTTGCGAGTGCGCCTGCACCGGCTACCAGCAGTGCCGCTCCGCCTGCGAGGAGTGCTGCGCTGGCCGCCAGCGCGAGCGATCTGCCCACCGACAAAGCCGCTCGCCTTGCCGCGATCCGCGCCCGCAATGAAGCCAAAGCCGCCGTGCAAGCCGCACCGGCAACCGCAAGTGCTGCGCCTGCCGCCAGCGATGGTGGCGATCTGCCCACCGACAAAGCTGCCCGCCTCGCTGCCATCCGGGCTCGTAATGAGGCTAAGAAGGCGGCTGAGCAAGCCGCCGCCGCAGAAGCTGCACCCACGCTGGCTACGCCGGACATGCCGCCCACTGATGTGCAGCCTGCGGCAAGCGAGCAAGCTGCACCACCTGCACCTACCGTGCCAGATGCATCATTGGATGAAAAAGCTGCTCGCCTCGCTGCCATCCGCGCTCGCAACGAAGCCAAGAAAGCGGACGAGCAAACCGCTGCCGCAGGGGCCGCACCCACGCTGGCTACACCGGATGTGCCGCCCACTGATGTGCCGCCTGCGACAAGCGAGCAAGCTGCACCACCCGCACCTGCCGTGCCAGACGCACCTTTGGATGAGAAAGCTGCCCGCCTCGCCGCGATCCGGGCCCGCAATGCCGCTAAGAAAGCGGCTCAAGCCGAAGGGGAGTAACCAATGTACGATGTGGTTGATTTCATCCTTAATACGCAGCTCGGCTTGAATAGCCCCGATTGGGTCGTGATGCTGATCAGCCACCTGATTGTCGTGGCGATCCTGTTTGCAATTGCTCCCGTGCAAGTGCTATTCCTGACTTACTACGAACGCCGTGCTATCGCCCGGATGCAGGATCGCGTGGGTCCCAATCGGGTCGGCTACGAAGGTCTGCTCCAACCGATAGCTGATGGCGTGAAGATGTTTACCAAAGAGGATATTGTCCCTGTTTCAGCAGATCAGCGTGTCCACCTGCTGGCCCCGATTGTCACGGCCGCGCCTGTGATGTATATGTTTGCGGTGCTGCCGTGGGGGCCAAATATGATCGCCGTAGATTTGCCAACCGGCTTGCTGTTCTTCTTTGCGATCTCCTCGATCAGCACCGTCGGCTTGCTGATGGCGGGCTGGGCGAGCAACAACAAATTTGCCCTACTGGGGGCAATGCGGGCTGTGGCCCAAGTCGTCTCGTATGAGATTCCCGCCCTACTCAGCCTCCTGTTTGCGGTGATGTTGACGGGCAGTATGTCGCTGATGGCGATTGTCGAGGCGCAGAGCGGGCTGTTCATCAGCACCACCGATGTACCGAACATCCCCGATCTGGGGCTAGGCTGGTTTGTCTTCACCCCCGTCGGCTTCCTCGCGTTTGTGTGTTTCTTCATTGCCGCACTTGCCGAAGGCGAACGCACCCCCTTCGATATACCTGAAGCCGATTCGGAGATTGTCGCTGGCTATATGACCGAGTATAGCGGCATGAAGTTTGCGCTGTTCTACCTCGCGCAATACATCTTGAACTTCCTGCTATGTGCCATCACGGCAACGATCTTCTTCGGTGGCTGGCAAGGCCCCGGCATTGCGTGGCTGGTGAGCCAAAGCCTGAGTGCCGACAATCCGGCAGGCAATCCCGTGTATAATGTGCTGGCCGGCATGCTGGGTACGTTCTACCTGTTGGCTAAGACGTATGCGTTCTTCTTTGTGATGGTTGCCTTGCGCGGAGCTTTCCCGCGCCTACGGATTGACCAACTGATGAATTTCGGCTGGAAGTTCCTGATCCCGCTCACGATGATCAACATCCTAAGTGCCGCCCTGTGGATTGCGATCACCCGTTGGGGCACGGCGCAAGGCTTCGGCATCATCGAATTTGCAGGCGAGCCGAGCAACCTCGTGCGTTGGTTGATCGCCTTTGCCGTGACACTCGTCATCAATGTTGCCGCGTACTGGTTCCTTGCCCGCTTGAATATACAGGATCATGTCGCCCGCCAAGCGGCCCTAGCCGCCGGAGGGCTAGCCGTATCGCCGCCCCGCTCTGCCTAAGCGCGGCGCACCACGAGACCAAGGAGTGCGTGTGGACCTAGTTGTCCAGATCATGTTTGGCGTAACCGGTCTGCTCATTCTGGGAGCAGCCTTGATGGTCGTATCGGTGCGGAACATCATCCATGCCGCACTGTGGCTGATCGCCTGCTTCTTTGGCATCGCCATGCTCTATCTGCTCCTGCACGCTGAGTTTCTGGCGATAGTTCAAGTGCTCCTCTACATCGGCGCAGTTGCCGTGCTGGTGCTCTTTGCGGTGATGCTCACGCGCCAGATTGACGATCCCGATGAGCCAGTCCTCTTCCAACGTTGGCGTTCGACGCTGCTGATCGCGGTGCTCCTTTTTGCAGCCGTCCTTGTTCCGACCATCTATACCCACGACTGGCAGACCTTCACCGACCCGCAACCCACCTTTGCCGGCCCCCGCGAACTCGGCTTCGCCTTTATGAATGCCTATCTGCTGCCCTTCCAAATTGCGGCCGTGTTGCTCTTGGCGGCTCTGGTTGGGGCAATCATTATTGCCATGGAAGATCAGGAGCAACGCCGTGTGCGCGTGCTGACCCTCGCGGAGGAAGTCGCCCTGCGCCGCGAGCGGGAGCCAAGCCCTCCCGCCCGCTCTGCCCATCCACAGCCCACGAGCAGCAGTACCACTCCCCCTCCCGTACCACCCGCCCACGAGCAAGCAGGAGAAGGCGCGTAATGAGTGCAGTTCCTCTTGAATGGGTCTTAATGCTGGCTTCCGGGCTATTCTGTGTCGGGTTCTTCGGGGCCCTCTCGCGGCGGCACGCGGTGAGTATGCTAATGGGCATTGAACTGATGCTCAATGCTGTTAATATCAATCTGGTAGCATTCTGGCGCTATACCCAACCAGACGAAGTGGGCGGCATCATTTTCGCCCTGTTTGTGATTGTGGTTGCCGCAGCAGAGGCGGCGGTTGGCTTGGCGATGGCAATTGCCATTTACCGCACATGGCAGACAGTGAATGTAGACAGCGTAGACTCGCTGCGGGGGTAAAGCGATGGCATTCTTTTTGCAACTGGCGTGGCTGATTCCACTGCTCCCGCTCACGGCATGCGTGCTGATTACCTTTGTGCCGCCGCTGCGCCGCAATGCCCAAGCGAGTGGCTGGCTCGCCATTGGGCTGATGCTGCTCGCTAGCGTGATCGCACTGGGTACACTGGCGGCGGTGGGGAGTGGTATCCAGATCACCGCCGATGGGCAAGTGACGAACCTACACAGCGATACCGCGCACGACGCAGGGCACAGCGACGATAAGGGGCACGGCGCGGCGTTTCACTTCCCGCCTGCCAATGTGATCCAGCGTATAGATTGGGCCCCAACTGGGGCGAGCACCTTCCAGATGGGCATCTACATTGACGGCTTAACGGCGGTGCTGCTGGCGATGGTCACGATTACCTCAACCTGTATCCACCTGTTCTCGTTGGGCTATATGGGCGGGCATCCACGCCAAGCCCGCTTCTTTTCGTTCATTGCTCTATTCACGGCAGCCATGCTGCTGATGAGCATGGCTGACAACCTGCTGCTGTTTTTTATGGCGTGGGAGGTGATGGGCTTGTGCTCATATCTCCTGATCGGCTTCTTGTTCACCCGTCCCACCGCCTACCGTGCAGCCGTAAAAGCCTTTATCGTGACCCGCATCGGCGATGTGCTGATGCTGATCGGCATGGTCTATCTGTACACGCGCACGGGGACACTCGCATTTGGCACACAGGCCGGCGAGCTGTTCGATACGGCAATGCTCGCCGAGCTAGCGGTAAGCCAGAATATGCTCGGCATGAGCCACATCACGGCCATCGCCCTGCTGATCTTTGCTGGTACAATCGGCAAAGCCGCGCAGTTCCCCCTGCACGTCTGGCTGCCGGATGCCATGGAAGGGCCTACGCCAGTCTCAGCTCTGATCCACGCCGCCACGATGGTCGCCGCAGGCGTATTTCTGGTAGCGCGGGTCTATCCGATCTTCACCGCAGATGGCGGCGCGGCATTGCAGGTGGTGACGTGGGTGGGAGCCTTCACTGCGCTGTTTGCGGCCACCATCGCCGTCGCCCAATACGACATCAAACGCATCCTTGCCTACTCCACCCTCTCGCAGCTCGGCTTTATGGTGGCTGCACTGGGGATTGGCGGGTTTGTCGCGGGCTTCTTCCACCTGCTTACGCATGCCTTCTTCAAGGCGTTGCTGTTTCTGGGCAGTGGCTCAGTGATCCACGCGATGGAGCATACACCAGCCATTGAACACATCCACCACCACAACGAATACGCTGCCCAACAGACCGCGCAAGATATTCGCAATATGGGCGGCTTGCGCCACGTCATGCCCTACACCTTTGCCACCTACCTGCTCGGTGCGCTCGCCCTGATGGGCATTCCGCCGCTGGCCGGCTTCTGGAGCAAGGATGAAATCCTCGCAGATGGCTGGAAGTACAACTTCCCAGTGTACCTCATCCTCTCGCTAGCTTCGCTGCTCACCGCCTTCTATATGACACGCCAAGTCTGGCTGGTATTCTTTGGCGAGTTTCGCGGCGCAAATCCGCTCGCCTACCCCTACACACCCAAGCCAAGCGGCAAGCCCGCTGTCGCGCAGAGTGTGGATGTGGAGCAGGATGAAGCAGCAGATGCGGTTGAGATCGTCAACGAGCCGAATACACCGCAGATTATCCACGCCGAACCTGCCCACCAACCTCCCCCGATCACCTACACTGAACACGGTACACCCGAAGCACTCGACACCCACGATGCCCACGGCGCACATAGCGAACACGGCGCACTGCCCCACGAAAGCGGCTGGCATATGGTCGTGCCCTTGATAGTGCTTGCCTTTTTTGCTGTGTTTGCGGGCGCACTGAACCTACCGGGCAGCCACTGGCTGGCAGACGTGCTAGGGCAAGCCGCGATTGACTTCAACCTCCTTGTGGCCCTAATCTCGACAGGCATTGCCGGATTGGGCATTGCAGCTGGCTGGAACTTGTACCGCAATGCCTACCCAACTGCCCACAGCACCGATCCACTGGCAAGCGCACAGCCGAGCCTGTTTGAGTTGTTGCACCATGCGTACTACTTTGATCGGCTGTATCGCCTCACTATCGTGACCGCCACCAACGTGGCGGCCGCCCTGTGGGATTGGTTCGATACAATGATCCTCGCCCGCATCGTGACTGGGATCGGCGCAATGACGCGCATCATTGGGCGGGTCAACTTCATCGCCGACGATGCCGTGCTCAATGATGGACCGGATGCGGTGGCGCACGGCTCGGTGCAAGTGGGCGAGCAAGTGCGCCAAACCGAAACGGGCAAGGCGCAAGATTACATTGCCCTGCTGTTTGGTGCAGTGGTGCTGCTGGCTCTGGCGTTTCTGTATGGATTTCGTTAGGAGGAGCGCATGCCCGACTATCTACTCGCATCGCCCGATGGTATCGTATGGCTAACGCTGCTGCTATTCAGCCCCCTCGTGGGGGCAGCTATCGTTGTCATAGCCATGCTCACCAATCAACCAGATCAGTTGGTTAAGCGCGGCGTGGTCGCGTGGATGTTTGTACCACTCGGCATTGCCCTGTATGTCTGGGCCGGCTACGATCCAACCCTCGTGCGCGACGGGCAGGGCGTGATCCAATTCGTGGAGCGCGTGCCGTGGATCCGGGCCGTGCAAGTAGACTACTTTCTCGGCATAGATGGGATCAGCCTGCCGATGGTACTGCTCACCGTCGTGATGGCTCCCATTGCCGCACTCTCCGCATTCAGCTTGACCAAGCGCGTCAAAGAGCATTTCGCGGTGCTGCTGCTGCTTGAGTGGGCCTTGCTGGGCTACTTCCTTGCGCTGGATTTCTTCTTCTTCTTCATCTTCTGGGAATTCAGCCTTGTGCCCGCCTTCTTCCTCATCCTGATGTGGGGGCGCAGCAACCTCGAAAGTAAACGCGCCAACGGCGAATCAACCCGTGATGCTGGCAGCGACGACGACCCTTTCAGCCGCCGCCGCCACGCTGCGGTGATCTTCTTCATTTACACGATGGCTGGTTCGCTTGGCTTGCTGCTGCTCTTCCAGTTCATCTATCTGGCTACCAAAGCGGGGGGCTTCCCCACCTTCGACCTGATCGCACTGGG
>CALCJV010000147.1 GCA_937967405.1 uncultured Chloroflexales bacterium | reverse complement strand
CAGGGCAGGAACACATACCACGAAGACCACGAAGAGCACGAAGAACGCGAAGGGGTATGGGGAGCGGCGGGGCAGACCACGAAGGGCACGAAGAGCACGAACGCGAAGGGCGGGATGGGGAGCGGCGGGTGGGGCTGGGGCACGCAGACCACGAAGGACGCGAAGGGAGGCGCGGGGACTACGTTCATGCCCCCTGTGTGCCCACACCCTCTCCAGTGGGTCACTCCCCCGCGCCCGCTGCGCTAGCGGGCGGGTTGGCGGCCAGCCACGCGGTTAGGTCAGCGAAGGTGGTGAAGTCGAGCAGGCTCTCGGCTAGCGACAGCAGCTGCTCGCTATCGAGGGCACGGATTTGCGCCGTCACGTCCTCTGGCAACGCCCCGAATTTGCGCGTCAGCTGGCGTAGCGTGAGGTTCCCTTATCCCTGCTGCAAGCCCTGCTCCAGCCCGTACTGTTCAAAACTGTTCATGTGATTTCCACTGCTTGCGCTCCTATCTCCGTTGCTAGCGTTGCCCGAAACCCCGCATACTCCGCTCGCGGCAGGTTCAGAAACCGCTCGGCGATGTCGAACAGCCGCCGTAACTCGTCGCCCGTGTAGCCCGACCGCAACGCATCGCGCAACAAGGCCAGCTTGGCTGTCTTGCGCCGCACCAGATCGTGGCGCGTGTCTATCCGTCGTTGGTATTCGAGGGGCGCAAAGTCGGCATCCGCACCATCGTGATTGCCCAATCGGAGCAGGTCACGCCGCTCGGCTTGGACGGGCTAGGCGACGTGCGTGCGTCGCTGTGCGGCACAGGCACCACGCGCTCTAAGGCGGGACGGGGCGGGATCAAGTGATCTTTCTCCACTGCGCGCATTCGCTATCTCTTCCGAAAATGTTCTTGCTTTCGTGGTTTTCCAAATGACGTAAACGGTCGCTGTGATGGGTTCTCAACCGCGTAGCGAGTTTGCTGTGTAACTGCCCAAAAGGCCCCGCGTTCGAAATGTCGTTGCGAAACTGATATAGAGCCTCAATATACTCACGCTGATACCGATGAGCAAGTTCCAAGATAAATTGGTGGCTGTCAAACTCATCGTTCATCTGATCGATGATCTCATCATACTGTGCGTACAATTGCTCCAGAACAGGATCACTCATTGGATAAATCCCTTTCTTTGTTCGGCATTGTTACCTTGAGAAATTGTAGCATAGTCCCCACACTTAGCACCACTCCCACGATCCACACACCCGCCACCTAGTTACTGTCAAGCATTCCCCGTGAACAAGTGCAACATAGGCTTCGATATGTTACACATAGCATACCCGCCACCCTAGCTAGGTTGTCCCGTTGCCCTATCGTCGTCAGCATACGCGGCAACATGCGCTCCTGCAACCCACCTACACCCGCCAGTATCGTATATAATGAGCGGTATTGAGTGTGGGGCAACGCACGTGTGATCCGAAGAGTTGTTGGGTAAGTTATGTCAACTGAGTGGGCCATTGAATTCCATGCCTTAACACGCCGCTTCGGCCAGCATACCGCCGTAGATGCGCTCTCGTTGCGCGTGCCGCGTAGCAGCGTGTTTGGCTTTCTTGGCCCCAACGGCGCAGGCAAAACCACCACGATAGCCATGCTGTTAGGCTTGGTGCGCCCTACAAGTGGGCACATCACCATCTTTGGGCACGATGTCCAACGCACGCCAACCACCGCCCTGCAACGGGTCGGTGCAATGATCGAGTACCCCGCCTTTTTCCCCTACCTAAGCGGGTACGACAACCTGCGCGTGCTAGCCCGTGCTGACGGCATCGCCCAGCCCCACGCCCGCATCCAGCAGGTGCTCGCTCTCGTAGACCTTGCCGCACGCAGCAAGGATCGCTTCAAAACCTACTCGCAGGGTATGAAACAACGGCTCGGCATTGCCGCCGCATTGCTCAATCAGCCGGACTTGATTGTGCTCGACGAACCTACCAACGGGCTTGATCCGGCCGGAACTGTCGAGATGCGCGAACTGATCCGCACCCTTGCCAGCGAAGGACGTACTATATTTATGTCAAGCCATCTCCTGCACGAAGTCGAACAGGTCTGTGATCAGGTGGCGATTATCAAGCAGGGTAAGCTGATCGCTAGTGGTAAGGTGACGGAATTGCTGCATCGTGGACAGGGTCTACTGGTGCAAGTTACGGATCAAGCCGAAGCAGCAGTTGCCCTCTTGGGCAAGCTCGATTGGGTCAACAGCGTGCGCCATGAAGGGCTGACCCTGCTAATTGACGCGCCACACGAACGCGCTGCCGAGATCAATGCCCTGCTCACGCGCAACGACATTCTGGTGGCCGAAATCCGCACCCGTGAGGCCAGCCTCGAAGCCTTCTTCCTCCAAGTCACGGAGCAACCTTAATGGCAACGCTCCTCCACCTGATTCAAGCCGAATGGCTAAAGCTCACCCGCCGCCCCTTAATATGGCTGCTGTATGGCACGTTCGTGGTGCTTCTGCTGATTACCTTCGCCGCGCTGCTGTTTGTCGTGCTGCTCCACGATGGTGCAATTGGCGGCGTAGCGGTGCAAGTCCTCAATGATAACCAGATCAACCAGTTCCGCCAAGAGCTACGCTTTCCGGGCGTGTTCGGGGCCTTGCTGGGCCAGATCAATAGCATCGGCGGCATCCTTGCCATGATCCTTGCCGCCGGCGTAATCGGCAACGAATACAGCTGGGGCACGTTGCGCGTGCAGCTTGCCCGCCAGCCGCAGCGGGGGTATTACCTGATTGCCAAACTGCTCACCCTGCTGCTCATCTTGCTCGTCGGGATGCTGCTGGTCATCCTTGCGGGGGGGCTGTTCACCCTGATAGCGGGCTGGCTCCTCGGTAATCTTGGGCGCGTCAGTGCGGGCGATCTGGGGTTGCTGCTGCTCGGTATGCTCCGCGCACTCTACGTTATGTTACCCTACGTGCTGTTTGTCGTAGCAGCCAGCATCATTGGGCGTTCGGTGCTCGCAGGTGTAGCCGGTGGCTTGATCTTTCTCACCCTCGATGGTGGGGCCGGAACGTTGTCCTTCCTTAGCCAAACCGATAATCCTATCGTGCGCGGCATCTACAACCTGCTGCTCCAGCCCAACATCAGTCGCCTTGTTGCCCAACATCGCCAGAGCTTTGGCACTGACCCAACTGCTGTAACTGGGCTAGACCTCAGCACCCTCCCCCCCACGTGGCAGGCAATCATTGTGATTGGGGTGTATAGCATCGTGTTTGCGGGTTACGCCTACGTATCCTTCACGCGCCGCGATATTGTGGGCGCAAGCTAGCATTAAACTGCTCCTCATCTGCTGCACACTCTAGCCAGAGAAAGTGGTACAATTCATAGTAGTAAAAATTGCGTAGAGGAGCCATCCATGATTACCGTGCTTGCCGGCGGCGTAGGTGCAGCACGTTTCCTCGAAGGCATGGTGCAGATCATTGCACCTGAAACCATTACGGCGATTGTCAATACAGGCGATGACTTTATCTTGCACGGGCTGCACAT
>CALCJV010000146.1 GCA_937967405.1 uncultured Chloroflexales bacterium | reverse complement strand
GCAGGGCGATCTAGCGGGCACGAATATCATTGGGCATCCCGGCGTAACCACCATGTGGCTGGGAGCCATCGGGCTGTGGGTGCAGCAGGGCTTGGCTGGGCTAGGAATCCTGCCCGCGCCCGACCTTGCCGTGCCTGTGCCAACGTGGATTATGCTGCGCCTGCCGATTGCTGTGACTGCCGCAACGGGCATAGCCCTGAGCTACCTGTTGCTGCTGCGCCTGCTCAATGACCCCACCGCCCTGCTTGCTGCGCTACTGCTCGCTAGCGATCCAATGCTGGTTGCCTTCGGGCGGATCCTGCACGTGGATGCGCTCCTAACGATCTTCATGCTCCTGACAATCCTGCTCGCGTTGCTTGCCTTTCACTACGACTCCACCACGCCCGCATCACTAGCCTTACCGCCCCGACGCTGGGGCTACCTTGCCGCCGCCGCCGTGACAGGCGGGCTAGCCCTGCTCACTAAATCGCCTGCGGTGCTGCTCTTCCCGCTGGTCGCCCTGATTGGCGCACTGCCGCTTGGGCAGGCGGTGTGGCAGGCGCGGCAAGCTGGGCAACCCCGCCGCACGCGGGACAGTGTTCCATATGTGTGGGCCGCACTCGGCAAGCCCTACCTGCTCTGGCTGCTAGGGGTGGCGGTGGTGTGGGTGCTGCTCTGGCCGGCCGCATGGGTAGACCTGCCGCGTGCAGTAGGGCGGGTTGTGAATCAGGTGCGCTTCGAAGGAGCCGAGCCGCACGGCTGGGGCAACTTCTTTTGGGGCCAAGCGGTAGCCGATCCGGGCTGGCTCTTCTATCCCGTCGTGTTGCTGTTTCGGCTATCCATCTGGACGCTGCCCGGCATCGCCCTGCTACTGGTTGCTCGCCGCCAAATCCCGCCCCCGCAATGGCGCATCCTGCTAATCGTGGCGAGTGTGGCCGCCGTAGTGCTCCTTGCCCTCACTCTGCCGCCCAAGAAATTTGACCGCTACGCCCTGCCAGCTTTTCCGCCCCTGCTGATCCTCGCCGCAAGTGGCTGGATTGGCGCAGCCCGCTGGATCGCCCAGCATCGCCCAGCGTGGTTCGCACGGCTGCACGCGCTTCCGGCAGCGGTGCGTTGGGGTTTGGTAGTGGGTGGGCTTGGGCTGCACACCCTAAGCTACCACCCGTACCAACTGGCTTACTACAATCCCCTCTTCGGGGGGGGACGGGTGGCCGCCCAGATCATTCCGATTGGCTGGGGCGAAGGGCTAGAGCAAGCGGCCACCTACCTGAACAGCCTGCCCGATGGCTGCCAGTCGGCGAGTGCCACATGGTTCGAGCCGGTGTTGCGGGCGTTCACCTGCGGTCCAGTAATCCGCTTGCCAGAGCCACTAGCTTTGGGGCGAGTGGAGTATGCCGTGCTGTATATAGACCAGCTCCAGCGTGAGAATGCACCCCAAGCCACCGCCCTAATCCAGCAGCAGGGCAGTGCCGTCTACACGGTCACGCTGCACGGCATCCCTTATGCCACCGTGTATCACCTGCCACAACCGGTAGCCCAGAATCCGAATGCGGTCTTTGGAGGGCAGCTTCGTTTGCAGGGGGTGGAGCTAGTGCGGAGTAGCGATGCCCTCAGCCTAACGACGCAGTGGCAAGCTCTCGCGCCAATCACCCAAGATTACAGTATGTTCGTGCATGTGCTGGATGCACAGGGCAACCGCGTGAGCCAAATTGATGTGCCCCCTGCCGGCCCCGCACACCCAACCAGTGTGTGGCGCACTGGGCATTTCCAGTATTGGCGACACCCGCTCCCCCTCCCACCTGATCTCGATCCGGGCGCGTATTGGCTGGCTATTGGGCTGTATGATCCGGCTACGTTTGCCCGCCTGCCTGTGGCTGGGGCTAGCCCGCCCGCCCCTGACGCACCACCCTACGACGCAGATGTGCTGCTACTGCGCGGTGAGGAGTAGGCCGGTGTCAGGGGTCAGGGCCACCGGCCCTATGTCACCATTGTGTCCCGTCACCGTTCTGCGCTGCAAGCACGTGTCCGTGTACTCGCCGATCCCGCACCCCTACGCGCCGCGGCACTAGATTGCGGGGAGCAGATCGGCATCGAGGTAGAAGCGCGGGATCTCCGCATCAAAGATCGTATCATCCGAGGCGATGAAGCGGTAGCTGCCTTCCATGTAGCCCTGTGGTGATTTCAGCACGCAGAAGCTCTGATACTCGTGCCCCGCCCCTGCCACCAGCGTCGGTTGTTCGCCGACTACGCCATCGCCGGAAACCTCCTCCTCCGTGCCAATCGAATCGTGAATGAACCAGTAGCGCGAAAGCAGTTGCACCCGCTTGCGGCTCAGGTTGTCAATGCGGACAAAGTAGGCAAAGACATAGTGCTGCGACATCGGATCGGAGTGGGCTTCAAGATAGATGGGGCGCACCGTGATGCGAATCCCGTTGGTCTCTTTGGTGTAGCTATTGCGAAGTTCTTCCATCGGCTACCTATGCTACAACAGGGGCGTGTTGCCCCTGCATCATGTTCGTATTATACCATCAGGAGCTAGGGGGCTTTGCGGATCAGGGGCAGGCACACCCCTGCCACCTGCTACCCGTCACCCGTCACCCGCCACCCGCGTCACCTGCCATCTGCTACCGGCTCGATCCCCGCCAAGAAGGCCCGCACCTGCGCGTTAAACTCGGTTGGGCTGTCCTCAATAGGTAGCCCACTTTTTTCAATCACCACCAGCTGGGCTTGTGGGTTAGTAGCGAGAAACTCCTGTGCGTAGCGCACGGGCGTAATCTTCAGCTTGCGCCCCCAGATAATCAAGATCGGCATGCTGAGGCGGGCAAATTCATGGCGCACATCGTAGTTGAGCATCCCCGTCACAAAGCAGATCGGGGCATACTTCGCGCCCGGAAACTTAGTCGTTGCCTGAAAGTTGTCAATTACCTCTTGGGTTAGCTGCGCCGGATCACCGTAGGTCTGCTGTTCGAGGTAGTAGCGCACGACCGGCGGGCTACTGAGGATGCCAAAGACGAGATCACCGAAGCCGCCGCGCAGCAGATCGTAGCTGAAGGACTGTACCGGCGTAGGTGGCTGCGAGAGCTGCGAAATCCCCACCGGCGCAACGAGCACCAGTGCCCGTACCAGCTGCGGCAAGCGGGCGGCTGCGCCAATCGCAAAGGCTGAGGAGAGCGATGAAGCAATCAGGATCGTTGGTTGGCCGATGCTGCTGAGCATCTGCATCAGCACCTCGATATAATCGGTGGCACGGTACAGGCGCGGCGGGCGGGCCGACAAGCCGAAGCCGGGCAGATCGAGCGCGTGGGTGGTATAGTCATGTTGGAGATCGGTAAATGGGTGGCGCACCTCATACGCGGATGCGGCGGCATTGATGCTATGCACCAGCAACACGGGCGCACCTTGTCCGGCGGTATAGGTCGCAAGTGCGTGCCCACGCCACGCCTGCATGCGCGGCGCGACTGGCAATGGCTGAAAGTTCGCCATATATTCCCCCTGTTCGTGCCTAACGGCACTGGTATAATAGATGAGGCGGATCTCGTGCGTATTGTATGCTGAACTGGATGAACCTGCAACTATGCCGAAACCAAAGCAATTCCTCGCGGCCCCGCTAGATGCCTATGCCGAGCGAATCACCACTGGCGTAGCCTATGTCGGCGGGATCATGCTGCTGCCGTTGCTATTTGCCTACCTGAGCAACAATCGCTGGGGCGGCTTGCTGATCCCGACTGCCGTTGGGCTGCTGATCGCCCTGTTCCTGCTGCTGACCTATCTCAGCCAACCGACGCGCTACAGTATCGAAGCTGAGCAACTGGTGATTCGCCAACGTTGGTTCAAGCCGCTCCGCATTCCGCTCAAGCAAATCTCCGGTGTATCCTTTGTGCCCCAGCTGGCGCAGATGCCCCAGCACGGGATTCGCTTCGGCTTCAATCCGGGTGTGTATGGCTACCAAGGCCCGTTTTATTTGACAGACTTCGGGCGGGTGTTTATGCTCGCCACCAACCGTGAACGGCTGGTAGCTCTCGCCCGCTACCCTACCGAGCCGCTCATCATCAGCCCCGCCAACCCGCGTGATTTCGTGCTGGCCATGCAGGCTGAGGTCGGCTCTGCGGGTGAGCGTAGGTGAGGGGTGGCTTGTGGTAGACAATCCCCATCAGACGCACCGCCTTGCGACACCGCCCGCGTGTGGGGTGCAGCCGGGTGATCTGCTTGGCCACCGCTTTCAGCTCATCAATCTGTTGGGCTGGGGCGGGCAGGCAGTGGTCTTTCGGGCCCTTGACCAAAGCACGGGCGAACGCATTGCGGTCAAGGTTGTTCGCACCGATCTGCCCGCCGCGGCCCATCAGGATGCGTTGGGGGTACTGCGTTGGGAAGCGCGGCTGCTTCAGCGCATCCAGCATCCTGCGCTGCCGCGCCTGATCCGTTTTGAACACGATACCGCCAATGGACGCACATGGCTAGCGCGGGATATGATTGAGGGAGTGCCGCTTGCTGAGTGGACTAGCCAAAGCACCCACCGCCTTGCTCGCCCGTGTAGCCCCGATCTGGTACGCGATTGGGCGATCCAGATTGGCCAGATGTTGCGCTACCTGCACAGCCTCACCCCGCCCGTGATCTGTGGCGATCTGAAGCCCGCCAATCTCATCCGCCGCACCGATGGCACACTGGCTTTGATTGATCTGGGTGCAGCCCAGACCCTCACCCTGCACCCGCCCCAGCCCGCCCGCCCCCGCTTTGGTACGCCCGGCTATGCCCCGCCGGAGCAACTCGGTGGGCGCGAGATGGACGAACGAGCCGACTTATTTAGCTTGGGCGTAGTTTGTTACGAACTGCTCACCGGCATTGACCCAACACTTGCGCCATTGCAATTCGATTGGCTCGCCCTGACCACCGCCGCCCCTGCGCTGGCTGATGCCATGCGTTGGGCGTTGCACCCCGATCCCGAACAACGGGCCCCGACAGTTGCGGCATGGCTGGCAACCATCACCGATGTTGACCCGCCGCAACCGCTCAATGTGGGCTTTGGGGTGCAGGTGCGGAGCTATGCTGACTTGACGAGGCTGGCCCGCCAGCACCCGCGCCTGATCGAGACCAGCGTCGAGCAACGCACGCTCGATGCATGGCTAGCCCAGCAGCCCGACCCGCAGCTGGCCCGCTTGCTGCATCAGCTGCGGGCAACGCGGCGTACCGCCAAGCCCCAGCAACGTGCCCTCGACATCTTCTACGCCGCCCTTGTACCGCTCAACAATGCTGTTGCCTTGCGGGTAATCCCAGAGCAGCTCGAACTCGGTGCTGTGCCGCTGCGCCACTGGCGCATCTGGAGCAAGCCGCGCCAGCTGACGCTGCTCAACCCTGCGCCGCACCCGATCCGCTATGAGGTGACGTGTGGGCCCAACCGCAGCAGCGATCTGCGTCTGATACAGGATGACAAGCGGCGGCGCAGTGCCACCGGCATCATCCCGCCCAGTGGCACTGCGGTGCTGATGGTGGTGGCCAATGCCAACAAGGGCCAGCAGCACGGCTCGATCCAGATTACATCGGGCGGGCAGCAGGTGCAGGTGAAATATACGCTCGAAGGTGTGGCGGGAGTTCCTGTCGGGCAGCAGTTTGTGCGCTCACTCAATGCGATCAGCCTTGCACAGGCGGATGTGGTTGCCGATCTGGAAGCCTTGCTCGAACGCGGCGTGTTGGCGCGTTGGCTGCGGGCCCAAGGCCACAAGCAGCAAGCAGCGATGGTTGAGCGGGCCAGCCGCAGCGGTGGGCAATCGCCGTTGCAGCGTCGCCTGCTGATCGCCACCCTACTGCACCCACTTAGCCCGCAACGCTTCCCGCGCCTTGTGCTGCACGGAGCCGAACAACGGCGGCTGGATGTGATTGCGGGTGAGCGTGTGCGGTTTATCTACGAAGTCGAGAATACGGGTGAATACGCCTGTTCGGTCACGTTCGTTAGTAGCAACTCATTGCTTCAGATTGAGCAGACTGGGCTGGTTGTGCAGCCTATGAGCGTGATCGAATATCCGGTGGTCATTGTCCCGCCGGAGCACCACCCGCCCGGTCTGCACGACTTGAGCCTTGAACTGTGGAGCGGCGATCTGGTGCTGCCAGTCACGCTGCCGGTGCGGGTGCTGGCGCGGCACTGGTGGCAACGCTGGGCCCGTTGGCTGCTCGGTGAGTGAGGGCTGGGCAGGATGGTGTAACATACGCTGCAAAAGTGATAGGGTATGCGCGATGCAGCAGAGATAACGCTTAGATGCGCTAACTACTGCTGCTGAATGAGTAAAGGGAATGCAATGGCATTGATAGAACACAGTCTAGGAAGACAGGACGAGGATTCGGGCTACGGGCGGGTTTTTGGAAACAGTAAACTCGGTAAGCTCATTAGCCGTGTACACGTTTGCGCTATTCGGAATGGAAATGAATTAGAAAGTCTGTTGCGTGAAGCATCACCTTATAAGGTAGAATTAGATAAGATTATCACAGCTGCAACTGATAGAAATCCGTCGCATCTCGTTGCATTTGGCACAGAAATACGGAAGTTTCGTAAGTTCATACCGGATGCTCCTCTAACTGATGTTGTAGTTTATGCACCCGATAAAAACGAGTTATTTATTGTAGAACTTAAAGATGGTGATACGTTTGACACGAAGAAAGCAGATGGCGAACTAGCATCTGCGAAGAAGTTTGCTGATTGGATCAGACCCAGAGTTAGCGTATCTGTGAACTACTATTTCTGTTCTTTCAATCAAAACAGTCGTGAAAAGATCGTTTTTGGCGTAAAGCAACGATTTGGTGTAGATCAAGTTCTCACAGGAGCTGAACTGTGTGATCTCATTGGTGTGGATTACACTGCTATCCGGTTACATCGTGAAGAACATCAAGCGGCAAACCGTGAGTACTTTGTAAACCAACTGCTTCAAATACCAGAGATTCGTAAAGTAGTAGAGGAGAAATTACATGCCCCTTGAACTCCACCGCGATCACATCTACGCGGGCGATTGCCGCGAGGTGCTGAATGCGCTGCCCGCCCAGAGCGTAGACCTGATCTTTGCCGATCCGCCCTACAATCTGCAACTGCGCGGCGAGCTGTGGCGGCCGAATATGACGAAGGTGGATGCCGTAGATGATGCGTGGGATCAGTTTGCCGACCTGCCCGCCTACGATCAGTTCACCCGCGAATGGCTCACTGCCTGCCGCCGCGTGCTCAAGGAGACCGGCACGATCTGGGTGATCGGCAGCTACCACAACATCTACCGGGTCGGCACGATTATGCAAGATCTGGGCTTTTGGCTGCTCAATGATGTCGTCTGGATCAAAAGCAACCCGACCCCGCAGTTTCGCGGGGTGCGCTTCACCAATGCCCACGAGACGCTGCTGTGGTGCAAGAAATCGGCCAGCCAGAAACGCTACACCTTCAACTACCACGCCATGAAGCAGATGAACGACGAGAAGCAGATGCGGAGCGATTGGTACATCCCGATCTGCAATGGGGCCGAGCGGCAGCGGGTGAATGGCAGCAAAGCGCACACTACCCAGAAGCCGGAAGCCCTGCTCTACCGCGTGATCCTTGCCAGTAGCAACCCGGCCGATCTGGTTCTCGACCCCTTCTTTGGGACGGGGACAACCGGCGCAGTCGCCAAGAAGCTGGGGCGGCACTACATCGGCATCGAGCGCGAACCGGCCTATATCGAGGTGGCACAGGCGCGGCTGGCTACAATCCCTGCGCCGGCGGTGCCCTTCGATGATCTGGCCGTGTATGGGCAATACCCTACGCGCCGCACCGCGCCCCGCATTCCATTTGCCACGCTGCTGGAACAGGGCTTGCTCACGCCCGGACAGATACTCTACTTCCGGCGCGATCCACAGCGCACCGCTACAGTGCTAGCGGATGGCTCGGTGCGGCTGGCCGATGGGCAGCGCGGATCGATCCATCGTATGGGGGCCGTGATCGGCAATACGCCCGCCTGCAACGGCTGGGAGCAGTGGTATGTGGCTGATGCGATGGGCACACTGCACCCGCTCGATGCGCTACGCGAACAGGTGCGCGGTAGTGCGTAGGCACGGAGCAGGCTCAGGGAACAGGTTGCAGGGGCTAGGTGTTAAGGGGTAGAGCTGCACGGCCGAGCTAGGCCAACGTTACGCAACCTCTAGCCACTCAGCTACTGAAGACTTGACACCTAATCTCTGTCACCTAACCCCGGCTACCGCATGCACAGGCAAGGTACGGTATAATCATCCTACAGCATGGGCATGGTTGCCTAGCAGACGACGTACAACGAAGGAGGACGCGCACGATGCAAACCGGATCGGCGCAACGCTGGTGGCTCCCCGCCTTGATCTTTGCAGTGGTGGTTGCCCTCGATCAGCTGACCAAACTGTGGGTCCTAGCGAATCTGGGGCCAGTGCCCTTGATGAAGGTGATCCCGATCATAGATGATTGGCTGCGGATTGTCTATTGGCGCAACACGGGCGTAGCGTTCGGGCTATTCCAAAACAACTCGGAACTCTTCACCGCCGTCGCGCTGTTGATTACGGCAGGCGCAATCTATGCCTATGCCCGCCACCTGCCCAACGAAAAGCTGCTGGTGCAGGTCAGTATGGGTTTGATCCTCGGCGGGGCAATCGGCAACGTCATTGATCGCGTGCGGCTTGGCTACGTGGTGGATTTTATGCAAGTTGGCTGGTGGCCAATCTTCAACATTGCCGATAGTGCGATCACGGTGGGCGCATCACTGCTCGGCATGTACCTGCTGTTTGCGCCGAATGAACAGCCAATTAGCACGCACGACCCACACGACGATTACCTGCTCAGTGAACTCCTGTCCCACGAACCGGCCCCGCCCGCTCCCCGCCCCGAACGCACCCCACCGCCCTCGGAGCAAGCTGGCTCATGATCGGGTGTGAAGAGTATGACGAACATGGTGCAGCTGAGACCTTCACCCTCGTCGTTGGGCTGGAGCGCAGCGGTGAGCGACTGGATCGGTATGCCGCTGCTGAGTTGAGCGACTACACGCGCTCGCAGGTGCGCCACATGATAGATGATGGGCATATTCTGCTGAATGGGCGCAGTGTGAAAGCGGGGCAACCCCTCAAGGCGGGCGATCTGGTGCAGATCACGCTGCCGCCGATCCAGCCGAGTGCGCTCGTGCCGGAAGCAATCCCGCTCGACGTGGTCTACGAAGATCACCTGATCGCCGTGATTAACAAGCCGGTCGGTATGGTGGTGCATCCTGCGCCGGGCCATGCCCACGGCACGCTGGTGAATGCGCTACTGCACCGCTACCCCGATCTGGCGGTGGGCGGCACGGTGCGGCCCGGCATCGTACATCGTCTCGATCAGGATACCTCTGGCTTGTTGGTGGTGGCGCGGAGCGATGCCGCAATGCAGCACCTCACCGCGCAGCAGCAGAGCCGCAGTATGCACAAAGCCTACCTTGCCGTCGTCGAAGGTGGCTTCAAAGAGCCGAGCGGGATCATTGATGCGCCGCTTGGTCGCCATCCGACAGATTGGCGACGACAGGCGGTGCGTGCGGATGGGCGCGAAGCGCGGACATTGTACCGCGTCGTTGAGCCGCTCGGTGCGTATTCGCTGATCGAGGCGCGGCTGGTGACAGGGCGTACCCACCAAATTCGCGTCCACTTCGCGCACATTCAGCATCCCGTGCTTGGCGACCCGCTCTATGCGCCACGCAAACGTCCCACCTTCGGGCTAACGCGGCAGTTCTTGCACGCCGCCCAGCTTGGCTTTGTTGTCCCCACGACCGGTGAATGGCGCATGTTCGAGGCTCCGTTGCCGCCCGATTTACAGGCGGTATTGAGTCAGTTGCGGCGCATGGCGTAGGCTTCCGGCGCACGCGCTGATTTATTGACGGGGGGCATACCCGTGTGTGCCCTGCCGCAGCTGATCTTGACGCTACACTTGAATGCCGTTACAATCAATCTTGATTGCTCGCTGTACGCTGTATCGTGGTCATGTGAAGTCAAGCTGTGCGTGAAGCAGTACAGCCGTGCAGAACATACTGAACAGGAGACGTGTGTGGCTGGTCTGCGTCATCGTGTCCGCATCGCCGCGTTGCAAATTTTGTATGAAGTGGATAGTAGCGAGCACCCGATTGACGCGGTCGTAGCGCGGCGGCTTGCCGATGAACATTTCACCCCCGAAGGCGAGGAGTTTCTGCATACCCTCGTGCTCGGTGCGTGGGAGCATCGCCAGTACCTCGATCAGGTGATCGAGGAAGCAGCCCCCAATTGGCCGGTAGACCAGATGCCGAGTGTGGATAAGGCAATCCTACGCATTGCCCTGTTTGAACTTCTGTTGGACGAAGCGGAACATACGCCAGTCAAAGCTGTCATTAATGAAGCGGTTGAGTTGGCGAAACATTTTGGCAGTGACAACTCAAGCCGCTTTGTGAATGGTGTGTTAGGTTTTGTTGTCAATAAATATGGGGAACAGCCCGAAGCCTAAGTGGGCAGCACGCCAATGGTTGTCCGCTAGTGTGTAGCTCTTGATAGGAAAGGTGGTATCCAGTGACAATGGTCTCTGATTTGGAAGCTCGCTTGCAGAAGATTATTGCTAATCAGCTTGGTGTGGATGAGGAGAAGGTGCAGCCCTCAGCAGCCTTCATTGCCGATCTCAAAGCCGATTCGCTTGATCTCGCCGAGCTGATGATGTCACTCGAAGATGAGTTCAAGGTGGTCATCTCGGAAGATGATGCCTCCAAGATTAAAACCGTCGGCGATGCGATTGCGTACATCCGCGACCATCTCGGCTAGCGGCGTTGCCACAGCTCTACGCCTGCGGCAATGCCACCTGCGTGCCGTGCGTTGCCGCTTCGCTTTCCAATCTGAGTTGCAATGAATTTCTTTGGGGTCGGGTTATTTGAAATCCTGTTGGTGCTGATCTTTGCCCTCGTAGTGCTAGGTCCGGAGCGGCTCCAAACCTTGGGGCGGCAAGCAGGCCGACTCACCGCGCAGTGGCTGGCATGGCAGCAGTCCTCGCCTGAACTGCAAGCGGTGCAGCGCATACGAAACGAGTTTGAGGCCGAAGTTAATGCGCTGCGGGATGAGATTCTGCGGGCCAAACAGCAACTGAATGTGTCCGCCGAAGTGCAACGCTTGCAAGCGGAAGGGCATAGTATCCAGTTCCCACAGGTGATGCGGGCCAAGCTCAAGGGAGAGCCGCCTGAAGCTGCATCTGCCGATCTGCCTGATCAGGCTGCATCTGTAGAGCCAGATGCAGGGGCACAGGCCGATACGGTAGCCGTGCAGGCAGCTGACTCTCCGCCCCTCCCCCCCGCGCCAGAAACAATCGAAATGGCCCTACCGGAGCTACCTGCGCCGCTGGAAGAGGCTGTCCCGCATACTGTGTCGGCTGTGGCTGCGCCTACCATTCCTGCCGCTGCTGCATCGCCTGAAGCTGTTCTGGTGGCCGAGCTTCCAGACAATGGGCACTACCCTGAAATCGAGATGCAGCTGAAGCTCATGAGCAAGCAGATTACGCAATTGCAAGGCGAATTGACGGCCATGCGCCGCCTACTGGCCACACGCGGCATCGTGGATACGAGCCGCTACGCGCCGCCGGAAGCGCAGGAGACCCTGCACCCGTGAGTGTAGCCAATAAGAATCTGCCCTCCACGGCGAATGTGCAGCCGATGTCGGTAGTTGAGCATCTGATCGAGCTACGCATGCGCCTGATATATGCGGTGCTGGGCGTGCTGGCGGGCACTGTGATTGGGCTGATTTTGGTCTTTGGGCCACCGCAGATCATAGATGTGATCATTCGCGCCTTCACCCCCGCCGACAACCCACAGCCACTCTCGGCGGTGGGCACGGCCGAAACCTTCACCAGCTACATGTCGGTCTCGATCTGGGTGGGCATCATCCTTGCTATGCCGTGGGTAGTCTACCAACTGATTGCCTTCATTGTACCCGGCCTCACCGCGCAAGAACGTCGGGCGGTTTTTCTGACGTTGCCCTTCGTGACGCTGTTTTTCGTGTTTGGCATTCTATTTGGCTGGTTTATTACCGTGCCGGCGGCGATCCGCTTCCTGATCGGCTTCAGCGAGTCGGAGTTGATCCAAATCAAGCCGTCCATCTCGAATTTCCTTCAGACAGTGACGATGCTGTTGCTCATCAATGGGATCGTGTTTGAGTTACCAGTTGTGATTTACATCCTTGCCCGGCTTGGGGTAGTCACGGCGCAGCAGCTCGCTCAGTACCGGCGCTATGCGATTGTGGTTGTCACGATTGGCGCGGCGATTGTTACGCCGACGGGTGATCCAATTAACTTGATGCTGCTGGCCATCCCGATGTATATGCTCTACGAGCTAGGGATTATCTTCGCCCGCTTTACGCCGGCCTCACGCGCCGCACGCACCAAATCCTAACCTTACGCCCGCCCACTTTGCTCGCAGTCAATGTTGCCCGTGCTGCCCCGTATCCCGCGCACCCTAGTGGCCTAGGCACGGCGGGGACGCGGGAGGCTGTGCCATGCGGCGCGTCGTTTTCCAAGAGCAGCAGGCGGGAGTCATCTGATTGACTCCCGCCCGCTCGATCCGCGTCGCTGTACGCGCTAAACTGTTGACCGTTTGCTGGTTGGGGCCACTACCGCCGCACGGTGAAGGGGAGATATTGCCGGAACGGCGTGACCCCCTGCTCGAGCGTGATGCGTTGCGACTCGAGCGTCACGACGGAAGCATTGCCCGCTCCGTCAATCACGCGGGCATAGATGTACTGATCCCGCCCGCCCTGCATAGACTGCAGGCCCGTAAAGACACTCCAGTTGCGGACGGTGAAGCTGAAGGCTCCTTCACCATTATTGGTCGCACTGGTAACTTCCACCCCCCGCCAGTCGAGATTATTGATGGCAACAAGCTGTGCCGCATCAGTCAGGTCGAAGCGTTGGGTGCTGTTGGCCAGCCACACCCCGAAGAAGGGCTTGTTGGGGTTCTTGTTGCCATAGCCGGTGTCAGTAATCACCAGATCGGTGAAGCGTAGGTTTACCAGCGGCGTACTCACCGTACTGATTGGGCTGTTATTCGCATTGACGACCTGCATCGCCCCGGTGTACACGCCGGTGATCTGCGGAGCCGTGCGATCCAGCGTCATCGTGAAGCCACTGAATGTCCGGCTGTTGCCAATCGCATCGGTGACTTGAATCGTTACGGTGTAGTCGCCATCCTGTGGGTTGAATTGGTCAATTGGGATCAAGCCACCGGGCACGCCGTTGATCGAGGTGGCGGGGGTAAGCTGCCCAAAGCGTACCTCTTGAATGCTATTGCATTCGCCCGGATTGCGCGTAACCCGCCCGAAGTAGAATGGCGCACGGGTAAAGCCCGGATCGCCGGCCATTGCGCCTGCGCCGCCGAAATCTTGGAGCAGTGCGCCCGTGGCTTGGATCTGCCGGAGGTTGCGCTGGAGGAAGGGATTCTCCACTGTGACCGAGACATCTACGCCGGGGTCGTACATGATGCTCGCCTCAAACACATTGGAAGATAGCCCCGAGCGCAAGTCGTGCAGCCGTCCACGAATGGTGCGGGCTTCGCAGGCTGCGCCTCGTGGCGGAGCCATCGTCCAATCTACCGTATTGTCGGGGGGGAGCTTGCCACGCGGCGAGAAGTTACTCCCATCGTTGCTCAAGTCATACTCATAATCCGCCGATGTCCCCCCACTCAGCAGCTGGAAGCGGGCTTTGACTTGTTGCGAGCGGGTCATGCGATCATTCAGATCGGTTGGATCAAGGATGAACAGGCGGCCCTGCGGTATCGGTAGGGGCGTAGGCGTAGGTGTGGCGGGAAGCGGGGTGGGGGTGGGTGGGACTGGCGGCTGGATGCCACCCGGATCCACGTTATACTTTACGCCGCGAATATCTTCCACGACCCACGAGATGACTTTAGCACGTGCGCCAATGCCAATATCCACGATGGATGCTTTCTCGCCATCTTGCGATACTTTGACCGGTGGTGTGTAAGTCCCCGTTGCCGCGTTGAAGGTCATATAATGGGCTTGTTGCAACGCCCGCACATAGCTGTTGTTCCGTAAGCCTTTCAACTCCATCGAGAAATGGACAATGCCTTCTGCCGCAATGATGTGCGGATCACCCGCGTGGGGGTTCTCGGTGGCAATCAAGCGAGCCGGCGGGGACCATGTTACGCCTCCGTCGCGGCTGCTTGTAAAGGCGATCCCATAACCCATCCAGAAGCGATCCCCAACTTGGAAGATCATCGTCATGTAGAGCGTGTTTGTCGAACGATCATGCGCGATTTCGGGGAACCACGCCGTGCGCGTGAAGCCAAACTGCCCACTGATCGGCACAATCGTGAAGGGGCCGCCATCACGGGTGCCGCGGGCGTAGCCTGCTTTCCATGTCGTATTCTCGCGTTCTTGGTATTCATAGACAATATGCACCCCAGCTGTCGGCCCAGTACCAGTTATAGCAATGCCGACATTGCGGACGAGGTAGGTGTTGGGGCCGACGAAGGTCGGAACCCAGCCATTGGGGCCAGCACGGTAGGCAAAGCCAGCTTTGGAGCGTTCTGGTCCGACTCCATCTGACCACGCAACGAATGGGATGTTGTTGGTATCGAGATCAATATCAGCACTCGTGGCAAAGCTATTCCCACTGAAGACGACCTCGCTGATCCACCGGCCCGGCTCACCCCGTTGCTCATTGCGATAGTAGACGACACTATTGCCACCATCAATGAAGACAATGTGGACAACTCCATCGGAACCGGCCGCAATGCGTGCGCCAGCGGCAAACTCACGCGCTGAGGCGCGGTGGATCACCTGCACCCCCTGCCATCTAATGGCGGTCCCAGCCTCGTTGAGCTCGCCGCGCACATAGTATACGTCGCCGGTAAGTCCACTCGGCGTAAAGAGCCATGTCACGTGCACAAAGCCCGCATCATCTACGGCGATACGCGGGTTGAACACTTCCGTACTTTGTGCGCCGGGCACTGGCAACGGTGTACTCCACGCAAAGGCTTGTGTGGCAAGGGCGAATACCGTCAGCAGGATTGCACCAGCAATCAAGAGGGTGCGATAGGTACGCGAGCTACCTGCGCTCCAAAATTGTGAAAGACGTTGCATGAAATTCCTCACTGTGGCTGCACAAGGCGCAGGTTATCAAACAATGCTCCGCCGTCGCTGCCCGCATATGCACCTACGCCTGTGCCCAAGAGCGGCGTAGCCAGCGTGCCAGTGGCAACCGGCGAGCCATCCAGTGTCATTGTGATGGTTGAACCGACAACGGCAAGGCGGAGCGTGTGCCAATCGTTGTCTACTTTGAATTCAGGCTTGGATGCTAATATGGTTGCCTGTCCCGCAACAACGTGCATCAGGGTGATGCCCGGAAAGCGCGGCGCGGTGGGGCTACCGAACATGCCCACGACGTAGTTCTGGTCATCGGCATAGCCGAGCAGGAAGCCAGCATGAGTATTGTAATCGAGGGCAACCTGCCCTTCCATTGCACCGTTGCCCGCAAGCGCATCCGGTGCAATGGCGAGGAGATCGTTCAAGGGGTACATCGAGAGGTGGTTGTACGGCGAGGATAGCGCACCGTTCCACACTGTCCATGCCACTACGCCCGCCGGATCGGGCTGAATCTGCCCAAACCGCCACCCACGCAGAGCGTCCAGATCGTCGCCATCAAAGGTGTAGCGAGCAACTTGCTGCTCATTGGCAAGGATGGGATCAAGCTCTGGGGCCGCAGGGAGTGGCTCTGTCGTCGGAAATACCACCGTTGGCAACGGCGGTGGGTCAGGCATGGGTGAGCCAATGATAATGGTAGACATCGTGCTTGGCGACCGATCAATTGCTGTGGGGGCAACCTGCTCGGCAACTTGGGGGGGACGCGCAGAAAAAGCCTGCCCCGAAACAACCACTAGCAGTAGGGTCACGACCAAGCCAGCCGCAATAAACAGTGGGTAACGTTTCATATAGCTCCTTCTCCCTAGATTGGAATAGCATCGCGGCCATTCCTGATTGGATCACGCAAAAGACCTTTACACGTAGATTGTACCAGCATCTGGTGCGTTTTGGCTGAGGGGAATATGAGGAACATCCAATGACATAGCACATACTGCACTGAGGTCAATCTGAAGGGGGTCTCAGGTGCTAGTAACGGTTCTGCCCAGCTCTGCTTCAGAGCACGCACATTCGGCATGGCATGCAAATCCGGATGAACGACGTAGGTCTCGGATTGAGTTGCGTCGAGGCCTACGATCCCCCTTTGCGTCGGGAGTATAGCATACCGATTGTGCTCTGTCAACGCGCATTCTATCCACCAAAGGATGTATCTTTTGTGGGGCTTGACAGGCGGCGCGGCACAGTGCTACAGTAGGGTTCAGGTAGCCGGTCATGTTTGCGTGAGTCCTATGTGTCAAGAGCACCAATCCTACGGGTCCCCCCAGCCGCCTGTGCCTATGACGTGGAGCTTTCAACCAATGGGGGAAGCCGCGCTGCTGGTGCAAGCTCAGCCCGACCCTGCGCTTGATCCGGCGGAAGCGGAACTGGCGGCTAATCGCATGGTGCTGGCACTCGCGGATCTGCTGGATGCGCTGGCCCTGCCCAGCATCGAGACGGTGGTTCCAGCGATCAGTTCGGTTCTGATCCGCTACGATCCCCTCCAGCTTACGTCGGCCCGTCTGCATGCCGATCTGCGCCGCATCGTGACCCGGCTCGTCCCTGTGCCGGCTACGCCCCCCCGTGTGGTCACTGTGGCGGTGCGCTATGGTGGGGTGTTTGGGCCTGATTTGGAAGAGGTTGCGGCACTGCTCGGCATTACGCCAGCTGAGGTGATTCGCCTGCACACGGCGCAGATCTATCGGGTCCTGATGATTGGCTTTACGCCCGGCTTTGCCTATGCGGGCATACTCCCGCCGGTGCTGCACCTGCCGCGCCGGAGTACCCCACGCACGGCTGTGCCGCGGGGCAGTGTGGCCATTGCGGCTGGGCTGACGGGCATCTATCCGGCGGTGTTGCCGGGTGGGTGGCATCTGCTTGGGCACACCGAGCTAGAGCTATTTGACCCGCAACGCGAGCCGCCGTGTCTGCTACGACCGGGCGATGGGCTACAGTTTACGCTGCATCCTAACTCTCCAGTGGGTCTCTTGTGAATCGGGTGGCGCGGGTTCACGATGCGGGGCTGCTGACCACCGTCCAAGATGGGGGGCGTACCCATGCCCTGCGCTATGGTGTGCCGCAGAGTGGGGCTATGGATCGGTTTGCGCTTGCTGCCGCTAATCTGCTGCTTGGCAATGCGCCTAATGCGGCTGCGCTCGAAATCACGGCGGGCGGGGTGGAACTGGAGCTGCTTGCGCCCACGCTGTTCGCCATCACGGGCGCAGAGGTGGCGGTGACGCTCAATGGCTGGGCGGTTCCAACGTGGCAGGTAGTGTATGGCGGGCGGGGCATGCGCCTCGCGTTGGGCTATCGGCAGGGCGATTGGGGCGCATACGCTTATCTAGCGGTGGCGGGTGGGATCGCCGTACCGGCTGTGTTGGGTTCGGCGAGCACCTACCTGCCCGGCGCGTTTGGCGGCTATGCTGGCCGCAAGCTAGCGCGTGGCGATGAACTCCACGCCTATCCCTGCCAACGTGATCCGGCAGCGTATGTCGGGCGGGCGTGGGATGTGGCACACCGTCCCGCGTACCGCGCCTGCCCCAGCCTGCGCCTGATTGCCGGAGCGCACGCCGATCTGTTCGATGCCACAACCCTTGCCCAATGCACGAATACCCGCTATCGCATTGCACCTAGCTCCAATCGGATGGGCTACCGGCTGCACAGCTCGCATGCCCTGCACCCAGCTCGCCCAGCGAGCATTGCTTCGTTGGGGGTGCTGCCGGGCGTGATCCAAGTGCCTCCCGATGGGCAACCGATTTTGCTGATGGCTGATGCCCAAACGACAGGTGGCTACCCGATCATCGGCGTGGTGATTACGGCTGATCTGCCTTTGGCGGCGCAGCTCTTGCCGGGTGATCAGCTTCAGTTTGCATTCACCACCCACACCGAAGCGGTGGCGGCCCGCGCCCAGATGCAGCACTGGCTGGCTCACGCTGCCCACCTGCGCCCGCCCATGTCAGCCTATGCTGTACCTGTGTGAGTGGGTGGCATAGGCAAGCTCGCCTATGCCTAGGCTTCCTCTGCGAGCATCTGCAAGAAAGCCTGCACCACATACGGGTCAAATTGAGTGCCCGCCTGCTGTTCGAGGTAGGCGCGGGCTTGATCGGATGCCCACGCTTTGCGGTAGGGCCGATCTCGGCGGAGCGTGTCCCACACATCCACCACCGCCACAATCCGCGCCGCAAGCGGAATCTCATGATCGCGCAAGCCCTGTGGGTAGCCACTTCCATCCCACCATTCGCTGTGGGAGAGTGGGACTACCAACGCAGGCTGCAAAAATGCCACCTTGTTGAACATGGCATAGGCGATTTCGGGGTAGCGGCGCAGTTGCTCCTTCTCGTCAGGCGTAAGTGGGCCAATTTTGCCGAGCAACGTATCGGGCAAGCCGAGCTTGCCAATCGCGTGCAGCAACGCCCCGCGCCGGATTGTGGGCTGTTCCGTATCGGGGATGCCAATGTACGCTGCCAACTGCACCGCTAGATTGGCCACTTGCTCGGTGTGCCCGTCGGGCATCTGATCGCGCATATCCACCACTCTTGCCAAGCCAAGCAGGGTCGCATCGAAGGCGTGCAGCAGCTCGTGGATGTGGCGGTGGTAATCCATGGAGCGTTTCGCCTGATCCATCATGCGCCGCAACAGCACTAGTTCCTGCACACTGAAATCGTGATCACGCTCAATCGTGTTCAGGTATTCGTGCGGCTCTTTGAACTCTAACAAGATCGGCACATCCCTCGACCAGCGCACCACGCGGTTTTTGCCAGTGCGTTTGGCGGTAATCAAGGCTTGGTCAGCATAATCAATTAACGCATCCAGTGAAGCGGCCTGATGTTGGGGATAGGCGGCTAACCCAATGCTCACCGTCACATACAGATTGTGGGCATCATAAGGAACCGCCTGTTGGCTGATGTATTGGCGCAGTTCCTCGACAATCTGGGCGGCGGCATCGAGGGTGGTATTGACGAAGATCAGGGCGATCTCCTCGCCGCCATAGCGGCCGATGATCACTTCGGCGGGGAGAGTCTCGCGGCATGCGGCCGCTACCACCCGCAGCACCTGATCGCCTGCGGCGTGCCCGTGCGTATCATTGACGCGCTTGAAGTTGTCTACATCCAGCATCGCCGCAACCATTGGTTGCTCCGCTGAGCATGCTTCAGCCCACGCTTGCTGAGCCAATTCAAAGAAGCGTCGCCGATTAAAAATCTGAAGCAAGCCGTCAATCGTGGCGAGATGATAGACTTCTTCGTAGAGGCGGGCATTTTCGAGGGCTACCGCGACCGTATCCGCAAACGCACTGGCAAGGTAGACATCTCGCTCATCGAAGGCTTGCGGGTCGCTGCTGTCTACGGTGATGATACCGATCACCTGCCCATGAACTTTGATTGGCACTGCCATCCATGCATTGATATGATCAAATGTCGGGCTAACCAGAAAGCGTTCGTTGTTTACTACGCGGCGCACAATCGGTTGCCCATACACCACTACCGGATAGGACGGATCATCCGCTGTAATCGGGTAGCGGAGACCATCCGAGCCGGGCGGCAGATTGCGCCCAGCCACGGCCTCAAACATATTATCGCGCACCATCTGCACAGAGGCACTGTCGTGTTTAATCACTGTGGCAAGCTGCTCTAGCACTACCCGCAGCATCGCCACCCGATCCAGTGTGGACGCGACGACTGCTCCTGCTTGGCGCAGAATATCGGCTTCTTCGGCGTGGCGGCGGGCTTCGCTGTAGTGTTGGGCATTGCGAATGGCAATTGTGGCCTGATCCGCAAATAGTTGGAGCAGCTCCAGATCGGTTGCGGTGAAGTGCTTGCAGGAGCGATCCACGCCTAAGGCAATCACGCCTACGAGGGTTTCGCCCGCCAGCAGGGGCGCAACCATGCCATGCTCAAGGGTGGTCTGCTCATAGCTGGGTGAGAGTGGCGGAAGAGCGCGGTAGTTATCGAAGATCATGGCTTGACGGGTGTGGGCAACGTAGCCCATGCGCCCTTCGTCGAGTTGCTGGGTGCGCTCTTCACAGCCTTTACCAACGTTGATTGAAACCATAATCTGCAACACATGCTGCTTGCTGTCGTAGAGGGCTAGCTCGCCACTGCTGCTGCTCGTCAGCAGCATTGCCCGTTCAACGATTGAACGGAGCAGTACCGGCAACGATAGCTCGCTCGAGATTTCATTCATGGTCGTTCGCAGAGCTTCAAGCTGGGCAACGCGGGTCTGCTCAGTGCGAAGGAGATGCTCGTTGAGCTGTACCATTGCTTGCAAGCGGGTTTCGTTTTCGCGCAGTTGCTGCTCGCTCAAGCGGCTCTGGGTAATGTCGGTACTAAGATTACCCACGGCCGCCACTGCGCCGCGCTTATCAAAGAGCGGGAAGCGTGTAGTTTGAAAGATATGCACCCCATCAGCAAGCGTGATCTGTTCTTCAACCTGAAGGGTGCGGCCAGTGCTCAGGACGTGCTGGAATTGGGTGTGCCAATCAGCTAAGATTGGCTCCGGCACTAGCCCACTATGATCGAGGGGCTTGCCCACGGTGGTAGGTGGCGATACATTGAAGCACTCAGCCATGTAGTTGCTTAAGGCAATCAGGTGCAGTTGCGAATCAACGAGATAACTGATAATGGGCATCCCGGCGAACAGTTCACGCATCATCTGGAGTGTATCGAGCCGCTCGGTGGCGAAGTGGAGTTCGGGCAAATCGGGGGTGGGCGTGCATGGCTCCAGCGTCCACACCAGAACAGTTTGCTGATTGTGGTGCAGCATGGTTGCCGTAGTTGTCACCAGCACAAGTGAAGCATCGGTGGTGCGGAGCATTTGCTGAAAGGTATCGGGGGCGTGGCGTTGCAGGGCGTGCCAGCGTTCGGTCCACGCCGCCGCCGAGAGTTGCGGCTGGAGCGCAAAGATCGTGAGGTCGTTGAGATCAGCGTGCGCTAGGTGCAGCAGGGTGAGGGCTGCCGGATTGGCATACAGGAGCGTACCTTGCGAATTAAACCAGAGCATCGCGTGGGGCGACTGTGCGAGCAAAGCAAAGGCCATCTCAACCACATCGCGTGAAGCCGGATGGGTGAACACTCCTTGGTCGGTTGCTGGTTGTGGCGGCATGGGTACTGTCACAGGTTGCTCTGTTGTTGCGCTCTAGTGGGCGATCTCCCGTGTTCTTACTTCATCCAGCACTACTGCACGCTGCATCGGGCGGGTTTAGGCTGCCACACTGCTGGACGTGCAGGTGGGTGGTGATCACGTCTGCCGTGGCAGGTGGCCCTAGCAAAAACCCCTGCAAGAGCTGGCTATCGGTGGTGCGCAGCCATTCGCGTTGGTGTGGATACTCAATGCCTTCCACTATGACGGTGAGGTTCAGCCCGCGCCCCAAGCTAATCAAGGCCTGCATCACTGCTTCGTCGGCAGGATTTTCTCCGACCCCTGCGGCGAAGCTGCCATCGAGCTTGAGGATGGATACCGGTAGCTGGCGCAGGTAGGTGAGCGAGGCGTAGCCAGTCCCAAAGTCATCGAGGGCGATCTGCACGCCGAGCTGCCGGAGTGTGCCAAGCACCTGTTGGGAGATGAGGATGTCGTGCAGGGCGGCATGTTCAGTTATCTCTAGAATAACATATTCTGGGCTAAGATCATACTCACTCAGCAAATCCTCAAGGTCGAAGATGAGTTCGGGGTCGCGGAGCGAGTCGGCGGTTAAGTTAATGCTTACAACCACGCGCAAGCCCTGTGCGTGCCATGCCGCGAGTTGTTGCAGGGCGTGCTTCAGCACCCACCGATCCAGAATACCAAGCAGGCCAATCTCTTCGGCGAGGGGCAGGAACGCGCCCGGCGGCAGTACGCCCAGTGTGGGGTGGGGCCAGCGGATCAGGGCTTCAAGCGCGACAATCTGTCCCGTAGCAATGTTGGTAATCGGCTGGTAGTATAAGGTCAGAGCATTCTGAGTCAAGGCGGTGCGGAGTTCAGCTTCGAGCAGCAGCCGGTTCTGGCGGGGAGAGGTGGTGGCTTGCTCAAAGACGTGCACCCCGCCACTGGCCGATTTAGCGTGATACATGGCAATATCGGCTTGGGTCAGGAGCGTGCTGAACTGGTGTGTATCAGGATCGCTGATGGCAATGCCCACACTGCAATCGAGGTAGATCTGCTGCCCGCGTAGCTGAAAGGGTTGGTTGATCCGGCTGACGAGCGTGCGGGCGATTTCGAGGGCATAGGTCACATCGGCATCCGGGATCAGCACGGCGAACTCATCGCCGCCGACTCGGGCGAGGAGGGACGGTTCCGCGACACACTGGCGCAGGCGTTCGGCAACTTGGATCAGGAGATCGTCGCCGGCATCGTGCCCCATCGTATCATTGACGATCTTGAAGCGATCAAGATCGAGGTAGAGCAGCGCGAGGTAGCGGCCACTGGCGGCGTATTCAGCCAGCTGAAAATTGCCCATCTGGTAGATTTGACGGCGATTGGCAAGCCCCGTCAGATCATCCGTATAGGCCAGTTTCCAGACTAGCTCTTCCTGCCGTTTCTGCACGGAAATATCGCGGTAGCTGACGACGATGGCATGGAGCAGGGCATCGTTGAGGCGGTTGACGGCGGTGACTTCGATCCAGCGATACGCTTGCTGGGTACTGACCACCCGCAACACAAGGCGCACGCGCTGGCTTGGCTCGGCAAGCAATTGGGTGAGGTGTGAGAGGGCGAGGTTGTAATCGTCAGGGTAGATCAGCTCAGTGATATGATACGCATCTAAGTGTAATGCCTCAAGATCACGAATAGAAATTTCGTCCAACACCGCATGAATAATTGTGCCTTGTGCATCTA
>CALCJV010000145.1 GCA_937967405.1 uncultured Chloroflexales bacterium | reverse complement strand
TGCCCAAGAACGCAGGCGTGTTGGTGATGCGGAGCCGCCCCAAATTGGCGGCATCGCGGATGCTGCTATCCGGGAAGGCGGTGCTGTCAAGGACAATATCACGCACACGCACTTCTTCAGTGAAGCCAGCATAGTCCCGCGAGTCGCCTTCATTCGCCGTAACGATGTAGGTTTCACTGCCGACGCTGAAGCTGGCAATCGCATCCGGCTGATACATGCCGCGCACGGGCCAGTTGCGGATGTTGATCGTGCTGTCGCGGTCGCTGGCATCCAGCTCGTTACCGGAGGGATTGTGGTCTTTGTAGCCCAAGCCCTTCAGCTCAGCCACAGTGGCGGTGGCAATGTTAATGATGGCGAGAGCATTATTTTCCTGCAACGACACGTAGGCTTTGGTGTTGTCGGGGCTGACGGTGATGTACTCCGGCTCAAGGTCTTGGGCCACTGATGAGGTGCCGGGGTTGGGCGTGCGGATGTTGGCCGCAACCGCTTCGGCGTGGCGCGGGCCACCCTTGTTGAAGTCGGTGAAGCGCACCTCAACCGCATTCAGCACGGTGCTGGTGGTGATTGGCGTAGTGGGGATGTCAATGATCGTAACCGAGCCTTCGGGGTCAATCGTGTAATCGGCTTTTGGTTCGCCTTCGTTGGCCACCAGCACCTTGCTGCCGTCACGGTTGAAGGTGACCATATCGGGCTGTACGCCGACTTGAACCGCGTTCAGCAGCGTGCCGTTGGTGTCGTAGAACAGCACCGCACCGCGATCCGTGCGAACCGCACCGTTTTCAACGGCAATCGCCACCAAGCCGTTCTTGACGGCGACACTGTTGGGTGAACCGCCGTAGGGCGGCAGCTCGGTGGTGGTCGTGATGGCACGGATGAAGGTGAGGTTGGATGGGTTGCTCGCATCCAAAATCTCGACCGAACCAGCCGCATTGACAACAAACAGCCGTTTGCTGCCCTTGTCGAATGCAGCGATCTCCGCTCCCTGCCCTGTGTAGGTTCCAATCGGGCGCAGGGCGATGCTGGCCGTCGGGGTAATGGCCTTCGTCACACTGGACTGCACCTCAGGCGCAGGTTCCGTTTCAATCGGCATCACTGCCTGCACAGGGGCGGGCAGGGTGGTGCGGGTAGCCGGAGCCGCCGTTGTGTGGGCAGTGGGGGCTACCGTGGCAACGGTGCTGAGCAGCAGGGCTACCAGCACAAACAGCGAAACAGGTCGTAAGGACATCATTTCCTCCTAGAACAATACACATGTTTTCAGACCGCAACTTTCGACCGTATGCCGCACCACAATGCATCACACCTGAGACAGGCACGAATTGCGCGTGAGACACGTAAAACCAGAAGGGGTTCCCAGACACGACCCCTTCTGGTGATACCATGCGCGTGTTAAGGCTTAGTTAAGAATCTATTCATCTCGTGTTAAGATTGTGTAATCCATGCGTGCGTGAACGAGAGGGGCGGGTAGGCAATGCCCAAAAGAAGTATATTAGCTAATACTAATTATGTCATGTTACATGGGCAATAGTGTTTCTACTGAATCAGCTTGACAAACTTCTCTCTATTTGCTATGCTCTTCATGTAGTAAATACTAACAATAATCTTTAGCACTCTATGTTGTGTGCTAGGTACATGTGGCGTGTGTGCCACTAGCAAGGACAAGGAAAGCGTGATGATGACATTGCATCGCTGGCATTGGGTATGTGGACTGCTCGTGATTGTGCTGCTTGCGGCATGTGGTGGGCAAGCACCAGCTCCCGCCCCGACCGAGGCTGCCCCCCCGCCCGCCCCCACCGAGGCTCCCGCCCCGACCGAGGCTCCCGCCTCGCCCGCCCCCACCGAAGCCCCTGTCGCAGAAGCCCCCACAGACGAACCCGTCGCTGACACAAGCAGTCTGACTGGTAAGTTGGTGGTGTACACCACCCGCAGCGAAGCCCTCTTCAATCCGGTCGTCGCCGCATTCCAAGCCGCCTATCCCGATGTCCAAGTGACGGTGCTGAATGGGAGCAACAGCGAACTTGGCGCACGCCTGCTGGAAGAGCGCGTCAATCCGCAAGCCAACATTTTCATCAATAGTGATACCCTCTCGATGGAAGACCTGTACAACGAAGGGGTGTTTCAGCCGAACGACTCAGCCGCTGTCCTCGCGTTGCCGGAGCAGTACCGTGCTCCCGACGGCAGCTGGGCGGCACTGACGCTCCGCGCACGGGTCATTATGTACAATACCGATCTGGTGGATGAAGCTGATCTACCGACCTCAGTGGTAGACCTCGCTGATCCCAAATGGGCGGGCGGACGGGTTGGCTCGGCCAATAGCACCAACGGAGCCATGATGGGCAACATCGTTGCGCTCAACCGGATGCTCGGCGAAGAGCAGACGACGGCGTGGCTGCAAGGCTTGGTAGATAACGAGACCGCCTTCTTCGGCGGGCACACCGATGTCCGCAAGGCAGTTGGGTCCGGCGAGCTAGCGTTAGGGTTTGTCAACCATTACTACTACTTTCTTTCCCTTGCTGAGGGCGCACCGGTCGGCATCATCTGGCCCGATCAGGGCGAAGGCGAGATCGGGCTAGTTGTTAACTCCACCAACATCGGCATCATTGATGGTACTGAAGGCGATACATTGGAGCTTGCCAAAGCCTTCGTAGACTTCATGCTTTCGGAGCAAGGGCAGACAATCTATGCACAGGGCAACTACGAGTGGCCCATCGTGGAAGGCATTCCGCTTGCAGAGGGTGTCCCCTCTCCAGATGGATTTAGGATTGCAGATATTGATCTAAAATCACTGGTAGACGGGCTAGAGACAGCCCGCGAACAGGTTCAGCTTACGGGCATGCCCTAGAAACGTAAGAGCAATGAAGCGACCACCGTTGTTGTTAGCGGGCGCGGCCCTCGCAGTTTGTCTGCTGGCCGCGCTCCCCCTGATGTACATTGCGATCAATGCGCTCCGTGCCGATCCCGCCTTGTGGCAACGGCTGTCGGCGGGGCAATACCCGCGCCTCGTCTGGAATACGGTTGCGCTCCTCATCACGGTGATGAGTAGCGCAGCAATGCTTGGGGTGGTAGCGGCGTGGCTAGTCGAGCGCACCGATCTGCCGGGACGTGGGCTGTGGCGGTGGGTGCTGGCTTTGCCGCTCGCTATTCCCGGCTACGTCTCGGTGGTGTGTTACCTGTTCCTGCTGCGGCGCGGGGGCTGGGTAGATCAGATCGCTATGCAGCACTTCGGCTTTGGGCGCAATGAGTTCCCTTTGCCGTCTCTGTTCAATCTGTGGGGCGTAACCGCGATCATTGCCCTATACACCTACCCGTTTGTGTTTCTCGCCGTTGCGGCTGCACTGCGAACCCTCGATGCCACGCTCGATGAAGCCGCCCGCATGTCTGGGCGTGGGCAGTGGGGGCTATTCCGCACGCTCACCCTGCCCCTGCTGACACCGGCGATTGCGGGCGGCAGCCTGCTGGTCGGGCTGTATGTCCTCTCCGATTTTGGTGCCGTTGCGCTGCTCCGCTACCAAACCTTCACGACGGCCGTCTATCGCCAATTTGCAGGCGTAACCGGCCGCGAAGCCGCTTCAGTTGTGAGCATGGGCTTGATTGCCCTGAGCTTTATCCTGCTCTACGGCGATGCGTGGCTGCACCGCCGCGAACGGCACTACACCCGCTCCGCCCATTGGCGACCACGCGGCCTCATCCGGTTGGGCGCGTGGCGTTGGCTGGCTTTCGCGGTGATCCTCATTATCGCCACCCTGTCGCTGTTCCTGCCCCTAGTCGTGTTAATCGGCTTGACGTTACAGGGCATCTTCGCCCCCACCCAGATAGACTTGGTGTGGAATGTCGGTGCGGCAACACTCTGGCATCACGGGGGGAATAGTCTGCTCTTAGCGGTTCTTGCCGCTACGCTCGCCTCACTGCTTGCGTTTGCACCAGCGTTTGTGGCAGTGCGCTATCAGGGGGCGTATGCGGTGCTGCTGAATGTGAGCAAGATTGCCTTTGCCCTGCCCGGCATCCTGATTGGCTTAGGCTTGCTCATGTTTTTCCTACGAACGCCGCTCTATGCTACGGTTACGGCTCTTGTCTTTGGGCTGGCTTTCCGCTTGTTGCCAAAGACGATTACCAGTAGTGAGACCGCCTTGGCGTTTGTGTCGCCCTCGCTGGAGCAGGCATCAGCAACTATGGGCATCGGCACATGGGCGACCTTGCGCCGCGTAACCTTGCCACTGGCTGCACCGGGCGTGCTGGCGGGCTGGGCACTGGCATTTGTGACAGCGATGAAAGAGTTACCGCTCCTCGTGATCCTGCGCCCGCCCGGCTTCGATACCCTCTCGATCCGCGTGTGGGAAGCCGCAAACGACTCGGTGTATACCCAAGCAGCCCCGCCCGCTCTACTCATGATTGTGCTGACAACGCTCACACTCGGTATGGTGTACCGGGCTGGCCGCTTTGGGGTAGAGCGGGTCGTCCGCGAACGTGACGACCAAACCCGTATCGCGGTGCCCTACCCGCTATCAAGCGGCGTGCCTGCCGACGCACCGCCCTTGCCAGTGGCACGGGTACAGCACAGTGTGCTGTTCGATGTCACGGCGGAGCGGCTCAAAGATTAGCGGTAGCCCGCCGCCTGCATGTTAAACAGGCGGGCATAGGTTCCATCGCAGGCGAGCAAGTCGGCGTGCGTGCCGATTTCGGTGAGCTGACCATTCTCTAGCACAGCGATCCGATCCGCCATCCGTACCGTGCTGAAGCGATGGCTAATCAGGATCGCAATGCGCCCATCGGTCAACTCGCGGAAGCTCTGAAAGATTTCGTATTCGCGCTCGGCATCCAGCGCAGCAGTTGGCTCATCCAGCACCAACACCTCGCCTTCACGCATGAATGCCCGTCCTAGCGCGATCTTCTGCCACTGCCCACCGGATAACTCCTGACCATCGGTAAACCACTTGCCCAGCATCGTCTCGTAGCCATCTGGCAGCTCAGCGATCACTGGAGCTGCCCCACCGCGGGTGGCGGCATTGCTGATCCGCTGCTGATCGCCCAGATACTCAATCTGCCCAAAGCCGATATTCTCCCCGACGGTGGCGTGGTAATGCACAAAATCCTGAAAGATTACGCCCATCGTGCGGCGCAGATCGTCAAGGTCATACTCGCGCAAGTCTACCCCGTCAAGCAAAATCTGCCCTTCGGTCGGATCATACAGGCGCGTCAGGAGCTTGATCAGCGTGGTTTTGCCCGCACCGTTTGCACCCACCAGTGCGAGCTTCTCGTTGGGGCGAATGATGAGATTGATGTGGCGCAGCGACCACTCCTCTTTGTCCGGGTAGCGGAAGGACACGTCGCGCAACTCGATACCGTGCTGCAACGGGCGTGGTACACGTCGTGGGTTGGGACTGATCGCCATGCGCGGCTGAAGCGCGAGAAACTCGAACAGATTGTTCAGGAATAGGCCGCTCTCGAACAGCCGCCCGAAGCTCCCAAAGATACCCTGCATGGTCGTTTGGCTCTGCCGAAAAACGGTCAGGTAGAGCGTCATATCGCCGAGTGTGATGCGCTGGGCGATAGTCTCCCAAATAATCCACAGGTAGGCGATGTAGTAGCTGGCGGTTGCCAGCATGCCCCACAGCAGGCTCATCAGGCTGCGCCGCTTGGCGAGGCGCACATCCTCGTTATGAAAGTATTCAAACGTCTCGCGGTAGCGTTGCAGCAGGGGATCGCTTAAGCCAAACAGCTTGACTTCTTTGATGCTGCTATCTACGGTGAGCAGATACTCCCAATAGGCCATCTGCCGGAATTCGGGCGCACGCCACGTCAGGAGGCGGAAGTACAGCCCGCTGTAGTGGGTTTGGGCAAGGAAGGATGGGATCGTTGCACCGAATAGGATCAGGGCGATCAACGGGTTGAAGGCAAGTAAGAGCACCGCAAACGAGGCGAGGGTGATCATGCTCTGCACGAGGGTGAAGGTCGTCTCCACCGTGCCGAGTGCGCGGTAGTCGGCTTCGCGGCGGGCATTTTGCAGCTTGTCATAGAAATCGGCATGCTCGAAGTAGTATAGATCAAGCTGCTGGGCCTTCTGCATAATTTGCACATTGATCGCGTGGGCCATGCGCCCATGCAGGATGTGATCAAGCAGGGTGCGCCCCTGACTCAGCATTGCACCAAGCGTGAGCAAGCCAAATTCAAGCAGCAGGAAGGGCGCAACCTGCTGCACGCCCTGTTGCACACTCACGCCCGCATTCATCGCATCCACCACCCCATCTACGATCAGCTTGGCGACCCACGCTTGCGAGACGGGCAGCACCGCCGCCGTGAGCGTGAGGAGTGCCATGAAGATCGTACTGGTGCGGTCTGCCTGCCACACAAGGCCAAAGGCACGCGGAATATTGCGGTAGGCGGCGGTGAAGTCACGCCGTCGCTCGGCCCATGTACGCTGGGGTTGGTCATACGGGTTGGCGTGCTTTGCACCGCGCCGCCGTTGCGTTGGTCTCAGATTCACCATATGATCCTGTGTGTCTCCCCATTTCAACATGCAGAAAACCCTCTGTGATGCAGTGTAGCACACACAGCGACAAAGCACACTAGTCACACGGGTAGGGGATATGTTCAGGCTAGCGGAACAGCCCCAGAACAGCACGCCGCGAGTGGATCAGTGCAAAAGTGGGGCGGATGGTAACAGGATAGGAGCTGGATAATAGCCGGATGGTAGACTGCACCTGTGGCCGAGGGTATCAACACAATGCACGGGGCAGGCATTGCTGCCCGCCCCCAATATGGTTACGTACCTACGCTGCCTGCCGCCCCCTAGACGGGTTGCAGTTCACGCCCGTTATGGGCCGCCTTGCTCACTGCGAGCACACTGGCTTTCGCGGCTTCAAGCTTGGCCACCAGCTCCTTCGGCATCACCCGCACGAACTCGCCGCGTACACGATCCCAATCATTCAGCAGGGCTGTTGCTCGCGGGCTGCTAGTCAATTCGCTGTGGCGGCGGATCAGGCTCAGCACCCGCTCAGCATCGCTATCACTGAGCGGATCAAGCTGCACCAATTCAGGGTTTAGGCGGGTTGCCAGTGTGCCCGCGTGATCCCACACATAGGCTACTCCGCCGGACATGCCTGCGCCGAAGTTGTAGCCAGTCTGCCCCAGAATCACCACCGTGCCGCCCGTCATATATTCACAGCCGTGATCGCCCACGCCCTCAACCACAACGGTCGCGCCGCTATTCCGCACCGCGAACCGTTCGCCGGCCATACCCGCTAGATACAGCTCGCCACCAGTTGCGCCATACAGGATCGTATTGCCCGCGATCACATTCTCGTGCCACGCATAGGTGGTGGCATCCGAGGGGCGCACCACCAGCGTGCCGCCCGCCATGCTCTTGCCCACGTAGTCGTTGGCTTCACCCGTGAGCAGCATCGTTACGCCAGCAATGTTGAATGCGCCGAAGCTCTGCCCGGCACTGCCGCGCAGATGCACGGTGACGGTATTCTCTGGCAGCCCAGCATCACCGTAGCGTGCGCCAATCTCGCCCGATAGGGTCGCCCCAAAGGTGCGGTCACAGTTGCGGATCGGGTAGTGCAGCTCAACCCGCGTGCGGTTGATCAGTGCCGGAGCCGCATCCTGCACGAGCTTCTGATTGAGTGTCGGCACGGGTGGCAGTGGGTTGCGGTTGCCCATATGCCGGATCGCTACCGTTGGATCGTTCGGGTAGGCCAGCAACGGCGATAGGTCAATCGCATCGGCTTCGGCAATCCCAACCTTCTTTTGGCGCAGCAGATCAGTGCGCCCAATTGCCTCTTGCAGGCTACGGAAGCCCAATGCCGCCAGATGTTCGCGCACCTCTTGGGCAAGGAAGCGGAAGAAGGCCATCACCATTTCGGGCGTGCCCGGAAACTTGGCCCGCAGATCAAGGCGTTGCGTGGCAATCCCTACCGGACAGGTATTGGAGTGGCAAGCACGAGCCATCAAGCAGCCCTCCGCCACCAGAGCCGTTGTACCAAAGGAATACTCATCTGCCCCAAGCAACGCCGCAATCAGCACATCGCGGCCGGTCTGGAAGCCACCATCCGCACGTACTCGCACGCGCCCGCGTAGCCCATTCAGGATTAGCGTTTGCTGCGTTTCGGCTAGCCCTAGCTCCCACGATACGCCCGCATTCTTAATGCTACTGAGCGGCGATGCGCCCGTGCCACCCGCGTGCCCACTGATCAGGATCGCATCAGCGTAGCCTTTGGCCACACCCGCCGCAATCGTGCCCACGCCTGCCGTTGCCACCAGCTTCACTGAGACGTAGGCTTGGGGGTTGACCTGCTTGAGGTCGTAGATCAGCTGCGACAAATCCTCGATGCTATAAATGTCGTGGTGCGGCGGCGGGCTAATCAGCGATACGCCGGGCGTGGTGTGGCGGATGCGGGCAATCTCCTCACTGACTTTGTGGCCCGGCAGCTGCCCGCCTTCGCCGGGCTTGCTGCCCTGCGCCATCTTAATCTGCAACTCGTGCGCATGGGCGAGATACGCCGGCGTGACTCCAAACCGCCCCGATGCAACTTGCTTGATCTTACTATTGCGCTCATCCGTAAAGCGGGCGTGATCCTCGCCACCTTCACCGCTATTGCTCATCCCACCGAGCCGATTCATCGCAATGGCCAGCGTCTCATGCGCTTCGGTGCTAGTGCTACCCAAGCTCATCGCAGCCGTGCTGAAGCGGGCAAGGATCGACTCAATTGGCTCGACCTCGTGGAGAGGCACAGGCGCACCGTCAGGAAGCATCTCGAGCAGGTCGCGCAGCTCTGTCGGCGGGCGGTCATCCACTAGCTTGGCATACTCACGGTACAGCTCGTAGCCCATCAAAAATTCGGGCAGGCGTGTGTCCATCGAGTGGTATGTGCCCCCAGTCACATTAGTTTCGTAGCGCACCGACTTGTGCAGCGCGTGAATAACGCTCGGGCTGTAGGTGTGCACCTCGCCGTTCTTCTTGAATTTGTACAGGCCCGGATGGGTGAGTTCGAGCTTTTCGCCTTCAGGCATATGGAAAGCACGGCGGTGGCGTTGATTAACTTTGCGAGCTAGCAGGCCATAGCCAACCCCGCCCACCCGCGAAGGTGTGCCCGTGAAGCACTCATCAATCAAGCCCTGATCAAGGCCAACAGCCTCAAAGATTTGCGCCCCGCAGTAGCTGTCAAGGGGTGAGATGCCCATCTTCGACATAATCTTGAGCAGCCCCTTCTCCAGCGCATTGATGTAGTTTGCTTCAGCCGTATGTTCTTCAGCCGGCACATCACGCCGTGCACCGTTGCTGTGCCCGTTGCTGTGCTCGGTGCGGCGTACCTCAGCCAAGCCGAGTGCACGCACTGTCTCAAGGGCAAGATAGGGGTTGATCGCTTCTGCGCCATAGCCAATCAAGCACGCCATATGATGCACTTCACGCGGCTCGGCACTCTCCACAATAATGCTAACATGCGTGCGTAGCCCCGTGCGGATCAGGTGGTGATGCACCGCACCAAGTGCTAGGAGCATTTGGATCGGGGCATGCTCAGCATCTACCCCTTTGTCACTCAGGATCAACAACGTTGTCCCATCGCGCACAGCTTGTTCGGCGGCAGCACGGAGATCATCCAGAGCTGCCTGCAACACCCGCCGATGCACCAACGGATCATCACTGATGTGCACCCGTTGGAGCACCGGGATGGTCGTGACGGTGAAGCCGGGCTGATTGATAGATCGGATTGCCGCCAATTGCCGATCCGTCAGGAATGGCGAAGAGAGCCGCAGCAGGCGGGCGTGAGCAGGTGTTTCCTTGAGCATATTCTCGCGCTTGCCAAGCGAGATGCTCAGCGACATTACAAACTCTTCCCGCAAGGGGTCCATTGGCGGATTAGTCACTTCCGCAAACCGCTGCTTGAAGAATTGGTAGATCGGGCGGCCCGGATCAACCTGCGACAGCACCGCGAGCGGTGTATCATCGCCCATCGAGCCAACCGGCTCTTTGCCGTCGCGCTGCATCGGCTTGAGGATCACGCTAATCTCTTCACTGGTGTAGCCGAAGGCCATTTGCTGGACGAGCCGCGCCTGCTCATCGTGCTCAGCCACACTCTGATCGTCGGGCACGGGCAGATCGGCAAGATGTACCATATTTTCAGCCAGCCACGCCGCGTAGGGCTGGCGCGTGGCGAGCGCGTGCTTGATCTCGGCGTTGGTGAAAACCTGTCCCGTCTGTGTATCTACCGCAAACATTTGGCCGGGGCCCAGTCGCCCGCGCAACTTCACCCGCGCATCGTCAATCTCCACTACGCCTGCTTCGCTGCCACTCACCACCAAGCC
>CALCJV010000144.1 GCA_937967405.1 uncultured Chloroflexales bacterium | reverse complement strand
GGCGGGAGTGGTACTGCACCGGCATCGGCCGATGGCCCCAGTGCGGAGCGGGGAAAGGCCATATTCACCTCTGTGGTGATTGGCTCCGGTACAAACGGGTGCGGCAACTGCCACTATGTCAAAGCGAGCCAAGGCGATCTGGCTGGGCCGAACCTGTCGGGGATTGGCGAGCGGGCCGCAACCCGCGTGCCGGGCCAAACAGCGGAGGAGTACATCCGCAATTCGATTATCAATCCAACCGCCTATGAGGTAGAGGGGTGGTCATCAGCGGCAATGCCGGCCAACTATGGTGCCGAGCTGTCGGAGGATGAGATCGAGAGCCTTGTGCTGTATCTGATGACGCTGAAGGATTAAGCCAGAGCGGTCGTGGGGGAGGGTAGCATTCTCTTGGATTGAGATTGCTCCTCCCTGCTTTTGTGCGAGAGGAGAATGAGATATGGCTTTTGGCCTAAGTGTCCTGCTGCGCGTGAGTGGTGGGTGTGTGCTATGCATCCTGCTGTGGAGTGGGCTGAGCAGCTTGCTTGTACGTGGGCCGGCAGTTATGCGAAATGCGGCTGCACCCGATGAGCCGTGTATCGTGGTGGTACAGTGTCCGGCGGGCGAGTTAGTGCTTACGCCGGGCTGGGTGCAGTTCACGAGCCGCAGCACCAGCTATAACCTGTTGGGCATCCCGTGTACAACCTACCGCGTCGGCTATCGGTTTCACCCGCCGGATGCCCCCCTTGCCCAAGCAACAACCTTGCAGCGGGTAATCGTGTCACGGGCAGCTTATGAGCAACTCCACAGCTTTACGCCCGTTGTGGTGCAGGTGGAGCGCGGCAATCCACAGCATTCGCGGCTGTGGGCATATCAACGCCCAATATGGGCACAATGGTTACCGTGTGAGCTAGGCTAAGGCCTAGCCGATCAGGTTATGTATCCCTAACTCTCTATGATAAGGAGGTCTTTCCGATGAAACGCATATCGGTCTCATTGGTACTGATGCTGATGATCGGCATTGTGTTGGGTAGTCTCGGCAGCATGATGGTGACGGTAGGTTCACAGCCGCTGGTGGCCCAAGCGCATGATGGGGAACCCGGCTTGTTGGTCAATCTGACCACAGACGATACATGGAGCGCAAACATGGCATTGAACTTGGCAATGAATGCGCGTGAGAAGGGCTTGGAGCCAGTGGTCGTCTTTCTGAATGTGCGCGGCGTATACCTTGCCGATAGCGGGCGCATGCCCGCGAAGGCCGGCAACAGTGACATGAACATCCATGAGAAGATGCAGGCATTGATTGCCGCTGGAGGACAGATAATTGCGTGTCCGGGTTGCTCAAAGGAAGCCGGCTTGACCCAAGAAGATTATATCGAAGGAGTCGTGATGGCTGACAAAGAGGGCATCTTCCCCTTTCTGACCAATCCGAATGTTGCGGTCATGTCCTACTAAGCCACAGGTAAGGAGTAAGCCGATGCTTGTGATCCACCGTTATGTTCACAGGCTGAGCGTGCTACTAGGGGTGCTGATGCTGGTGGCGTGTGGGGGTTCCCCCCCACCGCCGCCACCCACAAGTGTTCCTACGGTGGCAAGCGAGCCAACCGCAGGCGCAACTGCACCGATGGAGCCGGATAGCCCAACAAGTATGGTGATGCCGGACAGCCCGACAAGTATGGCGATGCCGGACAGCCCCACGAGTGCAGCCGTCGAGCCGATGCCGATGGAGCTAGGGCAACGCACGGGCCTGTTGGTCAATCTTGCGACGGATGATACATGGAGTGCCAACATGGCATTGAACTTGGCGATGAAGGCCCGTGATCAAGGGTTGGAGCCAGTAATCGTCTTCCTAAATGTACACGGGGTCTACCTCGCCGATAGCGAGCGCATGCCCGCGCAGGAGGGTAACAGCGACATAAACATCCACCAGCGCATCGAGGCGTTCATTGCCGCTGGCGGGCGTGTGATTGCCTGTCCGAGTTGCTCAGGGGAAGCAGGTCTGACCCAAGCCAACTACATCGAAGGCGTGGTAGTAGGTGAGCCGGGCGGCGTAATCCCGATTCTGAGTGATCCCAGTATGGCGGTGATCTCGTATCCAGCCCGTCATACTCCGTAAGAACGGATAGCATGTTTGGTGGGGGCGGCCGTGCCTAATCTATGCCGTGTTGCTGGCTGGGCACGCCCCGCCCTGCCACCCGCCACCTTGCCCCTACGAACCGCCCCACGCTCTATGCTATAATAATGAGCGATGCCCTCGTAGCTCAGTGGATAGAGCAGTGGTTTCCTAAACCGCGTGCGTAGGTTCGATTCCTACCGAGGGCGCAGCATTCATCTGCTAGCGCGACAACCACCCTGCCAGCTGCGTTTGGAACCCATCCCCACGCACGGAACGCACAGCCGATCCGGCAGAGCTTGCGCTATAGCCTCCACCCACAAACGTCAGCGTAAAGTAGAGATCGGCACGGGCACCACTTGTCACCCCGCGAAAATGCACGCCATACACGCCCGGCAGATACGCTGCCGTGGTCTGGATATTCAGGGCGGGATCAACACCAATGCGGCCCTGCTCATCGGCGCGGGCATATTCAGGGAACAGCGTATACACCCCATCTGGCTCAGTTGTCCACAGTTCAAGCTGCTCATTGGGCAGAAAGCCTTCGCCCCGCATCAAGAAGATTGTCCCCACCCCGCCCTCTTCAGGCGTTACCACCCCATTTGATTGCGGCGGGCGCGGTGTGCCGGGCCCCGCGAAGTAGTCGTTGGTAATAAAGAAGGCAGCGGCAGCGGTTGTCTCACTGAGCAACCCTTTGGCATTTGCGGCGTGGGCCCCATTGCCAAAGCCATCGGTACGGATCGTCACCTCAATCCGCCCCGCCCGATCCATCACGATCAGCAACGGGTCTACATTTGTGATGGTTCCATCGGGATGGACGACCCAACTGCCGACCACCTCGCCGGGCGTGAAGCCTTCAACCGTAAATGTGAAGGTCGTGCCCGCCGGAGCCACAATCGGCAGAATAAATGCATCGCCCTGTGTCGGTAACGTATCGTGCAACATGGCCCCTAAGCGGCTGCCATTGCCGGCTGGCGGAATAGCGCGAGGTGTGGCTTGTACATCCACCTGCACCGCATCACGGCTAACACGAAAATAGACAAATGAATGCTGCTGCGAGGTTAGCCCCAACGCATTAAACGTCCAAATCCCATCCGCGAAATCAGGAGTCGTCACGACCCGCAGCCGCTCACGCGCAATCGAGCCATGCCGATCTGCCAGCACTTGCGAGCCGGGCGTATCCGCAACATCGAGCGTTTTACCATCCGGCCCCTCCAGCCACACCGCAACTGTCTCACGGGAGGCGAAACCCGCCGCTTCAAAGCGAAACTCTGTACCGGGCGGGCCGATCTGCGGCACAACGTAGGCATTGTTACCAGGCGGCAGCGATGGGTCTGCCGCGCCCGCAGGCAGCGGCGGAGTCGGAGATGGGAGCGGCGTAGGCACGCTCGTTGGGGTAGGCGTGCGGGTCGGTGGTGCAAAGGTTGCGGTTGGCGTGGCTTCCTGCATGGGCACAGGCACGTGATCCGGGTGGAGCCACGCTGGGGCTGGGCGGGCGGGAAGCAGCATCAACACCGCTGCCGCCGTTACCACCCCAATTACAATCCAGTAGCGGTAAATCAGAGCATCGTATTTCATCGCCGATACTATACCACATCTTTTACGGCAACCCAGAATCGGCCTGCTACCAACGCACCCCCCATCAGCGTGCCGGTTGACACACGCATGCCAACACGGTATAATAATGCGGATCGTTTGATTAGCCCTACCCACACGGGGCGTAGCGCAGACTGGTAGCGCACCTGAATGGGGTTCAGGAGGTCGCTGGTTCAAATCCAGTCGCCCCGACCAACGAGTCTCTGCTGCGAGACATTCTACCAGTGGTAGAGTGTCTCTTTTGTGACTCTAGCTTCCTGCATATTGCAAGCGGGCTGCTTTTGTGTTAAAGTATTGCATGAAACTTATCGCATTCGTATCGCCTGATGTACTTGTGGATCAGCGACACAAGAGGCGTTGATATTGTACGCAGACATTTGGGTTGATGACAACAACTTGATGTGTTATAGCTCTACTCAGCCCATCTATGCAGGCTGTACCTGCAATGTTATGCTCCACGATTGCCCTCTAGGTCGCCCCAAGCTGTGTCCGCGCAAGAGAAAGAGGAGCCGATGATGGCTACAACGACCCTTCAGGCTACACTAGAACAAGCACGTCGCCTGCTGGAAAACAACGATACCGAACGGGCTATCGCTGTCATCCAACACATTCTGAAGCACTTTCCTAAGAACCTTGAAGCCGAGCGTATGCTTGGCGAAGCCTGCTTCGCAAGTCGCCAATACGATCAGGCTCAAGCCGCCTTCCAGCGTGTGCTTGCCGCCGATCCAGAGAATATCCCCGCACATTTTGGGCTAGGGTTAACTTATGAACGCATCGGCCGCATAGACGGCGCAGTGCGTGAGTTTGAGCAAGCCCTCGAAATCAAGCCCGATATGCCCGAACTTCGCAGCCAACTACTGCGGCTGTACAGCGAAGCATGGGGCCACGAGGGGGCCCAACTGCGCCTCAGTAGACCCGGACTCGCCCGCCTGTACGCCAAAGGTAATATGCTCACCCAAGCAATTCAGGAGTTTCGCGGGGTCATCGCGGATCACCCAGATCGGCTTGATGCACATATTGGCTTGGCGGAAGCCCTCTGGCGTGATGGCCAAGAAGCTGCCGCTGCCGCCGAGTGCACGGCCATCCTTGCCCGCCACCCCGATGTGTTGAAAGCCAATCTGTTACTCGGCTATATTCGCCTTGCTTCCGGCGATCCGGCCGAAGCAGCACGCGGCACCGCCAACTGGCGCACGGGCCTCGAACTTGATCCGCAGCAAATTATGGCCCAAGTACTCTTTGAAACACTGCCCAGCATTGACCCACCAGAAAACAGTATGCCCGCGTGGGATGAAGGACTATGGCTAGCCCAGCAGGCAACGGCCCGCATTGAGGAGGAGCAACGCGTCTATGCTCAAGTTGCAGCTCATAGTGTCGGCTCAGCGACCTTCACTGCCGATGACGAGCGTTTCCTCGCCGAGGCCATCTTTCAGCCTATTCCACCTGATGCCCCCGACATGCTTGAGGAACCCGACGAAGCCGATATTCTTGCACGCCTGTTCGCAGCCGAGGCGAAGTTTCAGGATGTACTGCTGCCTGATGAGAGCGAGTATACCCCCGTCAGTGAGACTGAACTGGAGGTTACCCCGTTCTCCTTCGATGATCTTGGTGCAGATAGCAGCTTCTCGATCCAAGGCGAAGCAGGTGATACTGGCTTGGATTTCACCTTTAGCCTTGAGGAACGCAGTGCTGAAGATGTGCCCCTTGCCACATCAGAGCTTTTCAACTTCGGTGAGCCTGCACAAGCTGCGTCAGAGTTCCATGCAGCCGATGCGGAAGAACCCGATATGGCTCCCTTCTCCTTGACTGATTTGGGTTTGTCGCCCGATGAGATCGCCCTCATGCAACCCCCTGTAGCTGAGGATGCAAGTATCGCGCCGACCCTGTCTACTGATGAACCTGATATGGCTCCCTTCTCCTTGGCTGATTTAGGCCTGTCGCCCGATGAGATCGCCCTCATCCAAGGCGAAAGCGTCCCACCTGATGCACCTGCCACAACTACTACGCCCGCCAACTTCGATGAGCCGCTTAGTGCACTGACCGATGTGCAACCCTTCAATTGGAGCCTTGACGTAGATGATCCTGATGCAAGTGCCCTTAGTCAAAGCACAGGCGCAACTTTACATATGGATGACCCGATAGATGCGGTACAGCCCTTCAGTTGGGCTGATCTGGAGGCACAGGAAGACACCGATCCATTCAGTTTTGAACAAGCTGCCCCCGCCCAAAAACCTATCCCGTCAACCACCGCGCAGCCAGTGCAGCCATTTTCGCTCGACGATCTCAATCTTGACGATCCGCTCTTGGCCGACAATGACGATAAATTGCCAATCTCACTGCAACCCTTCTCAATGGATGATCTGGATATAACTGGGCTGACTGATGAGATTGGCTCGGCGACTTTCGGTATGGGTTTCCCAACAATGGCCGAGCAGAGCAACTTCACACCGATAGACGCGCTGCCAACATTGCCCGACGAAGATACCCCACCTGACCATACTGCTTATAGCTGGCAGACTCCTACCTCACGCTCTGCACCCAGCTTTGTCAGTGATCCCAATAATGAGCAGGATGCTCCGCCAAGCAGTGGCGAGTCGATCTTTAATAAGCTCAAGCAACGCCGGCAGGAGATTATCGTTGAGGAAGAACCGCTTGCACCTGTCTCGCTTGATGATGATGACGAAGCTGCTCAATTCTTCTCGGCCGATGATATTTCGCTGCGCCTCGAAGAAATGGACGATGCCGATGAGCATGGAAAACGAGCAGGCATTGTTGGGCTGAGCGGGCTAGCTGCCGCCGTCGGCTTGGCACATACCGACGAGCTAACATCATCTGAACCCGCCGAACCAGAGCTGACTCCCTTCTCGCTTACCGACCTCGGCCTGTCGCCCGATGAGATTGCCATGCTCGAAGGGATGGGCAGCGATACCGAACTGCCCCCCACTGCCGCAGCCCCCGGTGCTGAGCCTGAACCGGAGCTGACCCCCTTCTCGCTCACCGACCTTGGCCTGTCGCCCGATGAGATTGCCATGCTCGAAGGGATGGGCAGCGATACCGAACCTACTGCCGCAGCCCCCAGTGCTGAGCCTGAACCGGAGCGAGAACCGTTTCAAGCCCTACCTGTTCAGCCCTTCTCGGCAGCTGATTTCGGTTTGGATAACCTCGACGATGTAGGCTTCGATAGTCCTACCAACTCGGTTGCGCTAGACTCACACGGAACCGATACGCTGTCTGATCTTGCCGATGTTGGTATCCAGCCTTTCTCGATGGATGATATTGGCCTAGATGATAGTTTTAGCTTGAGCTTCGATGATGACAATGACAGTCGGCTTGGCTTGACTGAAGCAGAGCTTTCTGGGCTAGATTTCTCCGGCTCTGCCGCATCCACAGCCCACTCGCCGGAAGATGCTCTGCAAGTGCTGATGCAACTCGGTAGGAAACAGGGCTTCGTAGACTTGACGGATATTATCAATGCGGTAGAAAACCCACTTGCGGAGCCGGAACGGATTGAAGAGATCGGGCAAGCGTTACATCAAGCAGGCATCCAAATCCGTGATGGCGATGAAATCATCCCGATGGAAGACGAAGAACTATATGAGGATGAAGCGTATGTCGTCACCCCATTTGAGCCAGAACCAGAGCCAGAACTAGCAGTTGCCCAGCCTACACCAGAGCCAGCAGCAGAAGAGAGCTTTGACTTCGATTTGGGTACACTCGATCTGAATATCCCCGACTTCTCTGAAGCTGATCTGGCGCAGGAGATCGCTGCCGCTGTCGAGCCACCTGCCGCACCGCCCGCCCCACCACCTGCAACGGCCAGCGATGATGAACCGATCATTACCCCCCTCTCACTGGCTGACTTCGGGCTATCGCCGGAAGAGATTGCTATGCTCGGCTTGGATGCCAACGCAAGCCTTGATGCGATCCAAGATGTCACCGATGCTAGTGTGAGTGATCCGGTAGCAACTGTCGCGCCGGAGCCGGAGCCACCTGCACCTACGCCTCAAGACGACTTTGGCCTCTCCACCTCGCAACTTGATAAGCTGCGCTCGCGAGCCCGCAGTGCTGAAATGGAAGCAGGATCGAAGCGCACGGAACCAGAAATTAGCCCCTTCTCCCTCGAAGACCTTGGCCTATCACCGGCCGAGATCGAAGGGCTTGGGCTAGAGATTGCAGCCACTGCGCCGGAACCAGAAGGGCTTGATGATAGCTTCGATTTCGGTATCGTGGATGCTATCGGCGGCGCACCCAAAGTCGAGCGCACGCGCCCGCGGCCTGCGGATGAGCCACCCCCACCTCCTTCCGCAGAAGACCTTGCCTTCACGCCGGAACCTCTCGACAAGCTCGATGATATCTGGGATCAGCCTCCGCCGGGCGTAAGCGAAATGCCTGCACGGGTCGTGCTGCCACCCCGCCCAGAGCCACGCCAGACCCGTGTGCTAACCCGCCCATTGGATGAAGAGGTGGTTCCACCCACTCGTGCCCGCGATCCACGTGCCCGCGATCCACGCCCAACCCGCAAAGAAGCCCCGCAACGGAGTGGACGTTACGTATCGCTGAGCGAGTTACGGGAAAAGGGCAAAGCCCCAGATACCTTTGCCGATGCTACCGCCGCTCCCCCACACCCGCGCCAGACAACCGCTCCAGTACGCACTCCCCCACCTGCGGCGGTTGCGCCTGTGCCACCGCAGAGCACGAGCCGTCCTTCAATTCCAATCGGTGAGCAGCAACGCACCGGTAACACTATGATTGATCAATACATTGATCAACTTGCGGGCGATCCCGATAACACATCCATGCGTCTTGCCGTAGCTCGCCTGAGTGCCCACGCAGGCTACCCCGATGTGGCCCTACAACAGTACAAACTAGCCCTACGAAGCGAGACCATGCTAGCTGAGATTGGCGATGACCTGCGCGACTTGATTGATGAGCTGAGTGATCCCATAGTGCTGCGGCGGCTGTATCGCTTGCTCGGTGACATCTACACCCGGCAGGGCGATGTCCATCGGGCCATGCAAGCCTATAGCTGGACACCGTGATGATCACAACATGGAGCGATGATGCGGTGCGGGTGAGTCATCCCTGCACTGCATCATCCGAATCTGGTGTACAATAGGCTCTCAGATAAATGATTTCCGATACCGTGTGCATCGTCTGTAGTTGAAAGCTGACGCTGCAAGAATGAAAGGGCAGCTTATGCGACGCATAGTTGAAGACCTCATCCGTGTGGACGGGGTCATTGGAAGTCTGCTTGTAGGCAAAGATGGGCTTGTGGTTTCCAGCACCCTTTTGGATGAAGAAGATGCTGAGGTGTTGGGCGCAATGTCGGCTGCCGTGTTTGGCGAGATTGACAAAGCCACCAAGCGCATTGGCGTGGGCACACTTACCGATGCAATCATAGATGCCAAAGATGGTTCGATTCTAGTCCTTGAAGCCAAAGACCTGATTCTTGTCGTAATTACTCAACGCACCGTCAATTTGGGTTTAGTCAAGATGGAGATGCGCCGCGCTGCTAAACGGATCAGCGAGGCCGTGCCGATCTAAGCGCGTGGATCCACGGGGGATACGCCATGAGCCAACAACGAGGAGTTGTGATACGCCTATGGAAAAGTCACTAATTATTCTGAAGCCAGATGCCGTCCAACGCGGGTTGATCGGTCAGATTATTACCCGCCTCGAACAGCGTGGGCTGAAGTTCATGGGCATGAAGCTGATGCAAGTTTCGCCCGAACTTGCCCAGAGCCACTATGGTGAACACGAAGGCAAACCCTTCTTCGGCGCACTTGTCAGCTATATTACCTCATCGCCGGTTGTTGTGATTGCCATTCAGGGCAAGCATGTCGTCCAGATCATTCGCAACACCGTCGGCGCAACCAATCCGATGAATGCCGCGCCCGGCACGATTCGCGGTGATTTCGGTTTGGAGATCGGGCGCAACCTAATCCATGCTTCCGACTCGCCAGAGAGTGGTGAAGCAGAGGTTAGCCGCTTCTTCGCCGCGAGCGAGCTAATTACGTGGGAGCGCAACACCGATGCGTGGATCCACGAGTAACGCCTAGCCCATCTACGCTGCCTACGCACACCCCGCCACTCAAACAGTGAGTGGCGGGGTGTAGCATTCTATTACGGCAACCGCGCCTCAAGCTGATCGCCCCAACAGGCGGGCCTTGGCAGCGGGCTGCATGCCGCTTCAATCGGCGCAACGTCCGGTGAATACAGCCCCTGCTACAGCAGGATCGCCTCAACCACACTGCCCGCTGCCACTTCGCCCGCACCCTCCGGAATAACGAGCAGCGCATTGCCGCGCACCAGCGTACTCAGCGAGCCACTCCCGTGCCCGATCCCGCGTGTCGTGGCGTGGTACTGGTGGCCCTCACGCGAGACATACGCCCGCACGTAATGCCGCCGCTTGCTGCCCTTCTGCGGCGCATCGAGGATCGCAGGCACGGTGGCCGGCAGCGTGGCCGGCAGCCCCCGCAGCCGCGCAATCGCTGGCTTCACAAACAGCTCAGCGACAATCAGGGCTGAAGCCGGATTGCCGGGCAAGCCGATCAGCGGCACCCCGCCATACGTGCCAAACAACATCGGCCGGCCGGGTTTCATCTTCACCTGCCACACCTCCAGCCGATCCCCTGCCTGCATCAGCGCACTCACAACATCGAAATCGCCCGCCGATGCCCCCGCCGAAGTCAGAATCAGATTGGCTCCCGCCGCCAATGCCGAGTCGAGCTTGGCGTGCAGATCGGCTTGGGTATCGCGGGCAATCCCCGCTACATAGGGCTGTGCGCCGTATTCGCCGACAGCAACGGCCAGCGCAAGGCTGTTTGCGTCACGAATCTTGCCGGGCACAAGCGGCTCGTGCGGCTCAAGCAACTCATTGCCCGTCGAGATGATCGCCACAGTCGGGCGCGGAATGACCGTGACGGTGGTCACCCCAAAGGCACAACACAGCCCTACCTCTGCCGCCCGCAGCAGCTTACCCGCCGGAATCGCCACCGTATCGGCTGGCACATCTTCCCCCGCCGGCCGGATGTGCCGCTTGGCGGAAGTGGGCTGGCGAAAGGCAACCTGTGCATTTGGCAATACTTCGACATCCTCTAGCGGCACCACCGCCTCAGCCCCCGGCGGCAGCAGCGCACCCGTCATAATACGGATCGTCGTGCCGCGCACCAGCGGCGTAGTTGCGGCATCACCGGCTTGGACAATCCCCGCCACAGGTAGCACAACGGGTTGCTGTGGGGTGGCATCAGCCAGATCGGCGACATGCACAGCAAAGCCATCCATGCCCGCATTGGCAAATGGCGGCAGCGCGTGCGGGGCTATCACCGCTTCGGCAAGCACGCACCCCGCCGCATCTGCAAGCGCAACCGGCTGGGCGGGGAGCGGCTGGCAACGTGATGTGATCCGTTCAAAGGTGGCTTCCACCGAAAGATCGTGAATGGTTCGATCATGCTCAGCCATAGGGTTTCCTCATACACAAATCATGGGTATAGGTCACGAGATAGTCGGACAGCTTCATATGGCAATATTGCGCTGCCCACAATGCGCGTGTCTGTTTGATCTCGGCATCGGTGGGAGGCACAAAGATCGGCTGATAGCCATACGCCATCAAGACCGCATTCTTGTCCTCAACAGCAACGGCTGCAAATTGTTCGAAGGCGGTGAAGATGCGCTGCATGGTGGCCAGTGCAGGGGTCGGCATCACCCCCCGCTCGATGTCCGAGATGGTGCGGTAGTCGAAGCCCGCCGCCTGTGCCAACCCCTCGATGGTGAGCCGGCGGCCATCTGCGCCGCGCCGAGCCTGCCGGAGGCTGCGGAGCTTCTCTCCGCCGATACTGCGTGATTGCCCTGATGGCATTGGTGTGTCCTCCAAAACATGAGGTTTTCCCTCATGGAAATACGCCGGGCTGGAGTGTATCATAGCAGTAAAGTGAGCAAGCGGCGTTCCAGATTATTCCGTTTACAGCCCACGCTTTGCGTTCACTTTCATTATACTGACGTACCGAAGTTGTGCAACAGGGGTTGTTGTTGTACGGTACGAATGTGGATGCGGGCACACCGCGGGGGTGAGTGTGCTCGCATTCGAGGAATTGGCGGCTGTCTTTCTTTTCCGTGAAGATTTCTCTGCGAGGAGGAACACCAATGTTTGGGGGCAAGTCAGAGAAGAAGGCTCGAATGGAGGCGATTGTGAACGAACTCGAGCGCAATCCGAAAAATCAATCGCAACTCGCTCGTCGGCTCGGCGTAAGTCCATCCACGATTGAAGCCGACTTGATCAAGCTGGAGAAACAGGGGGTTTTGCTCCAGCAAGACCAGTACGGTATGTTAAGTGTCTTTCGACGCAGGACGTAGGCGCGACAGGGCGGGCAGGGCGATGGCTCGTTCTGCCCGCCCCACCCCGTATATCACCCAGCCCCCCCCTGCCTACGCCCCGTCGCGCTGGGTCTCCTCTTCCACCCACTGGTTCCAAATCTTGATCGTTGTTGGGTCTGCTGGATGATACTGCACCACCCGGAAGCGCGGGTCGCTGACAAAATCGGCTCCATAGGTATTGAACGACAGCACCGTATCCGCATCGTATTGCAACCGGATGGGGCCTACCGTGCGGATCGAAACGGCCTTAAGATCATCGGGGATACTTTCCCAGATTGGCCCGAATGCCGGATAGTTTTCGCTTGCGGTGCGAACCATCTCATGGTACCACGGCTCATCCCAGAAGGGGCGCAGTTCCGCCTTCACCAGTGCCAGCAGTTTCGGAGCTAGCTCATCAGCATTGAGCAAGCGCGTCGTCGAGGGCAACTGTTGGTTGAACAGCATGTCGAAAACCCGCACATTCTCGATGGAGCCGTAAGGCAAGGTTTCGAGCGTTAGTCCCATCATCCGTGGGGCATAGCGATTCCAAACCAGTACCCGTTGATCGTAACTGATGAGGTAGGATGGGAGGTAGATATGCTGGTATTCCTCCAGCCAGAGCTGACACGCCCGTGCAATCTCAGCATCGGTGGGAGGCACAAAGATCGGCTGATAGCCATACGCCATCAAGACCGCATTCTTGTCCTCAACAGCAACGGCTGCAACCTGCGCTAAGGCGGTGAAGATGCGCTGAATGGTGACCAGTGCAGGGTTCGGCATCACCCCCCGCTCGATGTCCGAGATAGTGCGGTAGTCGAAGCCCGCCGCCCGTGCCAACCCCTCGATGGTGAGCCGACGGCCATCTGCGCCGCGCCGGTCCTGCCGGAGACGGCGGAGCTTCTCTCCGCCGATACTGCGTGATTGCCCTGATGGCATTGGTGTGTCCTCCAAAACATGAGGTTTTCCCTCATGGAAATACGCTGTGCTGGAGTGTATAGTAGCAGTAAAGCGTGCAAGTGTCATTCGAGATCATCCCGTTTACAGCCCACGCTTTGCGTTCATTTTCATTATACTGACGTACCGAAGTTGTGCAACAGGG
>CALCJV010000143.1 GCA_937967405.1 uncultured Chloroflexales bacterium | reverse complement strand
CAGCACCGCCATGATCGCCCGCGCCGCCGGAGCTAAAGCTACCGCCCAGATGCAGCATGTGTTGCAGCAATCGCTGCTGTTTGCGGTGGGCATGGGCAGTGTCGGCATGCTCGTGATGATCGTCTTGGCCCAGCCGTTTCTGGCCCTGCTCAACACGCCGCTAGCGGTGCGCCCGCTTGCCACCACGTATATCCAGATCATCAGTGTGTCGCTGATCCCAACCGCGCTCCTGATGGTCGGCACAGCATGCCTGCGCGGGGTCGGCGATACGCGCACGCCGCTGTATGTGATGCTCGGCGCAAATGTCGTGAATGTCATCCTAACGTGGCTACTCGTCAGTGGCAATTGGGGCATGCCCGCGCTCGGTGTTACTGGCGCAGCCATCGGCACGGCAGTGGCGCGGATCGGGGGTGGGGTGGTGGTGCTTGGGCTGCTGCTGCGCGGGCGTTCGGGGCTACGGTTGCTGCCGCGCCCGCGTGTGGATGCGGACATCCTCCGCCGCCTGACGGTGGTGGGTGCGCCGAGTGCGGGTGAGATGCTGGTGTTTCAGCTCGCCCTGATCATCTTCATCCGTTTCGTCAATGATCTGGGCACGGCTGCCTATGCGGCCCACACCGCAATCATCATCATCGAGTCGATCTCGTTCCTGCCCGGCTTTGGCTATGCCTATGCCGCAGGCGCACTGGTTGGGCAATCGCTGGGCGCAGAGGAGCCACAGCAGGCCCACGCCCGCGCCAACGAAGCCACGCTACAGGGCATGCTCTGGATGACACTGGTTGGCATCGTGATTGTGCTCTTTCCCGCGCAATTGCTGGGGCTATTCGTGAATGACCCACAGGCGGTAGCACTCGGCGCACCGGCTCTGCTCGCCGCCGGGCTGATCCAACCGACGCTCGCCGTGGGCTTCATCCTGAATGGGGCGTTGCGGGGCGCGGGCGATACCCGCTTCCCACTGTATGCGCGGATCGCCACAACGTGGTTCATCCGGCTCCCGCTGACGTGGCTGCTGATAGGGGTGCTGGGCATGGGCTTAAATGGCATTTGGCTAGCTATGTGCATAGACTTCACAGCGCAGGCCTACGCTACGTTGTGGCGGTTCTTTGGCGGGCGGTGGCAGGCGGTGCAGGTATGAGCGGGGGGGGCTATACCCGCGCACGCTCAAGGTAACGTGAGAGATCGTGGGCTAATTGCGTAGCCGTTGCACGGACAGAGCGTTGCAGGCTTCGATGCTGATCGAGCCATTCTTCAGTAAAATTCGTTTGGGTAAATACCTGAAACAGCTCACCCGCAATCATAACCGTCTGTGTAGCACCACCACCCATCCCTCGCCCGCCTGCTTGCAGATTCCAGCGACAGCCAATGATCATATCGGCAAGGGTAATGTATTTCCATCCAACTAATGATCTCAATGGTGATGGATCAACTTCGCGGATCAAGTACACTGCATTACTATCGGTAGCAATGCAGAGCCGTAAGAGCATGAGAATACGTCCAGCATCTACACCAAACTCACCTCGTTCAGTTGGGCTTTTCTCTTTGATCTCAATCGGGATCACGGCCCCTTGATAACTTACAATGAACGCATCAACATCATAAGGGTCTTCAATCGGTTTCTTTAGTTCCTGCTTGAGATAGCCATAGTAAAATGCCTGCCGTAGGGCCAATTCGGTCAAATCGCTTGGATTAGATTGCTCAAATCGAGCAATAACGTCGTGCTGCCATGCAGCACCATTTGATGGGCGACCCCGATTGCCGGGCCACGTGATGAAGGGATAGTCATCCTCAGTTGATTGGAGTTGCTCCTGCTGATAGACAAAATTGTGCCACTGAAGGCTTGCATAGCTCGCAGCACGAGATCGGGGTGTGGCACCACATACGATAATACCGATCCCACTTTGGCTTAGGAATGTAGCCAATGCTTGCCACCCACGATCATGCACAAGGGCAGCTATTGCCGTATCTAACTCTGACTTTGTTGTATACAATACAGGCAAGATTGAAGCCATATAACGATGATGTTGCGGATTAGCCACTTTTGGCGAGAGTAACCACCCACCAGCTAAGAGCTTGTTGGTCATCTGCGGTTTGGCGGTTCCAAGCTCCGTTTTGAGCGACAACTCCGCGATCATTCCACGCGCTTTGTTCGACACGAGAAAGCGTTGCAAGTAGCGAATGGAGTCGTCAGCAGCCATTTCCACAGGCATCATGATTCTCCCAGTAATAAGTACACCCGTTTTCTAATGTAATGGAAGGGGAAGCTGCAAAGCGGCAATATGAGGCTCGTAGCCTTCATCTACTGGTCTTTGCAAACACGCCACCACTGCCCGCGCAAGATGTTCGACGACAGGCACAACCACTGAATTGCCGAACTGCTGATACATCCTTGCATCGCTACACACCATCTTAAAATCATCGGGGTAGCCCATCAGCCGTGCACACTCTCGTGGAGTCAAGCGACGCGGGTTCTTCCCGGCTTGAGGAATGAGAATTTCCGCACCATCTTTGTAATACCGCGCACTGAGCGTGCGGGTCACCCCATGCAGATCTGCAAGCCCAAAGCCAAACCCATTGCCCTTCCCTCGATGTTTCTGGGCATAGGCTTGTAAATACTGCCACAAGTGATCGGAGAGGGTATACTTTTCATCAACCTGTGGTTCCAAAATGTCCATCACTTTGGGTGATAAATCAGGTAATGTAGGAAACTGAAAAGCACGTGGTTCACGAAACCCGACAATGTAGATGCGTTCACGATGCTGAGGAACAACGCGCTGTGCATCAAGAACCGTGTGAAACACCGTATAGCCTAATTCATGGATCAGCGTGTGCAACATTACCTGAAACGTTTTTCCTCTATCATGCGTTCTCAGGTTCTTAACGTTTTCGAGGACGAATGCCGATGGACGCAAATCAGCGATGATCCGAGCGATTTCAAAAAAGAGCGTGCCTTGCGTTGCATGGTCAAAACCATGCGAATTACCGAGCGCATTGTGCTTGGTGACCCCAGCAATACTAAATGGTTGGCAAGGAAATCCAGCGACGAGAATATCATGGCTTGGAATAGCGGAGGATGGAACGTGGCGAATATCCCCAGCAGGATGATCACCATAGTTCGCAACATACGTTGCTTGTGCGTGCTTATCCCATTCGGATGAGAATACACAGTGGCAACCCGCCCGTTCAAATGCGATCCGGAAGCCACCGATCCCCGCAAAGAGATCAATGAATGTCAACGAGTTTACCTTATGCATAGCGCGTATGATACACGTTTATCTGCGAATTTTCTACTTCCGATTATACCACCCCCCAGCACCACGCAGCGGGGCTGCCATCCACAACCCCGCCGCGTACCCGCGCTAATACCGCCGCTCGTAGTTCGGGGCTTCTTTAGTGATCATCACGGTGTGCGGGTGGCTCTCCAGCAAGCCGGAGGACGTGATCCGCACAAACTGCGCCTCACGCCGCAACGCCTCGATGGTGCGGGCCCCGACGTAACCCATGCCCGCCCGCAACCCGCCAATCATCTGGAACACCGTATCGCTCAGCGGACCCTTGTATGGAACCATGCCCTCAATCCCCTCGGCCACCAGCTTCTGCCGCCGCCCACTACCGCCATTCTGGAAGTAGCGGTCACTGCTGCCACGTTGCATCGCCCCAATGCTGCCCATCCCGCGATAGCTCTTGTAGGTGCGCCCCTCGTACAGGATCGTCTCGCCGGGGCTTTCCTCCGTACCTGCGAACAGCGAGCCAATCATCACGGTATGCCCGCCCGCTGCAAGGGCCTTCACAATATCGCCACTGTACTTAATCCCGCCATCGGCAATGATCGGCAGTTGGAACCGCTCGGCCGCCCGCGCACACGCAAGGATCGCCGTAATCTGGGGCATACCGGCCCCCGACACCACCCGTGTCGTACAGATCGAGCCGGGCCCCTGCCCCACCTTCACCGCATCCACACCCCGCTCGGCAAGTGCCACGGTCGCTGCGCCGGTTGAGACGTTGCCCGCCACCACCTGCACCTGACTGAAGCGTTCACGCAGCTGCACAACACTATCCAACACGCTCTGTGAATGCCCGTGCGCTGTGTCAATCACCAATACATCCACCCCAACCCGCACCAACTCCTGCGCCCGCTCCAGATAGTCTCCACTTGCACCAATCCCCGCCCCCACCAACAATCGCCCTTGCGCGTCTTTGGCGGCGTTCGGGTACTCGATCTGCTTCATAATATCCTTAACCGTAATCAAGCCACTCAGTTTGCCCTTACTATCCACCACTAGCAACTTCTCAATTCGGTGGCGGTGCAGCATCTCTTTCGCCTCTTCCAACGTTGTGCCTTCGGGCACAGTCACAAGATTGTCGGTGGTCATCAATTCACGCACTGGGCGCGTGCGATCTGTCTCAAAGCGCAGATCGCGGTTGGTCAAGATACCGACCAGATTCCCCTCAGCAGTCGCAATCGGGATACCACTAATGCGATACTCGGACATCAGATCAAGCGCATCGCCCACCGACTTGTCTGGCTCCATCGTGATCGGATCAGTAATCATGCCACTTTCCGAACGCTTGACCTTACGGATCATCTCAGCTTGCTCAGCGATGCCCATATTCTTGTGAATGATGCCGATGCCACCCTCCCGCGCCAGCCCAATCGCAAGGCGGTGTTCGGTCACAGTATCCATCGCGGCACTTACTATCGGGATATTCAGGCGCAGCTTGCGCGTGAATTGGGTACTTACATCTACCTCTGCGGGCAACACCTCCGAGTGGGCCGGGATCAACAGGACATCATCAAAGGTCAGCCCATCGTAGGCAATCTTGTTGTCCCAAGCAATCGTAGCTGGCATGGGATTCCTCCTTTCAGTTCTGGTTACAGCTTGGCTCATCAAATAGGATTGAGTCGTCAGCACGCCGCACCACAGCATGCAGCAACGTGAGGGACAAAAAATCCCCGCTCGGCTAGGCGATGGGGCAGCAGTGCGAATGTTCCGCTCCATGTTGACCAAGATCCTGCATGGTGCGAGGTTCGTTGGGATTGTTCGGTATAATTACTCTAACTATACCCAACTCAGGCCTACCCGTCAACATTCGCAGTGATCCAAATCATAGGAAGGAGACCTAACTCATGAAGTGGACAACGGCTGATCTGTGTGATCAGTATGGTGATGAACTGCACATCACTAGCCCTGATCTGGTGAATTATGGGGGCGCACTGAGCTGTACCGGCATCATTACTACACTCAAAGTGTATGAGGATAATACCCTCGTGCGAGCCGTATTGGCAGAGCCGAGCAACGGGCGGGTGTTGGTAGTAGATGGGGGCGGCTCAAAACGCTGTGCGCTCGTCGGCGATCAACTCGCCCAACTCGCGGTGCAGAATGGCTGGCGCGGGATCATCGTGTGGGGCTGCATCCGCGACTCCGCCCAGCTTGCCACGATGCCGCTCGGTGTATGGGCACTGGCCCCCCACCCCCGCAAAAGCGTGAAGCTCGGCACAGGGCAGCGCGATCTTCCTGTGACGTTTCTGGGCGTACAGTTTGTGCCCGGGCACTACCTCTACGCTGATGAGGATGGGCTGATGGTGGCGGCGCGGGCATTGATGGAGTAACGGGTAGGGACACGCTCCCGAAACCCGGACACCTAGCCCCGTGCTAGCGCGATTTGCGCTTACGGTCGCGGCGGGCACCGCGGCGGGCGGTGCGCGGTGGTTCGGGAGGGGACGTAGGCTCGCTTGGGGCGGAAGGAGCCACCTTCTTCACCGCAGGCGTTGGCTTGGGCCGCGCCGGACTAGAGCTACGACTTGCCGCTGTGGCACTCATCATTTGCGGATACTGCACCCGCGCTACATAGGCCGCATAGCCGGCCACCCCTAGTTCAATCACCGCTAAGCCATACAGCCAGAATGGGGATGCAAATACGCCCGTGTTGCTAATCGTGGCTGCACCGAGCAGCAAGCCCAAGCCGCCGAGCGCAATCGCATAATACCCAAAGCGGCGCACCAGATCGCGGCGCAGGGGCTTCGTGTCTTTTCGCATAAAGGCGAGGTAGATGCCACCGAGCAACAAGCCGATCTGAAGCAGAAACAGCACCCATTGCAGAATCAGCACGGCTACGGGAGTGCCCGTAGCTGGTTCAGTTTGATTGAGCATACCTTCTCCCGAACTCCGCTTGTCTCGGCAACGCGCCCCTGATTATACCATCCTTACAGGGCGCGTCAACTGGGGGAGTATGGTATACTATACCCAACTGATCAACCGCCCTAACCAGCCAAGAATGCTCGAAGCATGCCTGTAGATCACCGCTCAACCCGCCAACGCTATCTCGATAAACGCCGTGCTCGCCGCCAACGCCATGCCCGCTCGTGTATGCTGACCTTGATCGGCATCGCGCTGCTTGTGCTGGTGGGAGTGCTGATATTGGTCTCACGCCAAACCGGAATGGCCTTCTTCCCGCGCTTGCCCGCTGTCCCTAGTATCCCCACGCTGGTTGCCGGGTTGCAGCCGCCCACCCCAGAGCCACCGCCAACACCTTTGGT
>CALCJV010000142.1 GCA_937967405.1 uncultured Chloroflexales bacterium | reverse complement strand
AGCCGAACAGTTTGTGTTTTACGTTCTTGCACCCGTCAAAGTCCCTGAAAGCCACCGTACACTGGTCAGCGAGTACCTCACTCGCGCAAATTACGGGATGTACATCGGCAACTTTGAGATGGATTTGAGCGATGGCGAGGTGCGCTACAAAAGCAGTTTCGACTTTGAGGATGTAGAGTTGAGTGATGAACTGATCCGCAACGCACTGTGGCCCGCCGTGCGGATGATGGACAAGTATCTGCCCGGCATGTTCAAGTGTATGTATAGCGGGGTCAGTCCGGCGGATGCTATTGCGGAGATTGAGGGGTAAGCCAAGCCCCGCGATCAGCGATAGTTGTTGCACCGCCCGTCGGCACGCACCGCTCCATGCCCACCAATTCTGCCCACCACGCCGCTTGTTGCCCATCACGTGGGTCGCCGCAACTGGTACACGCTCGGCTACGTATTGGTAGGTATCGGTGGGCTGATCGTGATGGAGCAGCTTAGCAGTGCCGCCCTAACTAGATTAGCTCCGTTGATGTTGGTGATGAGTGGTGTGCTACTCCTGTTGCAGCAGCGTCCGTAGCCCCCTAGCAACCCGTCATAATCACCTAGAAGCATTGTGATAACGCTCACCGAAGCGATAAACAATTGACGCACTACCGCCTTCGTGCTATGATCGTAAATGTCAGTGACAGTATGAGGAGCTATGCGTTCCTACGCGGCCCAGCTGGCGGCACACCAGCACAAGTACACACAGGCGATTGCCCAAGCCCGCTATGCTGGGGCGCAGAGCTTTACGGCATGGTTCAACCGCGAGGCAGCCCAAGATGCTACCCAAGCAATGGTGCGCGGCTTCTGGGATTTCGGGATGCACATTCTCACCCCACCGGTGTGTGCCCACATGGATCGCCCAGAGCAGTGCACTGCCCTCGAAATCGGCTACGGCGGTGGTCGTCTGCTGTATGCGGCAAGCCACTTCTTCGGTTGGGTCCATGGGGTAGATATTCACGCTGAGGCAGGCTATGTTGCCCAACAGTTGCGGGCGGCGGGGCGGCACAACTTTCAACTCTACCGCACGCAGGGCGATGTGCTGCCAGTGGCAGATGCAAGTGTAGACTTGATCTACTCGTTCATTGTGTTACAGCATCTGCCGCGTTACGCAGTTCTGGTGCGCTACCTGCACGAGACTCGGCGGTGCTTGCGGGCAGGCGGGGTCGCGCAGCTCTACTTTGGGCGATTTGGGCAATTGCATGCCCTGCATCAAGTACGCTGGTGGTGGCGCGGTTACCGCGAAGTACCGCACGCCACCGCCAACCAGATCAGCTTGGTGGTGCGGGTTGGGGTCGTGCGACGGCTGTGTGCTACGCTGGGGCTACAGGTGATCGCACACGGCTCATCCTACTATCGTGTGCCCGATGGCTACCCGACCCAGCGCGGCGGGCAGAGCTATGTGACCCTGTATCGGGGCTAATGCTTCAAGAGCAAGCGAGAGCAGAAAGAAACACGTTATGACGCTTGACCATATCTGTGCGCGGCTTCTCATCTCAGGCAAAGTGCAGGGCGTAGGCTTTCGCATTGCGCTACGCGATCAGGCGCGGCAGGTGGGGGTCGTGGGGTGGGTGCGAAACACCCCCGATGGGTGCGTTGAAGCCCATCTTGAAGGCGGCAACGCAGCGGTGCGGCGCATCATTAGTTGGTGCTATGGAGGCCCCCCACAAGCAAAGGTCGAGCGCGTGCAGGTGCAGTGGCAAGAGCCAGAACGCACGCTCACCGATTTTATGATCGAATATACGTGAGCCTATGCAATTTGTACACAAACATTGGCGTGTCTTAACCAGTGGCTTGATCAGCGCGGGGATTCTGCTGCTCGCCTTCATGAATCGGGCATGGCTCGCTGAAGCGTTTCTAGTCGTTGCCGATGCCAATCGGGCATGGCTCGTGCTTGCGTTGGTGGTGATCTTGATCAGCTACCTAACCAGTGCACAGGTGCTTGCCTTAACGCTGCACTCCATCGGCTACCGCTTGGGCTTTTTCCGCACATGGGCCACTGGGCTAGTGGCGATCATCATTAGCCAATCCGTGCCTGCGGGCGGTGTGGGCAGTTATGCCTTCCTGATGGGCGTATTTCGGCGGCGCGGCATCCCTCCGGTTGAGTCGGCACTGGTTGCCTCAATGGAAAGCCTGAGCTACGTCTCGGCCATGCTGCTCATTTTTGCCTTCAGCCTGATCTACCTCACACTGCACGGGCTGGCGACGGGTAGTGCCAGCTATATAGCAGCATTGGTTGCCCTCACGCTCATTGGATCGGCTGCATATGTGCTGACCCGTAGCCAAGCTGAACTCGAACGCTGGTTGCACACACTTAACCGGAGCTTAGGCGATACGCTTCAGCAACGGCTTGGAGCCAACTGGATCGAACGGGGGGTGCGCCGCCTCGTTACCAGCCGCCAGATGCTGATGAACCGCCGCCATGATCTCGTGCGGTTGGTGGTGGTGCAGCTGATCGGGCTAAACGGGCACGCATTGGCGATGCTAGTGGTACTCCGCAGCTTGGGTACGCATACCAGCTTTGCCATTGTTTTGACTGCGTTTGGCATCGCTTTGATTACCAGTACCTTTAATGTGCTGCCCGGCGGCGGTGGCACGGTGGAGGCGGCGATTGTCGCGGTGCTGTTGCAGCTAGGGGTTGGGAGTGCCGCTGTTGCCGCCGCGATCATCTTTCGTCTGTTCAATTTCTGGCTGCTCACCCCCGTTGCCGCTGGCTGTTACTACTGGCTCATGCACGAACCCCCTGAAGACCCTATCGTCCTTGAGCAAGCCCTATCGCTCCGCCCGCCCACAGATGCGATGATCACCGCTGCCCCAAGTCCATCGGGTGCACCCGACTCAGACCAGAACCACTAACCGCAGGGGCGCAATCCCTGCTACCACACCCCGCTTCATTGATGTTGAATCATGGGCACAGGCATTGTTCATGTTATGCAAATCTTTTGTACTGCTTGACATTTTTAGGTGATAACCTTACAATGGTCGTAGTACCTATTCTGTACTACACCACTGCTGCTTACGACCCCGCTTTTGGTAGTGAACGAAAGCAACGGGGGCATCCTCACACCCGCGTGGGTGCAATCGAGAAGGAGCCACAAGGATGCGACGAGGATTGGGAGCCAGCCTACTCGCCGGTGCAGCCATAGCGGCACTGTGGCATTGGTATACCCGCGAGACACTGCTGCGCGGCACGGCTACCGTGCATTTGCAGAGCGAACATGAGCATTTCCATTTGCACGTTGATTTGCCATCGGCGATGGAGATTGAGCCGGGCGACACTTTGATTATTGAAACGATGCCGGAAGTCGCGGGCGAAACCCACGGCGAGATCACCTACACCAGCCCAGTGCGCGTGCACAAAGCGAGCTGGCTGCGCCGGAATGTGATCAAGCGGAGTAGTATTATTGAGATTAGCGAATTGGTAGAGCACCCCTAGCCAAAGGAGTTTACACTGATGGAAGTGATGCCCGATCTGAATAGCACCACCCGCCATGCGCTGCAAGAGGCGATACTCCAGCCGCGTTTCTACACGACCGATTTTGACGAGGTAGATAAGCTCCGGATTGCCCACATGCAGGAGGAATTTGCGTGGATGATGCGTGAATTTGAGCGTGACTACAACCGGAACCACTTCGTCCGCAATGACGAGTTCCTCGCCGATTTCGACGACATGCCCGCACGCCAAGCCTTCATCGAATTTCTAGAGCGCAGCTGCACCGCTGAGTTTAGCGGCTGCCTACTGTACGCCGAGATGTACAAGCACCTGCACGATCCAATCCTCCGCGCAACGTTTAAGTATATGAGCCGCGACGAGGGTCGCCACGCTGGGTTCCTCAACAAAACGATGGCCGACCTGAATGTGGCTCTGAACCTGCGTGTGCTGCAAACGCGCAAGCGGTACACCCACTTCAAGCCCAAATTTATCTTTTATGCCACGTACTTGTCCGAGAAGATTGGCTATGCCCGCTACATCACCATCTATCGCCACCTTGAGCGCAATCCGCAGTACATGATCCACCCCATCTTCAAGTGGTTTGAGCAGTGGTGCAACGATGAGTATCGGCATGGAGAGTTCTTCGCGCTGCTGATGCGAAGCCAGCCAGAGCTATTGCAGGGTGGCAACGTGCGCTGGATTCGCTTCTTCCTGCTTGCTGTGTATGCGACGATGTACCTGAACGATGCGAGCCGAGCCAGCTTCTACGCTGCAATGGGGCTAAATTGGCGCGACTATGATCAGAAGGTAATCCGTCTGTGCAACGAGATTGTGACGCAGGTTTTCCCCGTCTCGCTCCCGATTGACAACCCGCAATTCTACCGCAATCTGGATGCGTGTGTGGCCTACAATAGCCAGATCGCAGCTCTCGCTGGGCGCACCGATCCGCTCGCTCAAGCCCAGAAAACACGCCTGCGGGCCGCGATTGCCACGCGCCTGTACGCCACCTACCAACTCACGCCCATACCGACTACCGCCGCCAACATCTGGCAAGGCTTGCCCAACTTCCCCATCTACCGCACTTCAACTGCCGCCTAAGCCCGGAAGAGGTGTCAGGTGCTAGGTGTCCGGTGTCAGCGCATAGGGGTGTTGCCCCGCTCCAAATAGAGCTGCACTCTGTCCCTAACACCTGTCACCTGATACCTCGCACCTCATCTGAAGCTACACGTTTTGCAGGAAGGTGCGGAACCACAGATTCGTCCGGTTCCACGCATCGCGGGCTGCTGCCGGATTGTAGCTCGCCCGCTCATCGTTGAAGAAGGCGTGCCCCGCACCCGGATAGATCTTGATCTCGTGCGGGATGCCCGCCGCCACAAAGCCCTGTTCCATCGCCTGCACCGCCTCGGCTGGGATGCCCTGATCATCCGCCCCAAACAAGCCTAAGGTTGGCACTTCCATGCGAGCCGCATCCCCCACGTCTAACGGGCGACCATAGAAGGCAACTGCTGCACCAATCAAGTCTGCATTATTTAAGGCGGTTTGTAAAGCCAAGCCGCCACCCATGCAGAAGCCCACCACACCAACTTTTGCGCCAATCACGTAATCCTGTGCCAGCAGAAACTCAGCCGCCTGCCGAATCTCCTGCACCGCCTGCATCATATCCAATTCCATCACCAGCTTGCGAGCTTCATCCGGCTCGGTCGTGGTTACGCCATTGTACAGATCAGGCGCAAGCGCAACGAAGCCCTGATCGGCAAAGCGGCGCGTCACATTGCGGATGTGGTTGTTCAAGCCCCACCACTCCTGAATCACAATCACGGCATTGCGCCCCGTGTTATCCATCGAGCGGGCAAGGTAGCCCATCAACGCACCGCCTTCACCGTAGCGGACATTCGCATCTATAATACCGACACCTTCACCCATCCCCATCGGCCGAGACGGTTGGGGCGCAACCGGCGGAGCCACAACCGGCGGCGGTACGGGAGCCGTTGGCGCAACCCCGCATGCCGCGAGCAGGCTTGCCGCCGCGGTGCTGCCCACCACCAGCGAAGCCCGTTGTAAAAACTCACGGCGGCTCAGGTAGCCACACTGAAATGAACGCACCAACTGCATCACATACACTCGATCCATGTGAATGTAACCCTTTCTATCCAACTCAGGCTGTTGTTTCTTGCGGGTTGGTACATTGCCAATGTACCCTTATGTATCATACCCCGATTCTAAAGGTTGCATCGCCAGCAGCCACGGTTTCTCTGCATGCTCTCATATCTCCACCACGCTCTCCCGCCCCGTGTACGGAGAGTCATTCCGTTTGCGCTATAATACCGACGAGTGTGATCTACAAGGAGTACTTGATGCCTCCGATATTCGAAGCGGTCTTATCCCCTGCGTGGAGCATATGACCACGCCGACCCACACCAGCCCCACCAATGATCCCAGCACCCTCTCGCAGCGGGCCGTGCGCGGCGGGCTGTGGGTCGTTGCTAGCTCGTACTGGATGGTACTGATCGGCTTTCTAGCCATTATCGCCCTCACCCGCATCATCAACGACGCAGTCGTATTTGGCACATTCGCCGGAGCCATGTTCTTTGTCGAGCTACTGCGCCTACAAAACAAGCTCGGCTTAAACTATGCCTACATCAACTATCGCCCCGACCCACACGATCCCGCTGCCGCTAGCACTGCCCGTGCTACCTACATTGGGCTAGAGCTAGCAGCAATCGCGGGCGGCGTGCTCCTAGCAAGCGGTATCCTTGTGTTGTTGCACTGGCTTGGCTACGGCACATGGGTGGCCGGCGGCGATCAGGTGCTGCTAGTGGCACTGATCCTCTCGCTCGCCGCTGCACTCGATGGATTTGCCAATGTGTGGCGCGTGCTGCTCGAAAAAGAACTCCTCTTCACGGGGGTAAGCATCGTCAATATGCTGGTTGCACCGCTTGCCTACGCCGTTGGCATTGTGCTCGCCCTACGCGGAGCCGGCGTAGCCAGTCTGATCGGGTTCGTGTATGTGCAATATGTGTTGCAACTAGCGGGCGTGCTGTGGCTGGCATGGCGGGCGGGATTGCTCGTGGAGCGCGGGCGTTGGCAGCGAGATCGCCCTCTCGCCGCACATTTCCTGCGCTATGGTGGCATCGTTGGGCTGGGCATGCTAGCAACCATGCTGCTCACGCAACTGGACAACTTCTACATTATGACATTTGTTGGGGTCAGTGTGCTGGGCTTCTATGATCGGGCCTACCGCACCGCGCAGTGGCCCAGCACGCTGCTGGCCGCACTCACCGCCCGCATTGCGCTGTACACCTACGCCCATTTGCAGGATGATGTGATCCGCTTGCAAAAAAGTGTGGCTATGGTGATCTGGCTGATTGTGATGCTGGCCATGCCGCTGGCACTGGCCATCTTCCTTGCCGCCGCCGATATTATCATGCTGCTCTATGGGCCAGATTGGCTGCCCGCCGCGATCTTCCTGCGCATCCTTGTGCTGTTTGCGGTGATCCGCCCGCTGTGGGAGAACGCCAGCAACCTGTTTGTGGCTATTGGCAAGCCGCGCCTACCCCTAATCTTCATGACCGTCCAAGTCGCAGTGCTGGCTATCGCTGGGCTGCCACTTACGCTCTGGTTTGGCGCACTGGGCACAACTGGCGCAGTCGGGCTAGCGTTTGCCGTTGGTATGCTGCTGATCTACCGCGACATTCTGCGCGAGGTGCAGATCAACATGGTGCGCGAATTGGCTGTGCCACTACTGGTCACGCTCCTCACAGTGGGCGGCTACCTGCTGCTCACCCGCATCCCCGCCCTTACTGAGCTGGATGTGTGGTGGCGGGTGGTGTGGAAGCTGGGCTACACCTTCATTGCCTTCTACGTACTCCTCTTTGCCTTCCAGCCCTACGCCATGCGCGAACGGGTTCGCCTGATCTGGGCGGCAGCACGGCGCACACCTAGCCCAGCTACAGGCTGATCAGAACCACGCCAATCAGGATAATCGTGACCCCCGTCCACTGGATGCGACTCAGGCGTTCACGGAAGAACAGCCACGCCAGCAGAATCGTAACCGGGCTAGCCAGCGAGGAGACGGGCCCTACAATCGCCGCATCAGCCATTGTTACGCCGATGTTATAGGTGAGAAAGCCAATCGAGTTAAGGATTGAGACGACGATGATGCGCCACCACAGCTCTCGTGAGGGGCGAATGAAGGGACGGCGACGCACAAACAGCAGCCCAATTGCGAGCAGCAGATCGGTGATTTTGCCCGTCATCACGGGCAAGAGTACGCCCGTATCGGCAATCACCCGATCAATCGCCCACAGATAGATGCCGAAACTGAGCATTGCGCCGAGTGCTGCCGGAATGCCACGCAGCGAAAGCTGGGTTATACCCGTGCGGTCAGGCGAGATCGTTGAAACGAGCATCACCCCGAACACGGTGATCAATGCGCCGCCAATCGCACGCTGCGAGGGCTGTTCGCCACTGAACAGCACCGCCAACGTGAGCGTAATCACCCCGTAGCTGGAGACAATCGGGGCAACCAGCGAAACCATCCCGACCATATAGGCGCGATAAATGAAGAATGCCCCAGCCGAGTTGAAGATACTGATACCAAACAGCCACGCCCACAGAGGCAGGGTAAGCTGCGGCAAACCGCCAACCAGTGCCATCACCACGCCGAAGCTGAGGATGCCAATGACTTGCAGGTAGACAATCGTGAGGGTCACGCCGAGTGTTCGCACGGCTCGCGCCGCAAAAAAATCGGACACACCCCAGCCAAGGGCTGCGCCCAGACCATACAGAATACCGCCGATCATTGCGGATGATGCTCCTTGACTTCAGCCCTATGTGTCGGTATCACCTATGTATGATCCACCCGAACAGCTTGGCGGGCATCCGTCGCAGGGCGGAGGGAGCGGATGCTAAGGTCCGGACAGCTCCTGCTCGTGGGGTCTACGCACTCTGCCGTAGGCGTGAGACCACATCCGCTAGCACGGCCAGCGTGCGCTCGATCTGGGCCGTAGTGGTAGCTCTGCCGACAGTCAGGCGCACGGAGGCACTTGCCTCGTCAGGCGATAAGCCCATCGCCAGCAGCACATGCGACGGATCGAGCGAGCCACTGGTACATGCGCTGCCACTGCTGGCACATACGCCATGCTGATCGAGCAGCAGCAAGATGCTCTCCGCATCTACGCCCGCAAAGCCGAGATTGGCATTGTTGGGCAGGCGGTGCGTAGCATGCCCGTTCAGCCACGTATCTGAAATCTGCTCAAGCACCCCCTGTATCAGCTGGTCGCGCAGGGCCATGCAGTGCTGGGCATAGGCATCACGCTGCTGTTCGGCACGTTCGAGGGCCACCGCCATGCCAACAATCGCGGGCGTATTCTCAGTGCCGGCCCGCCGCCGCCGCTCTTGCCCGCCGCCATTGATCTGCGGCAGGAGCGGTGTGCCGCGCCGAATGTAAAGCAAGCCGATCCCTTTCGGCCCATAGAATTTGTGCGCGGCGAGGGTCAACAAATCTACATTCAGCTGGGCGGGCTGGATCGGCAACAGGCCTACGGCCTGCACCGCATCGGTGTGGCAGGGGATGCCGCGCTCACGGCACAGCGCACCGATCTCGGCTATCGGCTGGATCACTCCGGTTTCGTTATTCGCATACATCACCGAGACGAGCACCGTATCGGGGCGCATCGCTGCCTGTAGATCAGCCACACGAACGCGCCCAGCGCGGTCTACTGGCAGCAAGGTCACCTCGAAACCGAAGTGTTGTAAATACTCCAGCGCATCAAGCACAGCGTGATGCTCAATCGCCGTCGAGATAATATGTTGCCCCTTGCCACGCTGGTGCTGGGCCAAAGCCACACCTTTAATGGCAAGGTTATCTGATTCGGAGCCACTACTGGTGATGATGATCTCACGCTGGCTACAGCCCAGTACCGCGCACAACGTCAGCCGCGCAGCATCTATCGCCTGCAACGCCTTGCGCCCGATCTGGTGAATGCTGGAAGGGTTGCCGGGGCAGTCCATGAAGTAGGGCTGCATCGCCGCAAACACCGCCGGATCAAGGGCCGTTGTAGCGGCGTGGTCAAGGTAGATGACATCAGGTTGATGCATGGCCGGTCTCTAGAGTTCAGGTAGGAAGAGCTACGCCGCCGCCGATGCCGAACTTGTGGTGCGGCGGTGGTGCAGCCAGCCACCGATGCACAGTAGCAGTGCAAAGGCGATTAAGCCGACTGCAACCAGAAAGGTATCGTGGAGAGCAAGCAACTGTGCGTTGATTGAGGCCGTGGTTGCGCCGCCCGCAAGCGATTGCCCTTCATAAAACATGACTCGGCTGGCCCATAGTGCACCCATCACTGCAATCCCCACCGTCTGCCCCATTGTGCGGGTAATCGCTAGCAAGCTCGAAATCACACCGCGCTGGTGTGCCGGAGCCGCCGCCATGATGCTACTGTTGTTGGGCGATTGGAAGATGCCCATCCCAATTCCAATCGGCGCAAGGCTCAGCAGAAAGATGGGCACAGTTGTATTTGCATCGAAGTTGCTGATCAGCACATAACCGAGCAGCAACACCGTCAGCCCAATGATCGAGATGCCACGAGTACCGTAGCGATCCGACAGCCCGCCGGCAATTGGAGCCATAATGCCCAGTGTAATCGGGACGATGGCTTGGATCAGGCCGACTTCACGAGGCGAGAAGCCGAGCATATTCTCCAAGTAGAAGGGCAATAACAGAAAAACTGCCCCAACTAACATAAAGGTGATAAACCCATTGGTCACGTTGATGCTCAAGTCTGGGTTTTGGAACAGGCGCAGGTTGATCAAAGGTTGCTCAACCCGGAGCTGCACCGCCACGAATGCACTTAAGCTAGCTCCAGCAACCCCCAACAAGCCCAGCACCCGTGCATCGGTGAAGCCGAGCTGCTGTGTAAAGCTCAGGGCTAGCAGGAGCGTGAGCAAGCCGATAAACAGCAAACCCGACCCCACGTAATCAAAGCGTTGCCCGCCAGGAGCAGGCGGATTGGGCAGCACCCGCGCTGCCACATACGTGCCAATGATCCCAACTGGCACATTGACGTAGAAAATCCAATGCCACGAGGCATATTGCAGAATCAAGCCGCCGAGCACCGGCCCAGAGACGATCCCAACCGACACGGCCATGCCCGACAAACCGAGGACTTTACCACGTTCGCTGGGCGGGAACGCATCAATCAACAGTGCTGGGCCGAGCGCAAGAATCATGGTTGCGCCAATGGCTTGGAGCACGCGGAAGCCAATCAGCCACCAAACATTCGGAGCTATACCACAGAGCATTGAGCCAACGGTAAAGACGACGAAACCGAGCGTGTAGATGCGCTTCTTGCCAAGAATATCGGCGATCCGCCCGACCGATAGCAGCAGCGTGGCCAACGTAAGCAGATACACCAGCACCACCCACTGCACTACCGCGAAGCTGGTCTTCAGATCGGTGACCAGCGTGGGCAAGGCCAGATTGACAATGCTGCCATCTATCGTTGCCAAAAAAATGCCTATGGCAATCGCGCCCATCACATACCATTTGCGTGTGTAATCAATCTCTGGCATGCCTTCTCCTTATTGGGCACGGGAACGTTGCCCAGATCAGTATCCATCGGGGTGCATCACACCTCAAAGCCAACCACCTCCCCCGCCCGCAGGACGGTGAGGCGACAGTCCCGATGCGGTGTGGGTTGTTATTGCGTTAAGGGCGCGGCGTTGCAGTGGGAATTGGTGCGCCCATCTGCTCCGTATCGCTGCTATTAGGGCTTGACGTAGGACGCGCACCGAACGGATCAGATGGCTCAATCGAAACCGTTGCCGTCATGCGCCAGCGCAAGCGATCATCCCACTCAGTCGGGCGCACCGTCACGCGGTAGACAATGTCACCCTGCCGTAGCTCACCCAATTCACGAATTTCACTGACCACGCCCGGCAACACGAGATTAGGGATTGCATCAAAGGTAATCTCGGCTTTGTCGCCTACTCGCACGCGCACAATCCCCAATTCAGTTAAATCAGTCGTTTGGATCTTCCACGCCGACAGATCGGCTATCGAGCCACGCGAGGTATTGGCAACCACGCGCTCACCGACTTTCGTATCAAAATTGACAATCACGCCACTCATTGGGGCCCGCAAAGTGGCCTTCTCCAAATTGAGTTCAGCTTGGCTCAGCGCAACTTGGGCCTGCTCAATACGGGCTTCCCGATCCTTGATGTCCGGCTCACGCGGAGGCGATTGGACTTTCTCTAGCTCAGCCCGGGCCCGTTCCACGTCGGCCGCACTCGCGGCAACACTGGCATTGGCCGTCTCGATATTGGCCATTGCAGCAGCTACACTTGCTTCAGCAGCAGCGATCTGGCCCGCCCGTTGTGCACCAAACAGTCGCTCTAAGTTGGCTTGAGCGCGGGCGATGCGGGCATTCGCAGCCGCAACTTGATCCGGCTTGGCCGGCTGAAGCACATCAGCCAACCGAGCTTCGGCATCGTTTAGGCGAGCACGGGCCACCTCCACGTCGGCTGGGCGGGGCAGCGCGAGCAGGTTGTCGAGCTGAGCACGAGCTTGGGCGACACTAGCCTCGCCAACTTGCACACCTGTGATTTCAGCTTGCTGCGCGGCTTCAAATTCGACCCGCGCCTGCTCCAGTTGCGCCTCGGCATCCTGTACCCGCCGCAAAGCTTGTTCTTCGCGGTCTTTCAGATCACGCCAGCGTTGCTGATTGATATTATTCATTTCGCGCTCGATCTCACGAATGTCCCAGTAGATGCGGCTGTACTCATCTTGGCGATTACGCAACTCGTTGGCGCGAATCTCCATCGTGGCTTGGGCGCGGGTCTTATCAGCCGAGAGCCGGTTGCGGTCAGCCTCCAAACGCACTTGCGCTTCCTCAAGGCGGGCCTGTGCCAGCCGCACATCTTCTGGTTTGGCTCCAGCGAGGGTCTCATTCAAGCGGGCGCGGGCTTCATCTACGGCCGCTTGCGCGGTCTGGATACGCACGGCATCTTCGCCATCGAGCAGATCAGCGAGAGCCGCCTGCGCCTCATTCAGTTCGGCTTCGGCAGCAGCAATGTCAGCTGTAGTCACATCCCCCTGCCGACTGAGCAGGTTGCCTTGAGCTTGGGCCACATCGGCTTGGAAACGGGCAATATCGGCTTCGCGCTGGGCAAGGTTGGCTTGGGCATTGGCAAGCCGGGCCGCCGATGCGTCAATCTCCTCTTGGGTTGCCCCCGCCAAAAGCGACTCGTATGCGGCGCGAGCCATCGCCAAGTCCGCGGCCCGCTGCTTCACAATCAACTCCAGATCGCGGGTATCAAGGCGGGCGATCACATCCCCAGCCTGCACCAGATCGCCTTCTTTCACCAGCACTTCCGCGACCGTGCCATTCAACTCGAAGGCAATATCTACGAAGGCTTCGGGCACAACCTCGGCTTCAGCAATTACCCGCTCACTCGCAGTGATTGGGGGGAGCAGTTGCAACTGGTCTTGTTCCTGCTGCGCGGTATCTGGCTGATCGCCGCCCCCAAAGAAGAGGAAGCCGAGTGCCGCGAGAACCGCTACTCCGATCAATCCGAAAATCCATGCACGCATAGAGTACCTCTCTCCGTCTTACTTGGCTACTGTTGGATGTCTACATATGCTAACTACTCAATCTCAACTGGCTCTGAAGCAGGGGCAGGTACATTGGGCGTGCTATTGCTGCTGCTCCGCTCGGCCCCATTCTTAAGGTTGCGCTGATCGCGCTCGAGGCGAGCTTGGCGCATGCGCTCCAACACCACTTGGGTCTGCTCCGATTCTTGCAACAGGATGAAGAAACCTTCCCGATCCAACGTGGCCACTTCCACTTCTCCGTCAGGGTAGGCGCGCACATTAGCTGTCCGCGAATCGCCATTGAGCAAGCCGATCTCGCCGAAGTACTGCCCTTCAGTGAGCCGATCTACGTGGATCTCTTGCCCATCGGGGTGCGGCAAGAAGATGTCCACTGCGCCACGAGTAATGATATAGAAGCGATCTGCGGTATCGCCCTGAGAGACAATCGTTGCCCCCGGCTCGTGCAGTTCCCGCTTGAGCTGGCGGGCAACACGGGTCATTTGATCTACGCCAAGATGGGGCAGGGCGTGTGAGACGTATTGGTTGGTGACTTCACCATCTACGACAATCACCGCACGGCTGGCACGGCGGGCAAGGTCATTATCGTGTGTCACCATCACAATCGTTTTGCCTTGCTTGATCAAATCTTCAAACAACGCAAAGACGGCATTGGCCGTCTTCGAGTCGAGGCTCCCCGTCGGCTCATCGGCGACAAGGATCGGCGGATCATTCGCTAGGGCACGGGCAATCGCTACCCGCTGCGCCTGCCCGCCCGAAACGGCCGATGGCAGCTTGTAGGCATGTTCGCTCATCTCAACCTGTTCGAGCAGATGCATAGCTCGCTTAGGACGTTCGGCAGGGCTGTACATATTGGCAAAGTCCATCGGCAACATCACATTCTCGATCAGGGTTAAGGTGGGCAAGAGTTGAAAGAATTGAAAGATGATGCCCAAATTCTTGCCGCGCCATACCGCCATTTGCCCTTCGCTGAAGGTGTGCACCGCCGCATCGCCCACCAGCACCTCGCCGGAGGTGGGGCGGTCAATCCCGGTCAGCATATTAATCAGGGTAGATTTGCCGCTCCCAGATTTGCCAATGATTGCGACAAACTCGCCGCGATCAATCTGCAAATCTACATTCTTTAGCACGGTAAACGATCCAGCGGCGGTCTCATAGGTTTTGACGACGCGGCGCAGTTCGATCAGGTGCGTGTTGCCAAATTTGTAGCCACCGTTGCTGGGCTGTTGCTTACCGCCAAAGATGCGTTTCCACATAGGGTTACTCCCGATTAGCGCAATGCTGCGATATTACGATGTCTGTGATAGTTTACCGTTCATTAATCATTGTAGCAAACTACACCTACAAGAGGCAGAACCATCGGCTAGTGACGATAGGACGCACACGCGGCGCGTGATGTTGCGGGCACAGGCGATGCCTGAACAAGGGTATACCTTTGTAACGTAGTGTACTATGGCTGGCCCTGCTTGAGATCAACCATGCGAGGTATCTTGAGGGAACACGTGAAGCTGCACAACGCCCGTCTCGCTGCGCTTCACCGGCTCACAACCATGTGCTCCAGTATCGCTTCAAGCTGGGCGCAGTGCTGCTGCCACGAGTAGTGCGCCACCACCCGCTCACGGGCATGCCGCCCCATCTGGCGGGCCCGTTGCCCATCATTGAGAACACGCCGGAGCGCAGCTGCCAGTGCCGGAACATCGCCCTCGCGGAACAAAGCCCCCTCGTGCCCCTCGCGGATAATCGTATTGAGTGGGGGCAGATCGGTGGTGACAACCGGAAGACTCGCCGCCATATACTCGAAGACTTTGAGGGGCGACCAGAAGAAGCCGGCGGCACGGAGAGCGGGGTGAGTGGCGGTGTTGAAGGGCGCAACACCGACACTCGCTTGTTGCAGCACAGCCGGAACAGCCTCATACGGAATGGACCCTGTGAAGTGAAACGCATGCGCCTGTGGGGCGGCAAGCTGCTCAGCCTGCGCCCGCTCAGGGCCATCGCCCACCAACACAAACTGCACCGCTAGGCCCTGTTCGAGCAGCAGCAAGCCCGCCCGCACCACATCAAGAACACCGTGCCAGTGGCGGAACGAGCCAAGAAAGACGACCTGCGGCGGACTGACGGGCTTAGGCGGGAGGAAGCGGTCAACATCTGCGCCCCACGTCAGCTCGGTGATTTTGTGGCGCGGTACGCTTGGTGGCACGGTGGTGTGCAGTGGGGTCACAATCTGGGTGGCAGCATGGCATTGGGCTTCCGCCCATCGCCGTAGCGGGCTACCGAACGCATCATCGAGGCGACGTTTGAAGACCGTCGGCGGGTCTACAATCAAGGCATTTACTTCGAGTAGGGCGGGAATGCCGAGCTGTTGCGCGGCGATCAAGCCGCCCCCAGCAAAGTTGTAGTAGCGTTCCATAATCACATCCGGCTGGATCGCCCGTGCTAGGCGCAGGATCAACGGTGCACCCAACAGCGCAAGCCCGCGTGGGAGTTGTTGCCAGTGCAATATGAAGCCTGCGTGCGGGCGCGAGACGGGGCGTACAAGGCTGGCTAGCTCGAACTGCCCGACGCTGCGGGCGGCGAGCAGATGCACCTGATGCTTGCGCCGTGCCAGACCACGAGCGACCTCGAAAGCATGCGTTGAGCCACCCAGCGTGCCCGGCACTGGAATGCCACTGGCAACATACAGAATCCGCACGCTGGATCAGTTCTCGCCGGTGCCCGGCAGCACCTCTACCAGTGCCAGCGCAACAAGCAAGCTATTGCGCCCAAAGGCGGTAATCTGATGCCGTCCGGCTGGGAAGCGGGTTGCCTCAAGCCGGAGATTAAAGCCGAAGTTGCCATCCTGATCGGTACGGATTTCTTGCAGTTGCACCACCACGCCATCGTTGAGGGTCATCCAGACGCTCACGCGCTCATTGCCCGCGAAGTTTTGCCCCTCAATGCGGATGGTTTCGGTTTGGCGTGCCTGCGATGGATTGACGAATAGCACAGGCAGATCGAAGCTAGGCAGCTGCCCGCGCGTCAGGAAGAAATCTACGATCCCCGTCAGTCGGCTGCGATTGCCAAAGGCGGTGAGTTGGTAGGCCCCTTCGGGGTAGGCACTGTCGAGGGTGAGGGTGAAGCGGAAGTTACCCTCTCGATCCGCAATCACGAAGCCTTGATCTTCAATCGTCTGGGTTGGCAAATTGATCCAGAGCGAGATACGTTCGCGGGACTGAAAGCCCTTGCCGACGAAGATGAACTCGTCGCCCTGTTCCAGCACACTCGCTGACTCCAGCGTCACGCTAACGCTACTGTCGGGCGGCACACCCTCGCCGAGCGTTAGCTCAAACAGGGCTGTGGCACGTGCACCACTCAGATTGCCGCGGGCACTGAAGGCATACTGCCCCTGTGGACGAGTAGCAGCCATACGGTACTCGAGCACAAGATCGCCCGTCTTTGAGGCTTTGTAATCACCGATAGCTTCTGTCGCAAAGTTGGGCAGGGTGAGCCAGAGAGAGATGCTTTCTTCCGGTTGAAACCCTAGCAGCGTCAACGTCACGTTGCTGTTCTGCGGGGCAACTTCGGGCTGCACTGTGAGCGATGCACTTGCTTGGGCATGGGTGGACTGGGTTATCTGTGGGCCAAACAAGAGGGCAAGGATGAAGAGGGGGATCAATCCAGCAGCGGTATATGACAGATAACGCATGAGTCACTCCTTGATGTAATGATGTTGGGCCGAGCGCGACGAGGCGCGGCTCATCCCGATCAGTCTATCTTTCATGCTTGGAACTTATGATACCACTGCATGGCGTTGCGTCAAGCGGAGGGTGCGGTAGATATACAGCGACAGGCAACAGGGTGAATAGTGAGGTTGCTACGGCTCTCCCCGCGCTCGAAGGAGACCGACTCGGCTAGACGATAGGCTCAGCCCCCACCGCTGAGGCAGGGTGTGGGCCAATGACCGGCAGATCCGGCTCGACAAGCTGCTCAATCAGATCAAGAATGCGCTGTCCCGTATCGCTCACGTGCGCGAGAAGTGCAAGTTGGTGTTCGCTGAGCGGTTGCCCCAGTGCTGGGCGCAGGGAGCGATCTATACCAACCATGAAACATAGCTCCTGCCGGATGCGCTCACTTAACAGGGCAAGGCGTTGCTGTTCGGCAGCATGTTGGGAGGCGAGCTGCTGCTCCAACTCAGCGACGTGCTGGCGCAGAAGATGGAGTTCCATCATGATGTAATCTTGTTCTAGGCTGTGCCCTGATGATGTTGTCACGACCAATTCCCCTACGCACTGCTGCTACGCTCGCGCACCGCATGAGCCAGTGGAGCAGGCCCAACCACGTCCTCACGTGCGGAAGAAGTCAATCACGCTACCCCGTTCGTCCTCCGACGGCATCAACTCCAAGAAGGTGATCCGATGCCATGGATAGATCACCGACTGCACGCCGGGCGCAATCCCCGCCACATCTTTCCCATCGCGCTTACGAAGGTTACTTACTTTGATAAACAGATCACCCGGTTGAGGATCGTTATCAATCTCACCCACAATCGGGTCTTCGCCAGAGAGGTGCAAGATTACTTTTCGGGCCATGCGGATTACTCCTTTCAGATCCTGCGCGAGAGGCGCAGCGGGAAATAGGCTACCCTTACAGGCTGCGTGGGTTACGGGTAAATCTCAACACGCAGAAGCAGCGTCCCAAATTTCAGTTCATCCCCATGATGTAACGTCAATGGTTGTTGCGGAGGTACACGCTGACTATTTACGAAGGTTCCATTGGCACTTTCGAGGTCTTCAACGGTACAGCTGCGCTCAGAAACCGTGATCATTGCGTGGCGACGCGACACACCCGCATCATAGCCACCGTAATTGCCCAGATCAATGTCGGGAATGATGCCTCGCTTCTGGTCAGTCCGGCCTACCACCAACACGGTATTGGGTTCGAGTTGCAAGCGTCGCCCATCATGGGCCAACACCAGACTCACGCCAACTGGATTGTGGTTCGAAAGCGTGGGTGCAGCGGACGGAACCGTTTGATCCGGCTGATCGAGTGTTGTCGTCGTCTCCTGCCGCCGCTGCCGCCCGATCAAACTTGCGCCACAATCGGTGCAAAAGATTGCCCCATCCATTTGTTGTGCGTCACAATTCCAACAGCGTTGCATAGTCCCAGCTCAATTCATCGATAGTCTATCACATAGTGCATTACGCTTTGCCCATCAAGCCGCGTGTGCCATACTTAATCCGCTTGCGGCCTTCGGCTGAGGTTGTTCCAGATTGGAGCAACATCGTTGCTTCTTCTTCAATCGTGCGGGCCAGCTCAGTTTCGCCAGCCTCAAACAAGCGGGTCCCCGCCATTCGCAGACGAGCCGTCGCCTCTTCAATATTACCTGCTTCCACCGCCTGCCATGCCCGCGACTGGAGCCGATAAGCCACGACTCGTTCAAGCCATTGCTTCACGTTGGGGTTGATCTGATCGTGCTTGGCGGCTTCTTGGGGCGAGCGCACCGGCACTTGGATCGTGGTTGCCGCCACTTGCTGTTGGGCATTGTCATCGGGCACGGTGTAGCGAATGGCAATCTGGAGAAAGGGGTGGTCGCCAACCGGCAGTGGTGGCACAACCATCTCCAGCAAAAAGGCTTGGGTATCACCGCTCGGCCAGTCGCCGAGATTGCCAGTCCACGTTTGGGTCTGCTCTTCAACGATGCTGATCGGGGCAATGAAGGGGCGCACCCGATCTAGTGCCCGCAGCATGCCATCGCCACGCAGCTTAGCATATAGCTTGACACTCTGCGCGAAGGTGGCATGCATGCGCTGCAACTCTTCGGCAAACATCTGCGTAACTTCTTTGGCAGAGGTGATGTAATGAGCCCGGCTATTCTCATGAGCGGCCATAGTTTCAAGCAAATCTTCGTTCCACTCGCTGCCCATGCCCAGCACCGTCAGGCCGATGCGCCGCTCTTGGGCCCGCCGCGCAATCTGAACACAGCGGCTTTCGTCGCCATAGGTGCGCCCATCGGTGAGGACCATAATCCGGCTGATGCCGCGCGTCATCCCAATCCGGCGGACTTCTTGCACAGCCATGGCTAGCCCGGTGGCCATTTCAGTGCCACCGGCGGCTTCAATTCCACTGACCTTGAGCTTGAGGTTAGCTTTGTCGGTCACCCGCTGCGCGGGAATCACGATGTCGGCACGGTCATTAAAGGTTACTAGCGCGAAGTAGTCTTCGCTAGACATGTGATCAATGATGCGGTGGGTGGCATCTTTGACTTGATTGAGCCGTTCGCCGCGCATCGAGGAGCTACGGTCTACTACCAAGCATAGGCAGAGCGGAAGCTTAGAATCAGTACGAACAACCGCCTGAGGGTTCGCTTCGAGCAACGCATAGATCAATTGCGGCTCAGTGCTCGTCGGGAGCACTGGACGGCTGATACTCCATTGCAGATGAAGATCGGATTTCATAGCGTTACTCTTTGTACGATTGGGAATGTAACCACAATAGCGGTAATATTGTCTTCGCCACCGGCAAGGTTGGCGCGGGCAATCAGTTCGTGGCAAATATCTTGCGGCCAGATCGTGTGCTGCATTACGTGGGTAAGCTGGGCTTCCGTGAGCATGCCCCACAACCCATCGCTGCACAGCAGTAGGTGCGAGGCCATGCCAATCGGTTGGTACACAAAATCCACCATGACATCGGGCTGCTGCCCAATAGCGCGATAGAGTTGATTGCGCTGCGGGTGGGAGTGAGCCTGTTCGGGGGTGATCTGCCCCAATTCGACAAACCGCGCAACCATCGAGTGATCGGTAGTGAGCTGCTGCAACTGCCCATGCTCCAAGAGGTACGCCCGTGAGTCGCCGACATGAGCGACATACAACGCCCGCCCCACCAACAGGGCGGCGGTACACGTTGTGCCCATATCCGTGCCGTGCCGTTGGGCGTGTGCCCAGATCACTCGATTGGCATGCTGCACCGCTTCAATCATTAAAGTTTGGAGCACTGTGGTCGTGTTATCTTCCATCACGGGCAGCATAAATTGGCTGACTACGGCCTCAGCGACGGCGTGGACGGCTAAGCGGCTGGCTAAGCCGCCTGCTTCGTGCCCGCCCATGCCATCCGCTACCACAAACAAGCCGAGTGGCAGATCGGCTCCTTCACGCGGTAAGCTCGCAAGCATGCCAAACCCACTATCTTGGTTCTCACGCCGTTGACGGCCGATGTCACGCAGCATCGCAAAGGCTAGCCCCTGCTGTACAAGCTGCCCATGTTCGAGCGGCGACAGCCGATTCGTATCTGGTAGAGAGGCTTTGTCTCGGGCAGGAGCCGCGGCAGATAAGGTCGGCGGGGTCGTGCGATAGTGGGTGAGCAATTCGTTGGCGGGAGCGTGCAGGCGATGCTCATGGAGCGGGGCCGTATCGCCACCACGTTCGGGAGATGTAAGCGGATCGGCGGGTGGGGCTTCTTCCCGTACTTCAGGAGTATGCTGCGTGGGCGAGGCAAGCACCAGCAAGGCTTCATCATCAGCCACTGCATCAGGAGCATCGGCCTGCTCAGCTGCCATATCAGCTAGGGCAAGTTGCAGAGCTTCATTAAAGTCGGCTTCAGCGGCCGCAGCCGCAGGCCCAAGCTGCTGTGGATCAAGCGGCGCGGTTGCCGCAGGCTGGGGCGGCAATGGGGCCGATGACGCAGCAAGCAGCATTGTTCCTCGTGGGCCTTCTGATCCATCCGGCACACAAGAAGCGATAGCTTGTTCCGTCTCTGAGCGTTGCTGTTGAGCCACGCGCATCCCCATTTCTTCTGTACCCTAAAGACCAACTGAGCAGATCGGGATGGTACTAGCCGCACGCCCCTACTGCGCTTGCTATGCTCGGAGTGCATACACCTTATGATCGAGTGAGCCGATATACACTACATCGTTGTAAATAGCGGGCGTAGAAACAACAGGCGCACCCGTTGGAAAGACCCAGATTAAACGACCATCACTCGCATCTAAGGCATACACATTGCCGTCAACCGCACCAACGTAGATACGCCCATTATGGTGGCGTGGCGACGATGTAATCTGGCTCCCCGTTTCATACTTCCACGCGAGGCGGCCATTCTTGCGTTCGACGGCATATAGATTGCCATCGGCACTGCCCACATACACGCGGCTGCCTACGACAATTGGTGAAGAGTTGACGGCATGGCCAGTACGAAACCGCCACATCGCAAAGCCACCTTCGGCATCCAGCGCATAGAGGTTGTTGTCCGATGAACCCACATAGATTACACCCTCATGATAAAACGGGCTAGAGATGACCGGCTGTTGGGTGCGTTGTTTCCAGCGCACGCCACCATTTTTGGTTTCGATACAGTAGACGAATCCATCACCACCGCCAACGTAGAGCGCATCACCATTGACCCATGCCGTCGAGCGTGAAGGCGACCAGAAGCGATACTTCCACAGCAAGGAGCCGCGTGCGCCATCGAGCGCATATAAGTGCAGATCATCGGATGAAACAAATACTCGCCGTTCATGCACTCGGGGTGAAGAGCGGATCGGTTGCTCAGTGCGGAATGTCCAGAGTGGCTTGCCCGTGCGGGTATCTAACCCGTACACCTTACCATCTTCGGAACCCGTAATGACAATATGCTCCCACACATCGGCAGTCGCTGGGATGCCGCCTTCGGTAGCATACTTCCAGCGAAATTCGCCGCGATGCACATCCAGTGCGTAGAGGTTGGTATCGTAACACCCGATGTAGAGCATATTGTCTTGGATGCGCGGCGAAGAACGCACTTCGTCTTCACAGGTAAAAGCCCAGACCAACTCAGTACTCGGCGCACTGCCCCGGCTGCGTACAGGTGTGGCGGCAGCACTAACCAGACTGGCACTACTCACATAGGGCGCACCACTTGCACCACCTCCGACACTCAAGAACGCCTGCTTTAGCTCTTCTGCTGATCCCCAACGTTTTGCCAGATCATATTCGAGGGCTTTCTCAACAATGCCCGCAACAGCAGCGGAGACGGCCGCATTGAGCTTGCGGATGGGGCGTTCGTGGAAGGTAAACGGCGTTTGCAAGCGCGGGTCGTCATTGGTGAGCAGGTGATGCAGGGTTGCACCGAGCGCATAAATATCGCTTTGGGGTTCAGAGACACCACGATACTGTTCCGGTGGGGCATAACCCTCAGTGCCAATCATCGTCCCCTTCACACCGCCCCGTTCGAGCAAGCGGGCGATCCCAAAATCAACCAACACAATCCGCTCTTCAGGCGTAACCACAATGTTGGAGGGCTTCAGATCCCGAAAGACAACTGGGTTCGGTTGTAGATTGTGCAGATACGACAGCACATCGCAAATCTGCACGGCCCAACGCACTACCCGCGCTTCGGCAATCGGCTTGCCCGCCTCCTGCAAGACCTGATCCAAGTCTTGCCCATTGATCAACTCCATCACGAGATAGACGCGCCCGTTCTCCTCGAAGAAATCGGATACTTTTGGAATAGCAGGGTGGCTCAATGTCGCCAGCAAGCCTGCTTCACGCTCAAAAAGGCGCAGGTTGAGGACGCGGGTCTGTGTATCTGGGGCACTCTGATACATCTCTTTGATTGCACAGACGCGGGCTTCGTTGCCGAACTTCAGGCGCGTATCACGCCCCCGATAAACCACACTCATGCCACCGATACCGAGAATATTCTCAATCTGATAGCGTTGTTGGAGCATTGTGCCTGCCGCGAGAGTCTGCGTGAAAACAGCTCTCCGCTGGCTGCCTTGCTCAGCCTTGGGAGTAGCTTTGCGGGCTGGTGGCGTGCCGTGTGCTGGCGGGGCAGGATTCGCGGCAGGGGCAACATGTTTGGTCGTATCCTCAGCAGGCGAAGCTATGTCGCCCTGCCCGTGTTGCGTAGCATCTTCGGGGAGCTGCGGTACGCCTGCGCCGACGTGCTTAGTCGTCCCCCCCGCAAGACGCGGCAGTGAACTACCCTGAGCAGATGGGGCTGGAGACATATTTTTGGTTGCATCATCGCGTATTTGGGCAGTCTCATCAGGTGTAGCCGGTGGTGAGTCGGCTGCACCTTGTCCAAAACCCTTTGTGCCACTTTTTTTGATTAACGACATATGCAGAGTCCTACCCTACCGCAGGTATTGGTCATGGTTCTAACAAGCGAGGTCAACCCCCTCATTTGCGCTTGCTCAGACCTAACTTTTCACGGGTGATCGCCTATGGAAAGCACAGCCCTGAAATCTTACACGTATTATAGAGTGTATATGCTCTGGCGGCAACCCCTGCCTACGGTCAAACTTGGCAAGGCGGAACTTCGTGCCCCGCCCCTCTGGCTGGAGCTAGCGATTACTCTGCCGTTTAGGCTTCACGGCGGCGCGGGCGCGGGCGATCTGTACCACTACGGGAGCTACTGCGCGGGCTATCGTCCCGTTTGCCGCCATTCCCACCACTATGACCGCGACCTTCGCTGCTTCGCGCCGATGGGCTGTCACCTTCAAGTAAGGCACGCCGACTCAAGCTAATCTTCCCCTGCGGGTCAATGTCCGTCACAATCACGTTGATGTCATCACCAATCTGAACGACTTCTTCAACCGTCTTGACGCGCCCAGATGCGAGTTCACTGATATGTACCATACCATCTTTGCCTGGCAAGATGTTCACGAAGGCCCCATAGTTCATAATCCGCACAACCTTGCCAAGAAAAATGTCGCCTACTTTCGGTTCGCGGGTCAGCCCTTCAACCATCTCAACGGCCCGTTGCGCGGCCGACTCATTGGCAGTAGCAATGAACACGCGCCCATCCGGTTCCACATCAATGGTTGCCCCAGTCTCATCAATAATGGTACGGATCGTTTTGCCACCGGGACCAATCAATGCGCCGATCTTGTCTACTGGAATTTGCAGGGTCACGATGCGTGGCGCATACGGTGAAAGTTCGGGACGCGGGGCCGGCAGAACCGCCTGCATTGCAGCGAGGATGAACAGCCGCGCTTGGTGAGCTTGCTCAAACGCAACCCGCATAATCTCAAACGTCACACCGGTAGTTTTAATATCGAGTTGTAACCCAGTAATCCCCTCAGACGTACCCGCCACCTTGAAGTCCATATCACCCAGTGCATCTTCCACCCCCTGAATGTCGGTGAGGACTTTCCAGCGTCCCGTGTCATCGGTCACCAAGCCCATCGCAATCCCAGCGACGTGGCGTTTGATCGGCACGCCCGCATCCATAAGGCTCAGGCTGCTGCCACACACACTAGCCATCGAGCTACTGCCATTGGAGCTGAGCACCTCGCTGACGACGCGCATGGTGTAGGGAAACTCGTCAGCATCGGGCAGCACCGCATACAGAGACCGCTCCGCCAGTGCACCGTGCCCAATGTCGCGGCGGCGGGGGCCACTGAGCCGCCGTGCCTCGCCCGTGCAAAAGGGCGGGAAATTGTAGTGGTGCATGTAGGTTTTAGACGTTTCCGTACCCAGATCATCGAGGCGTTGTTCTTCGCTTGGTGAGCCAAGCGTCGTGATTGTGAGGACTTGGGTCTGCCCACGCGAGAACAAGCCACTGCCGTGCACACGCGGGATCAGCCCAACTTCCATGCTGAGGGGACGAATCTCAGTCAGCGTGCGCCCATCCACCCGCTCGCCCCGATCCAGAATGGCATTGCGAACTTCGGCTTTGAGCAGGGTATCAAAGACTTTGCCCACCGCCGCTTGGCGGGCGGGTAGCTCTTCGGGCGGCTCATCGGCGGTGAAGTGCCTCAGCACATCCTCGCGCAGCAAGGTTGTCTGCTCATCCCGCCGCATCTTATCGGGATCATTGATGGCTGCTTGCAGCCGCCCACCGATGTAGCTGGCAACCGCTTCTTCAAGGGAGGTATCGCTGGCAGGCGGCTCGAAGGGCAACTTGGGCTTACCACACTGAGCCACCAGTTCGAGCTGCAAGGCAACGATTTGTTGGCAGATCGCATGCCCCTGCTGAATGGCCGCGAGCATATCGGCTTCGGAGAGTTCATTTGCTCCGGCTTCAACCATCAAGACGGCTTCGTTGGTTCCGGCAACGAGCAGGTCAAGGTTACTGGTTTCGATTTCAGCCATCGAAGGGTTGACAACTAAGGAACCATTGATGTGGCCCATCTGCACTGCCCCAACTGGTCCAGCAAAGGGGATCGGGCTGATCGAGAGGGCCGCGGATGCGCCAATAATAGCCAGCGCACCCGGATCACAGGAGGTATCCACCGAGAAGGTGGTCACAATCACCTGCACTTCATTGCAATATCCTTTGGGGAACAGCGGGCGGAGCGGGCGGTCCGTCAGGCGCGAAATCAAGATAGCGGTATTGGTGGGCTTCCCTTCACGCTTGAAATAGTTGCCGGGAATCTTGCCTGCGGCATACATCTTCTCCTCATAATCTACAGTGAGGGGGAAGAAATCAGTGCCTTCACGCGGCTCACGGGCCGCAACCACAGTGGCCAGCAACATCGTATCACCATAACGGACAGTGACAGCTCCATCGGCTTGCTCGGCGAACTTGCCGGATTCAAGTGTAAGTGTGCGGCCGGCAATCTCAGCACTTACCGTATAAACTTCACGATTGGTCATACCTACCTTTCCTTGTCTTTCTGTCTGGTTTGGGTCTCTCTGCGGGGAGATCGTTGTGGGTGAGGTGTGCTGGCAATGGAGCGAGCAGCGTGCAGCACGACACACGTGCGGAGGTATAAGAAACAGCAAAGCACCAGTGATTTCAGTTGGGCTGGTGCTTTGTTGGATGCACACATATCGTGTCGCCTACGCACTCTGCTCAGCAAGCCGGTTAACGCCGCAGCCCGAGTTGCTCAACAATGGCCAAATACCGCGCTTTATCTTTATCGCGCAGATAGGCGAGCAGCCGTCGCCGCCGCCCAACGAGCTTCAGCAAGCCACGCCGCGAGCTGAAATCATGAATGTGAACTCGCATATGAGCAATTAGACCATTGATTCGTTCGGTGAGCAGGGCAATCTGCACTTCTGCTGAGCCTGTATCAGTCGCGTGGGTCTGATACTTTGCGACAATCGTATCTTTAACATCCTGATCAAGCGCCATCGGGGTTAGGTCCTCCTCTATGGTAAACTTATCCAAATCGCGCACGAGCTGGCGCAGGAGCCCGGCGTTTGGTGCGAAAATTGCACCATTTGCTAGTATACCACATCTTGCCCGATTGTGGCAGGGTTGGGCTGAAGGGAGGGCAGGGCAATCGCATTACCCAGATATGATAGGATAGCTCCATGGTGTTCACGTTGAACATGTTTCGGAGGTACTCAATGACTGAACAGCCAACCCGCACGCTTCAGGATTGCTTTGCTCATCTGGACGATCCGCGCCGTGAT
>CALCJV010000141.1 GCA_937967405.1 uncultured Chloroflexales bacterium | reverse complement strand
TGGTTTCTTTGAGGGCTTAGTTCTGTTTCTTGGGCTAGTGGCGTACACGATTTGGCTGATCGTCAAGAGCCTGCGTGATCCGAATGACTCGCTCAATCTCGACGATCTACCCGTCAAACCCCATCCGTGGTACATCAATGTCCTGATGGTGGTGGGGGGCTTACTACTCCTTGCCGTCGGCGGCAATTGGATTGTCGAAGGGGCAACGGCCTTTGCGCGAATGTTTGGCGTGAGTGAGCTGGTAATTGGCTTGACGATTGTGGCAGTGGGCACATCGCTGCCAGAAGTTGCTGTCTCAGTTATGGCCAGCCTGCGTGGCAAACGTGATATTGCGGTTGGCAACGTGATTGGCAGCAACATCTTCAACATCCTCTCTGTACTGGGTATCACTGCGATGGTTGCGCCCGCTGGTATCCCCGTCTCCCTCGATGCCATTAGCTTCGACATTCCCGTCATGATCCTCACAGCCTTGATTGCTGTGCCTGTGCTCTATACCGGGTGTGAGATTGCCCGCTGGGAAGGCGGGCTGTTCCTGCTGTTCTACGTGATGTATATTGGCACGCTGTTGCTGGAAGGCTTTAACAGCACCTTCTTGAATACGTACATCATGTTGGCGGGCGGGTTCGTCGGGCTGGTCAGCTTAGCCCTTGTTGGGCTAATGATCCGCGATCTGTATACCCGCCGCACCCACCCATCATCACCATCGTCCGGCTAAATCCACGATCACCCGATCCCCACGCCTTGCAGGTGAACCCTTTATGACTCAACCCAATCCCGAACAGTCAGCTTCCCCCAAACCCACCCTAGCCTCCGTGCCATCGGGGGGCACGGAGCAGATGACGCTGGGGCGCATCCTGATCAGCGATTTTCGCCTCAACCAATTGTTTGGTATGGCCATACTGATGACCTTGTTTGGCGTGGCGATAGCCTTCCTTACACGCTACAGTCTGTTTGGCTTACTCCTCATCGCATTCGGCATTGCCGCCTCCGTTGCGCTGATTGTGCGCGTCAACTGGATGCAGTCCATTCTCGATCACCCCGTTGAGAGTACCGCCACCGTGCAGCGGATCGGGCGTTCGTGGCTGCCGCGGCGGGGGCGGTATCGCTACGCCGTGCGCTACCGCTACAGCCACAACGGAGTCGCCTATCAAGGCCGGACGATAGTCTACACGTACCCCGATCAGATTACCTTTCGCGCTGGCGATCAGTTGCGCGTGACAATGCACCGCGACAAACCGCAGCGTTCGTTCTTGCCCGATCTGTATCCCAACTAGAGCGACCCTGCGTGGAACACCCACCTCGTCCGCCCCAACCCCCACCACGCACCGCGCTGCCCTCGCGGGATGCAACCCTGCACCGTCTCTACGTGATCCTGCTCGTGCTATTCGTAGCCATCTTCACCGCCGGGCAGGTAGCCGAAACGCTGCTGGTAGATAGCCGTGCGCTACGGTTGATCTTCGATCTGCTTGGCTGGAGCTTGTTCAGTGGCATGGCGATCTGGCTCAGCCTGAAGCTGATCCGCAGCTACGAGCAGGGCTATCAAGCTGAGTTGACCCAATCGCTTCAGCAGCAGCGCGAGCTAAACCTGCAACTCCAACGCACCAACGGCTACCTCGAACTGCTCAGTGCGGTCAATCAACACATTGCGACATCATCCACGCTGGATAGTATCTTCGACTCAGCCCTACGCTTCCCCCAGCGGCTGGTGCCCGGCTGGTCCGCCGCGCTGCTGCTCTACAGCCCAACGGGGACAATCGAGGTGCGCCGACAAGGAGCCGAACCGGACATCCTCGCCGATCTGCGCGAGTGGTTTGGCACGGCCCGCCACGCCACCACCCACCCTGATCCGGTGTTCCTGCCTGCCCCCGATCCGTCGCCCCCGCACAAGCTGACTCCGCCGCCCGCCGCGTGCCTTGTCCTGCCGCTCTACGATGGGTTGACGTTGCACGGCTGGACTGAAATCTACCTCGCGCATAGCGTGCCGCCTACACCGGATGAGCTTGAGCTACTCAAAACGATCAATAGCGAGCTTGCCGAAGCGATCACCAGCAGTCGGCGGCGCGTAGCCGCCGAGCGCGGGCTGCTCGAACTTGAGCAGGCGATTGCCGAAGAGCGGGCCCGCATTGCCCGCGATATTCACGATGGCATCGCCCAGAGCCTCGCCTTCGTGCGAATGCGCGTGGACTTGTGGCGCGAGTGGATTCACACCGATCCGGAACGGCTCGATCAAGAGCTACTGGAACTGAAGCAAACCACCCGCGAGCTGATCCGCGAGCTGCGCCGGGCGATCTTTGCCCTGCGCCCCGTGCAGTTCGATGAGTTTGGCTTTGTGGGCGGTCTCCAGCGCTACATCCACGAATTTGCTGGGCAGCACGCATGGGAAGCCCACGTAGACCTGAGCCACGCCCCTTCGACGTTGCCCCTAGAGCTAGAGGCGGTCTGCTTTCGGGTGGTACAGGAAGCCTTGACGAACATTGCCAAACACGCCAACGCCACGCGGGTTAGCGTACAGATTCGGCTCGATCAGCAGATTCTTGATATTTGCGTGCGCGACAACGGGCGCGGCTTCGATCCTGAGGCAATCACCAACACCCCCCACTACGACAGTAGTAAAGTTGGGCTGCGCCAAATGGCCGAGCGGCTAGCCGCAATCGGGGGGCAGATCAGCATCAGCTCTAGCCCCGCAACTGGCACCGAGTTGCACGCCCGCATGCCCGTGCCTGCGGCTTAACCGAGCGTGATGCACCACGTCCAAATTGACACTGCCATCAGGCTATGCTACACTGCACAGCAATTGAACTCATCCAGAGCGGTGGAGGGAACGGCCCAACGAAACCGCGGCAACCTTGCAGCTGGCCCAGCTTACCCTAGCCAGCCAAACGGTGCCAATTCCGACAGTCACCAGATTTGGCTGGCAGATGAGCGTAGAGTTGCACCACACGCATGGGTTACTCCGCTTAGGCTGCTACAGCCAGCACGCCAAATATGAGGAGTAAACCCAACTGATGAAGCACCCTGTTCGCACCGAACCTGCCTGTCTAACCGCCACCGGCGAATCCACCACTGCCGTACACGCAGGCGAAGCCCGCACACGCGGCTACCACGCCATCACCACGCCGGTTGTCTACAGTGCCACCTACACCTTTGAAAGCACTGCCGATCTGATTGACTACCACGAAGGGCGCGTTGAGCGTGAGGAGTATGGGCGTTACGGCAACCCAACTGTGCGTGCCGCTGAAGCCCGCCTCGCCGCGCTCGAAGCTGGCCCAAGCGGCATCCCCACCAGTGCCCTGCTCTGCTCGTGTGGCATGAATGCGATCACCACCCTGCTGCTAGCAATGCTCCCGACAGGCAGCCACGTCATCTTGACCAATGACTGCTACCGCCGCACCCGCCAGTTCTTTCGCACCATTCTGCACCGCTTGGGCGTACAGCATACGCTCGTGCCGATGGGAGACCTAGCAGCTTTGGAGCAGGCGATCCGCCCTACAACCCGCCTCATCATCAGCGAATTGCCGACCAATCCCTATCTCCGCATTGCCGATTTGCCCGGCATCGTGGCGATTGCCCGTCAACATCGCATTAAGACAGTGATTGATGCCACGTTTGCCACGCCCTACAATCTGCGCCCAATCGAGTATGGTATTGATCTTGTGATCCACAGTGCCACCAAGTATCTCGGTGGGCACAACGATCTGCTTGCAGGCGTAGTGATTGGTAAGCCACCGATCATCGCTGCATTGCGCGAAGCCCAAGGCATGCTCGGCGGCATCTGCGATCCACACACCGCATTTATGTTAACTCGTGGGCTGAAGACCCTCGCCCTACGCATCGAACGGCAGAACCAGAATGCGCTCGCCCTTGCCCAATTCCTCTGCAAGCATCCACGCATTGAGCGGGTTCACTATCCCGGCTTGCCTAGCCATCCAGACTATGCCCTTGCAACGGCACAGATGCGTGGCTTTGGCGGAGTCGTGTCATTCGAGTATGCGGGCGATCTCGAAGCGACCAGCCAATTCATTGATCGCCTCAAGATACCCTACATCGCACCGAGCTTGGGCGGCGTAGAGAGCCTCGTGGAGCAACCTGCCTTGATGAGCTTCTACGAATTGACGACGGAAGAACGGCTCGCCGTCGGCATCCGCAACAATCTCGTGCGCTATGCGTGCGGCATCGAAGACAGCCACGATCTTCTCGCCGATGTAGAACAGGCATTGTCAGGATAGCTACACATGATTCAGGTAAGTCTCCCCGACGAGCACGCTGAAGCCAGTTGCCAAAGTGCCTCACATCAGGTATGCTTAAAGGCGGGATACGGCATAGCCATGCCGTATCCCGATGGAACCAAGCGCAATTGTAATGATCGAGGTGACACCGATGTCAAGGCGGCTTCCGCGTTCCAGTGGAATTTTGCTGCATCCAACAAGCCTACCGGGGCAATGGGGCATAGGTGACTTAGGCCCTGCTGCTTACGCCTTTGTAGATTTTCTGGTGGCTGCTCGACAACACTTCTGGCAAGTACTTCCACTTGGGCCAATCGGCTTGGGCAACTCGCCCTATCAAAGTCCATCCGCATTTGCCGGTAACCCATTACTCATCAGCCCAGATCTGCTCCTCAAACAGGGCTTGCTCAACGCCCATGATCTGTACGCGGAAGACGGTGGTCCGCTTCAGGTTTTTCCTCCAGCAACGGTAGATTTTCCGGCGGTGACAGCGTGGAAGCACCACCTGCTTGAGGCAGCGTTTGCACGTTATACCCATCAACCCGATCCCAGCCTGCAAGCTGCCTTCACCACATTCCAAGCTGAACATGCCGCGTGGCTGGATGACTACGCCTGCTTTATGGCTATCCGCGAGCATTTCGATGGAACCGGATTAAGCGAGTGGGACCCAGCGATTCGCACCCGCAACGCAACCCAGCTCCAGCGGCTGCGTGCTGAGCTTGCGCCGCGCATCACCTTCTACGCCTTCACCCAATTCCTATTCTTCCAGCAGTGGTTTGCCCTCAAGCAGTATGCCAATACGCACGGCGTGCGGATCATTGGCGATGCACCGATTTTTGTCGCTTACGATAGTGCTGATGTGTGGGCCAATCCTGACCTCTTCTTCCTTGACGAACACGGCTTGCCCTCAGTGGTGGCGGGTGTGCCCCCTGATTACTTCAGCGAGGATGGGCAGCTCTGGGGCAACCCCTTGTACAATTGGGCCCAGCTAGCCAAGCAAAACTATGCGTGGTGGGTGAAGCGCATGCGCCACAATTTAACGCTGGTAGATGTGTTGCGCCTCGATCACTTTCGCGGCTTTGAAGCCTATTGGGAGATCCAAGCCGATGCGAAAACAGCCCGCGAGGGTGTCTGGCAACTCGGCCCCGGTGCCGCCTTCTTCGAGGCCCTTGCCCGCGAGTTGGGCGATCTGCCGATTATTGCTGAAGACCTCGGCTTGATTACGCCCGAAGTACGTGCTCTGCGCGATCAGTTCCACCTGCCCGGCATGCTCATCTTGCAGTTTGCCTTTGGCGATGATGCCCGCAATCCCTACTTGCCACACAACTACAGTGCCAACAATGTTGTTTACACTGGCACGCACGATAACAATACCACCGTCGGCTGGTTTGCTGAGCTGGATGAACCGGCCCGCGAGCGGATTCGCGCTTATCTTGGGCACGCGGCCAACGATATTGCATGGGACCTGATCCGCGTGGGCTATGCTTCCACTGCGGATGTGGTCATTGTGCCATTGCAGGATGTCTTGCGGCTGGGGAGCGAGGCTCGCCAGAATACGCCCGGCACCATCGGCAATCAGAATTGGGGGTGGCGTTATACCGATCTCGACCCTAGCTTGGCGCAGGGCTTGCGCTTCTTCGCCGAACTCTACGGGCGGATTGTACCTACGCCAGAGCCTGCGCCGCAGCCTGATCCGACCGCGGACGCAAGCGTATGAGTGCATTGGCAACGCCACCCGCTCTGCGGCTTGTAGCGATGGGCGGCGGCAGTGGCGCGGGGCGGGTGTTGCTCGCGGCGCGGCCCTACTTCGCCGACCTGACGGCTGTGATTGCGGTGACAGACACGGGGCGCAGCACGGGCATTGCCCGCCGCTTGGTAGATATGCCCGCACCCGGCGATGTCCGCAGCACGCTCGCCGCACTTGCCCAGAATCCCGACTCGATCTTTGCGCGGCTGTTTCAGTATCGCTTTGCAACCAAAACGATGCCCGATCTCGATGGCATGGCTGTGGGCAATCTGCTGATCGCTGCACTCTATCAGATGACCAACGACTTTCCCCAAGCGGTGCGGATTGCAGGCGAGATGCTGCACAGCATGGCACAGGTGTTGCCCGTGTCGGGAGCGAATGTGCAGCTCTGTGCTGAATTGGAGGACGGCAGCCACACCGTTGGCGAGCTGGCGGTGCGTGGTGTCGGCAAGGCTCCGATCCGGCGGCTGTACCTCAGCGATCCGCAGGCTGCCGCCTACCCGCCCGTGCTCGATGCCATTCGCCATGCTGATGTGATTGCCATCGGCCCCGGCAGCTTCTTCACCTCAGTGCTGGCGACGCTGCTGTTCGTCGGCGTGCGCGAGGCTCTGCACGAAACACGTGGCACAGTAGTATTTGTTGGCAATACTACGACTCAGCCGGGGCAGACGGACAACTTCACGGTGCTGGATCATGTGCGCTGGCTGGTAACCACACTTGGCGCGGGCGTGCTCGATATAGCCCTGATAAACCAGAGCGAAGAGCTTGACGCAGAGCTACTGGCCCACTATACCGCCGAAGGTTTGCACCTGCTCCACCCCGATCCCGCCCAGCTACAGGCGATCCGTGCACTTGGCGTAGAGCCGCTCGTGCGTGATCTGGTTGAGGTGACAGGCGAGAAGCGGCAGCTGTGGAATAAGCAGGATACCCTGCGCCATGATCTGGAGCTGCTCGGCATGGCCTTGTGGAAGATCGCCCTTGATCATCGCTAGCGGGGCGCGGCTGGGTGTTGAGTATCAGAAGCATACCGCCGATGGCTCTCCGAATACCTGCTTGCCTTGACCCTAAAGCCCTGAAACCCTGCCCCAAACCCCGAATATCTCCTACGCATTGCGCTCCAGTACATACGTATCAATTAATACGCCGTCGCGGTTGAAGAACTCAAAGCTCAGGCGGTGCGGGGTGACTTCGCCGCGCTGTGCGCCGTTCATCTCCCAGTAGTAAATCTGGGTGCCCGGCACAAATTCGCCGTTGCCGTAGCGTGCGCCACCACCTAGCCCATTCACCAGATAGGTCATCCCATCAACCTCTAGGCGTTCGTAGGCGTGGTTGTGTCCGCACAGCACAATATCTGCCCCCCACTCTTTGTACGGCCAGCGCATCCAGCTATTTGAGCCGCGATAGTCGGAAGAGTAGGGCGGGTGGTGAAAGACCACCACCTTCCAGCGATCTGACGTTTTGGCCAGCTCAGTGCGGAGCCACTCAGCCTGCACCGAATCGGCATACACGCCATCCGGTTCATACCACGCGACGCTGTTCAGCGCAAACATCCGCATGGGCCCCAGATCAACGCTGTAGTAGCGTTCGTTGCCGGGCAGGGTGAAGTAGTCGAAGTAGGCTTGGCCTGCTTCCGCGTCAGTATCGTGGTTGCCAATCGTCGGCCAGAAACGATTGACGGGCGAGCCGGGTCCATATGCACCAACATAGTTGCCAATGAATTCGTGATAATACTGACCGATGTTGCGATCTATCGTTTCGGCTGCACCAATTGGATAGTTGTTGTCGCCGGTGGTGATGATAAATGCGGGGTTCCAGCTCTTGACCATATCGGCAACGGCTTGGGCTTCTGGCCCAGCCCAGCCGAAGTCGCCAATCACGCCGAAGATCACCGGCACGACTGGCGTAGGGCTTGGCTCTGGGGTGGCGGTTGGCTCTGGGGTCGCCGTTGGCGGGAGCGGGGTGTTCGTCGGCAGGGGGATATTGGTGGGTGCAGCCGTTGCAGTGGCCGGAGACCTTGCCGCGATCTGCTGCGGTTGCTCCCCGAAGCCGCAGCCCGTTAGCACAGCACTGACGGCGGGCAGGGCTAGCCCTAAGGATAGCCCGTACTTCAGGAAGTCGCGGCGGGTCAAGCCTTGCGTGCGGCGGTGGTAGATATACTCGGTGAGTTGTTCCATCCGCTCAAAGCGGGCGTGCTGCTCGTCGGGATCATACTCGTGAGCTTGGTGGTGTTCGTGGTCGAGCGACATGGCTCATCCTTTCCTAGCTTGCTGTGGATCACTTATTTCACAGGGAGTATACGCGCAACGGGGAGAGTCTGTCAATCGGGGAAGGGTTGGCCTACTCAGGGTGGGGCGGGGGCGGCTCAAGCATCTGGCGCAAGGCGGCCCATGCTTGCCGCTCGCTTAAAGCCGCGCATGGAGCTGCCCAACGTGTGCCGCGCAGGAAGGGGTGCAGCAGCAGGGCACACTGGCTACTCAGCACATCTACGGGGTGCAGGATGTCCAGTACGAGCCGCACGGGAGCTTCAAGCCCAACTTGCTCGATCTTGGCCGCGAGCGCACGCAGCTGTGCATCTTGGGAATCAGGTGATGGAGATATGGTTGGCATTGGTCATCAGAGCAGTTGGGGCTAGGGGCGGCGGGCTGCATTCCACACGAGGCTGGTTACAATGCCAAGCAGACTGGCCAAGATGATAAACACGCCGTAATAGCTCGGCGGGGCAATGGTGGCCAGCCACGCTAAGACCATTGCCCCTGCAAGACACGCCACAACGCCGAGTATCCGTACCATCCCCGCTACGCTACGTTACCGCTTGACCTGAAACGCACTGAGGCCAGCGTAGCGGGCGGTGCTGCCAAGTTCCTCTTCGATGCGGAGCAACTGGTTATATTTGGCAACCCGATCCGTGCGAGCCGGTGCGCCGGTTTTGATCTGCCCCGCGTTGGTTGCCACGACCAAATCGGCAATCGTCACATCTTCGCTTTCGCCGCTCCGGTGCGAGACCACTGCCGTCCAGCCGGACCGTTGGGCCATCTGGATCGCACTCATCGTCTCCGTCAAGCTGCCAATCTGGTTGAGCTTAATCAAGATGCTGTTAGCGGCGTTAGTGTCAATCGCCCGCTTCAGACGCTCAACATTCGTCACCAGCAAGTCATCCCCAACCAGTTGCACCTTGTCGCCAATCCGCGCCCGCAGCATCTCCCAGCCCGCCCAATCATCCTCATGCAGGCCATCTTCGAGCGAGATCAGCGGATAGCGTGCAGCAATGTCAGCCCAATACTCGACCATCTCCTCACTGCTAAGCACGCGGTTCTCACGCTTGAGGTGATACTTGCCATCCTCGTAAATCTCTGAACAGGCGGGGTCCATCGCTAGATAGACCTGCTCACCGAGCTTGTAGCCCGCCTTCTCTACGGCCTTAACAATCACCTCAAGCGCAGCTTCATTGGTGGCGAGGCTCGGCGCAAACCCCCCCTCATCACCAACATTCGTGCCGTGCCCATCGTCATGCAGCACATTCTTTAGCATGTGATAAATTTCCGCACACCAACGCAGGGCTTCGCGGAAGCTCTCGGCACCAACCGGCATCACCATAAACTCTTGGAAGTCGCTGCTGTTCTGAGCGTGCTTGCCACCATTCATAATGTTCATCATAGGCACGGGCAACACATGCCCATACACGCCACCGAGATAACGGTAGAGCGGCAGCTCAACGGCACTAGCGGCAGCTTTGGCGCACGCCAATGATACGCCGAGAATGGCATTCGCACCAAGCCGCCCCTTGTTAGGCGTACCATCGAGCTTAATCATAGTCTGGTCAATCAGAATCTGGTCGGCTGCATCCAAGCCTTGCAGCGCATCAGCAATTTCGGTATTGACATTGTGGACTGCTTTCTGCACCCCTTTGCCAAAGTACCGCGCCTTATCCCCATCGCGCAGTTCGAGGGCTTCGTGGGCCCCCGTAGATGCGCCACTGGGAACGATAGCTCGCCCAACATCGCCACCCTCTAGCTCTACTTCGACCTCAACAGTTGGATTGCCGCGTGAGTCAAGTACCTCACGGGCATGAATCGATTCGATCTCGGTATACACGGCTGAGTCTCCTCCTTGTTGCAGGCTGCTATGCCACCTCATGGATTTGCCCCTAGTATAGCATGGCTTGGCAAACGCACAGGAAGCGCACGAGTGTACTACGTCTGACGTTCAGCCTGAGCCACCCACACGCGCAACTGCTCAAGCTGGGCTTGCCCGAACTGGGTTGAGATGGCTACATCGGCGGCATCGCGTCCATAGGCAACCGAGACGCGCCCCCCACGCGGCACTGCTTGGGTGGGATCGAACATGTACCAGCGTCCAGCTACATACGCTTCAAACCACGCATGCAGATCCATTGGCTCAAGCTGATAAAGATAGCCCACGACCATCCGCGCCGGAATGCTCAGGGTGCGGCTCAGGGTGATCCCTACATGGGCAAAATCACGACACACGCCCGCTCCGCAGGCTATTGTTTGCAGCGCGGAAGTCGTGACACTGCTGACCCCGTAGCGATATTCAAGGTTAGCGTGAATCCACGTACAGATCGCTGCGACCTGATCGTAGCCGGGTTGGGCATCCTGCACAATGCGCTCCACCAATGGGCCAAGTTCGGGTTCATCAGAGTGACAGTAGCGGCTCGGCAGCAGAAACTGGAGCGTGTCATCGGGCAGTTCGGCCACTGGCGTGAAGCCTGCGCCGGGCGCGGTATCTGCCGTATCAGCCACTTCGACCTGTGCGTGCGTTTGGATCTGCATCCGCCCCACTGGCGCATCAATTCGCTGGCAGAGATTCCCGTAGCTATCGGTGTATTCTATTGCCGGAATCAGTGGCTCAAATTCATACCGCTCTTGCGCCACCCACTGCCCCACGCCGCTCCGCGGGCGCAGCATCAACAGCATCGGCGTAGGTGTTTCAACCGTGTAGATCAATTCACAGCCAACATCGAGACGCATAGCAAGTCCTTTCAGTTTCAGATCCGTAGCATACCTATACGGTATTGTATCCGATGGGCAGGGCGCGTGATGGGCAGGGCGCGTGATTGACACCGGTAGCAAGATTTGGTACACTCGAACCCGCTTACGAGAAAGCACCATCACCTATGCCTGTTACAACGCTTGAAACGCAACCGGAACGTCACACTGCTCGCCCGCACGCGGTGCTCGCAACAATCGCCGTGTGGCTGCGCCGCGACTGGCTCGTATTGATCGCATATGCACTCCTCGCGCTTGCCCTGATGTATCCAGTGCCCCTGAACCCGCGCACGACTATTCCGGGCCATGTTTATGGCGACAACGTACAGTTTGTGTACATTGTCGGCTGGATGTCTCAAGCCCTATACATGGGTGAATCGCCATTCGTAGATCCACGCCTGAACTATCCCTACGATCTGGAGATGGCCGTCACCGATATACCCTATGTTTCGATCATTGCGACTGCGCCATTAGGTTGGCTCGCTGGGCCCGTCCTGTACTACAATATCCTCAATTGGCTGTTTACGTGGCTTTCTGGCTACGTTGTGTATCTCTGGCTCCTCAGTGTCACCCGCAGCCAGATCGGAGCAGTTGTCGGTGGGTTGGCATTTTTGCTTACGCCATATCGAGTCATACACATCTACGGGCATCTTCCATTTGTTGCTACATGGAGTATGCCGCTGTTCTTTTGGGGGCTGGATACTGCGCTCCGCCATCCGCAGTTGCGCTGGACATGGCGCATTGCCCTGATGGTTCTCGTGACGTTTCTGCTCGGCAGTTCCAGCCAATACTACCTCGTCATGTGTCTCGTGCTTGGTGCGCTCTATGCCCTGCTGACGCTGCTGCCGATGCTACGCCAGTTTTGGGAAACTGTTGAGCGTGGCGTGGCAGTCGCTGTTGGTACAATCACCGGTGCGCTCGTCGCGTCCCTGCCCTATCTATCGCTCTTGGATGACGGTCTGCTGAAGAAACATCCTTTTGAACTCACCCGGATGTGGTCGCTCGATCCAATCAACTTCATCCTGCCTTACCAAGATCACCCGCTGTGGGGGGCGTGGATAGACCAGCTCCGCCCAGAGCCGCTGTGGGGCGAGAAGACGCTGTACGTGAGTATCGTTGCACTGATCTTGGCTGGGCTTGCGTTTGCGTGGCGTGACTATCCGCATCGCTGGCAGCGCACCGTGTGGTTGCTTGTGGCGAGTGCAGCGGCGGTGCTTGCACTTGGCACGGATCTGCATCTAAATAATGCGCCTGTGCAAGCCGACGATCCTTTCTGGCTGCCCGCCTACTATCTGCGCCTTTTGCCGTTTGTTGAAATGATGCGTGTTTGGTCACGCTTTGGTATCATCACCATCTTGTTTGTTGCGTTGCTCGCGGGAGTTGGAGCGACATGGCTCGTCCAGCGTTATCCACAACGACAGCGTTTGGTAGGGGCACTGTTGGGTACTCTTATTGTCATTGATCTGATGCCGGGTGGAGTTGATACGGTGCGTCTCACTCCGCGCCCAATTGATCTCTGGCTAGCCGAGCAACCGGGCGATTTCGCGGTAGGCTTTATGCCCGCTGAGCGCGACGGGGTTAACTTTCTGGCGGCGTATGGAACGCTCTTCAACGCCAAGCACATGCCCGCCTACAATCATCACCTGCACCGTCCCGATACCTACGTCTATTTTGCCTACTATGCTAATCTGCTCCCTGACCCGAATGCCATCGCGGCCTTACGCTGCCTTGACTTGCGCTACCTCATCCTTGACATGAGCCAATATGATGGTACCCTTTACAACCAACCACGCTGGGATACCTACTATCCGCAGCTCTTGGCTAGTCCAGAACTCTACGAAGTGGGACGCTTCGATAACCATGTTGTCTTCAGCTTTCGCGGTGCAGCTCCCGATAAGACGCTCTGCCCGACCGTGCCCTGACCGCGCACCTCACACCTCAATGCCCAACTCGCGCAGGCGGGCGGCGAGCTGAGTCGCACGGGCTTCGGCGGCTTCGGCGCGAGTCCGTTCCGCTTTCGCTTCGGCAATCGCCGTCGCGGCTTGATCGGTGGCGGCTTCGGCGCGGGCCCGTTCGGCTTCCGCTTCAGCTCGTGCTCGCACTGCCTCTGCTCGTGCTCGCACTGCCTCCGCTTCGGCGTGGCGGGCTTTCTGCTCCAGCTCCACAAAAGTCAGGAAGCGTTGTCCATCGGGGCGGTAGATTTCCAGCGTCGTGTCGGTTAGCACAAAGCGAATCTGCAAGCGCGGGCTAGTGTAGCCATTCATCACTGCAATCGGCACCAGTTGGTTCTCGCTGCGGGTGTAGCCAAGGAGATCGTTGTCCTCAGGATCGTAGAGGTAGTATTCTTCCACGCCGTACTGCTGATAGAAGACAAACTTGTCCAGCATCTCTTTGGGGTGATTGCCGGGTGAGAGGATTTCGAACACAACCTGCGGCGGCAGATTGCCTTCCAGCCATTGGAGGTAGGCTCCCCGATCCCCCTTCGGACGACCAATCACGACCATGACATCCGGTGCACGCCGCGTGGTGGGCTGAAACTGCACCGGATACCACAGCAGATCGCCAGCTACAAACACATTCGCATCAGCCGCAAACAGAGCTTCGAGGTTTTCCTTGATCGTCACGATCCAGCGAAACTGTTCGGTATTCTCAGCCATCGGCTCGCCATCGCTTTCTGGGTAAACCGTCGGGTCAAGCTCAACAGTGGAGGTGGTTGGTGGGGTCTCAACAATAGTCATAGGCGTACCTCACATTAGGTAGGGTAACCGAGTCACACTATTTAGTATATCTGAGCGAGCCGCATGCCGCAACCCGCTCAGCTCCCAAACGGTCTACGTTCCGCGCAAGCCGCTACGCGAAATCGGGGGTACGCAGGATCGCCCCTTCAGATGCAGACGATACCAGCGCGGCATAGCGGGCGAAAACGCCGTGTGTGTAGCGCGGCGCAGGTGGTTGCCACCTCGCCCGCCGTTCGGCTAGCACCGCCTCTGGCACGGTGGTATCTACGCGCTTGGCGTTTAGGTCAATCACAATTTCGTCACCATCCTCCAGCAACGCCAGCGTGCCACCGCGTGCCGCTTCAGGCGCAACATGCCCCACCATGATCCCGCGAGTCGCCCCACTGAAACGACCATCGGTAATCAGGGCGACATGCTCGCCCAACCCTGCACCTACCACTGCCGCCGTCACCCCAAGCATCTCGCGCATGCCGGGCCCGCCACGCGGCCCTTCGTAGCGGATCACCAACACGTCGCCGGGCTGGATGCGGCCTTCGGTGACGGCAGCCATTGCCTCTTCTTCAGAGTTGAAGACCCGCGCCGGACCGCGGTGAGTGGGGATGTTGTTGCTGGCCACCTTGATCACGCTGCCTTCTTCAGCAAGATTGCCGCGCAGGATCATCAGCCCGCCAAATGGCTTGATTGGCTGATCAAGCGGGTGGATCACATCCTGTCCGGGCGTTTCCACCGCAACACTTGCGGCATCGGCCAGCGTTGCGCCAGTCACCGTGATCGCCGTACTATGGGCAAAGCCGCCCTCGACCATGCGCCGTGCAATCACACCAATCCCACCGGCGCGATCCACCTCAACGGCGGTATATTTCCCACTAGGCATGAGGTCTACATAGAGGGGAGTACGCGCACTAATTGCATCAATATCATCAATCGTGAGGGGAACGTTAGCTTCACGGGCCATTGCTAGCAAGTGTAACACGGCATTGGTTGAGCCGCCCGTCGTGGCCACACTCACCACTGCATTCTCAAAGGCTTCGCGGGTGAGGATGTCAAGCGGCTTCAGATCACGCTGCAACACATCCATAATCAGTTCGCCGCACTGGATCGCCACTGCATTTTTGCGCTCATCCACGGCCGGCACCGAGGCCGTCTGCATCGGCGCAAGCCCGATGAACTCCATCACCGTCGCCATTGTGTTCGCCGTATATTGCCCACCGCACGCGCCGGATCCGGGGCAGGCCACATCCTCCAGCTCCTTCAGGTCGGCATCGCTGATCTTGCCCGCTGCTGCTGCGCCAATCGCCTCAAAGACGTGCCGAATAGTGACTTCTTCACCACGATACTTGCCCGGCATGATCGAGCCGCCGTACAGGATGAGACTAGGGATATTCAGACGGATCAGCCCCATCGCTGCGCCGGGGATCGTCTTGTCACAGCCAACGAGGGCAATCATCGCATCGAACAGATACGAACGCCCCATCAGCTCAATCGAGTCGGCAATCACTTCGCGGCTGATCAGCGAACCTTTCATGCCTTCCGTGCCCATTGTTACGCCATCCGACACGCTAATCGTGTTGAACTCCATTGGCGTACCGCCCGCCTGTCGCACACCCTCTTTAACTCGTGCCGCCAAGGCCCGCAGATGGAAATTGCAGGGCATGGTTTCAATCCACGTATTGGCGATGCCAATAATCGGGCGGGCAAGATCATCATCAGTAAAGCCAATCCCTTTCAGCATCGCACGAGCCGCAGCGCGGTTGCGCCCATCGGTCAACACATGGCTGCGGGGCTTCAGTTGGTTACTCATACGTTGGTATCCTCTCTCTGGATCAGAACTAGATCGCTCGGCCTAGCCGCAATGCTAGCCTGCGTGCCTGCGATTGTACCACGCGCAGACGGCTTCAGCGCAAGGCGGCAGGCGCAACCAACGGCCCACACGGATCCGACCTGTGGTATCATAAATAGCATAGTATTCGGCCTGCACCACACAGGACTACAGCATGCAGCACACACGCCAGATAGCCGTAATCGGAGCGGGAGCCATGGGCGGCGCATTTATTGCCGGGCTGCTGGCCCGCGAGCTTGTGCCTGCGTCGCACCTGATCGCCACCGATGTGCGCCCTGAACGCCGCGCCGAACTAGCCGCTCAGCATGGCATCCAGACGACGGATGACAACCGCGCTGCGGTGCAAGCGGCCGATCTGGTGATCCTAGCGATTAAGCCCCAAATCATCGGCAGTGTGCTCCCACCGTTGCGGGGCCAGCTCAAGTCGGAGGCAGTCTGCCTCTCGATCATTGCAGGCACGCGCCTACAAACCTTGCACGCCCTCCTAGAACACGGATCGGTGGTGCGCTGCATGCCCAATACGCCCGCCACAGTGGGCGCAGGCATGAGCGTCTGGACGTGTGCGCCTGCGGTTACGCTGGAGCAGCGTGAGCTAACCCGGCAGGTGTTGCAGGCCCTTGGCCAAGAAGCCTACGTTGAGAACGAGGGCTACCTCGATATGGCCACGGCCGTCAGTGGCAGTGGCCCAGCCTATGTCTTTCTTGTGCTTGAAGCCTTGATTGATGCGGGGGTGCAGATCGGCTTGCCGCGCCCACTTGCCGAGCAGCTTGCCCAACAGACGATGTACGGGGCATTGGTGTATGCCCAGACGAGCCGTCAGCATCCCGCGTTGCTCCGCAATGCGGTGACTTCGCCGGGCGGCACCACCGCCGCCGGGCTGTACGCCCTCGAACGGGGGGCGATCCGGGCCGCCTTTACTGAGTGTGTCCGAGCCGCCTACCAGCGTTCGCAAGAGCTAGGCAACCAAAGCTGAAAGGATATGCTTGATGGCGGTTCGCTATGCCCGTCCGCGCCTGATTAGCAGCGATGATAAGCACTATCGGCAGTATGTCGAGCAGTACCTGCTGCAACGCCAAAACAACCGCGCCATGCGCCCGCCACGCCAGCGCGACCTGTTTGGCGGGCAAGCCGAAACCGCTCTGCGCGATTGGCTAGGCACACAGCTCCCCCTCGCCGAAACACGCATTCTTGGCTATGAAGAGCTACGCGGGCGACGTGGCATGCAACGCTACCGCGAACTCGATGCGTTGAGCGTGCTGGATCGGCGCACAGTGCATGTGTTTGAGATCAAAGCGAGCCGTACCGCGAGTGCAATCCGGCGGGCATACGCCCAACTGCAAGAGACCCGGGCTATCCTACGCTTGCTCTACCCGACGGTCTACGCCACAATTTTACTGGTGGATACCGGTATCCTCAGTGCAGATGCGATCATCGCCCTGATGGATCAAGAAGATGCGCCCCGTGTGCCGCCGGAAACATTGGCTGAAGTCCTTGCTACCCTCCCCTCTCTGCACCCAATTGCCAACCTTGCCGATTCGCCACAGGATGCTCAAGGCATAGACCTGCTCCAGTTCAGTGTGGAGGATATTATTGCGCTGGCCGGTGCTGAGAACCTTGCCCTCGATTGGGAAGCGGATGAGCTTGCCGCCGACGAGCCGTTTGTGGCTCCACCACCATCCCTTGTCTACACCACTGAGCCAGACCCGCCTACTAGCCCTGAGCCTGACCACCCCGAAGCAGATGATGCGTTCCCAGAGCCTGACTCTCCATTTGCGGCAGCCCTTCGCCGTGCCGGATTGTCACCGAATGCGCCCGCACAGGAGTAACCCGCCGTGAGTCACCCTCCCGCAACAAGCCTTGCCCGCATCACCTATCCTGCCCCGCCGTGGGTGCTCTGGGGCAGTATGCTTCTTGCTACCTTTCTCATTCGTGCCGATGCGGTACGCGAACGTATCCCCGATCCACTCCGCCTTATCACGCTGCCGGGCGGCTTGGCAATGGGCTTTATCGCCGTCTCGCGCTATACGGCTGGCTCAACGTGCAAATATAGCGAAGTATTAGCCGGAACCGTCGTGCGTTACCACAATCATTATGGGCCTTTCGTGACAGATAGTGGTGTAGATGATCGCCAAGCCCAAATTGGAGCGCAGGAGATTTGGAAACTACCCCGCGAGCTGTGGCGTTTCGAGTGGGAGTTTGACGAGCGCGAGACCCGCGTGCGTGTGTGGGATGGTGTGCGCCTTGTGTTGAGTGTCAGCGATGTGCC
>CALCJV010000140.1 GCA_937967405.1 uncultured Chloroflexales bacterium | reverse complement strand
AGATTGGCAGCCCCACTCTGCGCGATGGAGTCGAGTACCTGTTGGCGGGTCACCAATTCACACTCGCAGATTAGCTCACCAAAGGCTTGGTGCTGCTCAACGTGGGCGAGATTGTGGCCCAGCCAGTAGAGTTGCTGCGCCTCGCCGCCCGGAATGACCTCTTCGGCCGTGCGGCAAGGCGTGGTATTGCCGAGCCGGGCCGCCACTACATTGACAATCTGCTCGGCCATCAGGCGGTAGGTCGTCCACTTGCCCCCGACTATCGAGAGGATACCATCTACACCGTCGCGCTGGGCGTGGTCAATCAATACGTAGGCCCGGCTCAGGTCGCGGTCATCGGTTACGCCTTCCTGCTTATAGAGCGGGCGCACCCCTGCCCACGCCCGCAGCGCACGGTAGCGGGTGAAGCCGGGAATCAGCTTCTCGCCCTCTTCCATCAAGAAGGTGACTTCATCCGGCTCGATCCCGTACACATCCGGGTCGGGCACAGCAATGTCGGTTGTGCCAATCACGGCGACGGTGTGGATCGGCACAATAATGTCGCCGTCGTCGGGCATCTTGCAGCGATTGATCACGGTATTGACCATACGGTGGTTCATGGCGATCATCGTGCCTTTGCCGGGCACTACGTCTACGCGCAGCCCAGCAAGCGCAGCGATTTTGCCCGCCCACGCACCCGCCGCATTCAATATCCACGTTGCCCCGATACGCTTGCTTTCGCCCGTGCGTAAATCCTCGACTTCAGCTGCCACGACACGATCACCCTCGCGGATCAGGCCCTTGACAAAGTGGTAGTTGAGGATGCATGCGCCATGTTCGCGGGCCGAGCGTGCAATGCCATAGGCCGACATGAAGGAGTCGGCTGCCCCATCTTCGACCTCAAACACCCGCGAGATCTTCGGGTTCAGAGCTGGCTCACGGCGTAAGGCTTCGGCGACCGAAATCTCCTGCACGGGCACGTCGGTGGCGTGGCAGGCTTGCACAAACTTGTCGCCGAAATCGGGGTCATCCCATGGAGTCGTGACGAAGAAGCCGCCGGTAGCCTCGATGTACTGCGGCATAATCTTCCGCAAGATGCGATTCTCGTGGGCACACTCGGTTGCCGATTGGGGATCTTTGATCACGTAGCGGCCTCCGCTATGCAGCAACCCGTGATAGCGGCCGGTCGTGCCGTGCGTCAAGTCACCCTTCTCAACCAGTATGGTGGCAATGCCACGCATCGCCAAATCGCGGGCTGCGCCTAAGCCGGTGGCTCCGCCGCCAATGATCAGTACGTCGGTCTGCAAGGTCTGTTGCGTTCGTGTCACGCCAGCTGCTCCTCTCGGCTTGCACTTCTTTTCGTGCATGATGGTATAGATGAGCGACGATGTAGGGATGCGAGGTTCCGCGTGCTTGGATTGGCACACGGAACCCAGCCCAAATAGTGGGTGCTTAGTCTATCCAATCGAAGGTGCGCGTAACTGCTTTCTTCCACATTCGCAGACTATCTTCGCGCTGCGCGGCGGGCATCTGCGGTTCCCACGTCTTGTCTATGCCCCAGTTCTGGCGCAGTTCGTCGAGGTTCTGCCAGAAGCCCGTCGCCAAGCCTGCGGCATAGGCTGCACCGAGTGCGGTGGTCTCTGCCACTTTGGGGCGGATCACCGGCACACCCAGCACATCGCTTTGGAACTGCATCAGCAAGTCGTCCACCACCATGCCGCCATCGGCTTTAAGTGCAGTTAGGGCCACGCCGGAGTCCTGCTGCATTGCATCAGCAACTTCGCGGGTTTGCCACGCGGTAGCTTCTAGCGCAGCGCGGGCGATGTGCCCTTTAGTCACGTAGCGCGTCAAGCCCACGATGACCCCGCGTGCGTTCGACTTCCAGTAGGGGGCGTACAGCCCAGAGAACGCGGGCACAAAGTAGACTCCGCCGTTATCGTTGACAGTTTTTGCAAGGGCTTCAACTTCGGCACTGCTCGTAATCATGCCCAGATTATCGCGTAGCCACTGCACCAGCGCACCGGTAATTGCAATGCTCCCTTCGAGAGCATACACGGCTGGCGCATCGCCAAACTTGTAGGCGAGCGTGGTGAGCAAGCCGTGCTTGGATTGCACCAGCTTTGTCCCCGTATTCAGCAGCATAAAGCTGCCTGTGCCATACGTGTTCTTCGCCTCGCCAACATCGAAGCAGGTCTGCCCGACCAGTGCGGCTTGCTGGTCGCCGAGAATACCAGCGACAGGGATGCCCTTCAGGGGCCCTTCGGCAACGTGCCCGTACACCTCGCTAGAAGGGCGGATGCTCGGCAACATCGAGCGCGGCACATCCATAATGTCCAGAATCTCATCATCCCAATCCAGCGTTGCAAGGTTCATCAGCATGGTGCGGCTGGCATTGGTGACATCGGTGACATGCACCCCGCCGTTCACACCCCCCGTCAGATGCCACACGAGGAAGGTATCAATGTTGCCGAACAGGGCATCGCCGGATTCGGCTGCGGCCCGCAAGCCGGGCACATTGTCGAGCAGCCAGCGGATCTTCGGCCCACTGAAGTAGGTGGCCAGTGGCAAGCCCACTTTGGCGCGGAACCGATCCTGCCCACCTTCCTGCTCAAACTGCTCAACCAGCTTATCGGTGCGGGTATCTTGCCACACTAGCGCATTGTGATAGGGTTTGCCCGTAGCTTTGCTCCACACGACGGTGGTTTCGCGCTGATTGGTGATGCCAAGTGCGGCCACATCACTCGCCGCAATGTTGCCCTTTTCAAGCGAGCGCAGCATCGTGGTGCGGGTGCGCTCCCAAATCTCCTCTGGGTCATGCTCCACCCAACCGGGCTGCGGGTAGATTTGCTCATGCTCACGCTGGTCAAAACAGATCACCTCGCCTGCGTGATTAAAAAGCATACAGCGGGTACTGGTTGTCCCTTGATCAATTGCAGCTACATACTTCGCCATACTGACCTCCTTGTCGCATCTGTATGCAATGAAGTTTCACAAATTTCTAGGTATATGCCTGCGCCTGCTTAAAGCAGCATACTGCTGATCCAAGCGAGCTAGCTTGCATCGGCTTGAGCGGCAGCCTCTTGCAGCATCGTAAACAGGGCTTGGGCAATGTAGAAACTGGACGTTGCGCCGGGGTCTTGGAAGCCAATACTGCGCTCGCCCAGATAGGATGCCCGCCCTTTGGTGGCAAGCATCGGGATGGTTGCCTGCATGCCCGCTTCCACTGCCGCGAGGGCCCGTTCCGCCACTGCGAGGAACGGTTCGTCTGTGCCCTGCGCCGCTTGCAAGACATCTATGCCGGGCGCAATCGCATCAATCATCGTCTTTTCGCCACGCTGGGCCTTGCCTCGCGTCTGGATGCCTTCGAGCGCAGCTTCGAGGGCAGCCACCAGTTGCTCAGGATTGACCGTTTCCAACCCAGCCAAGACTCCAGCCGCCCGAATAAAGGCTGTGCCGTAGAGCGGACCTGAAGCCCCACCTACGGTCGAGATCAACGTCATGCCGGTTGTTTTCAGGATTGTGCCGACATCTTTATCGGCGACAGTGGGGAGTTTGCTGACCACTGCGGCAAAACCGCGATCCAAGTTGGTGCCGTGATCGGCATCGCCGATATTCGCATCCAATAGGGTAAGTTCATCGCGGTGGGTATGGATGATCTGTGCAACCCGCTCAAGAAAGCGTATGACATGTCCGGCAGTGATCAGCATATGCTCGCATCCCTTTCATCCTCACGAGGCAGGCCATACACGGAGCCTCCCCCAAGCCACTTCACCCAATGATCCCCTATGCGCCCCAGCGCAACGCAGGCGTATGCACTGGCGCGTCCCACAGGCGGGTTAGTTCATCATCCAGCTTCAGCAGCGTGATCGAAGCCCCCGCCATCTCCAGCGACGTAATGTAATTTCCAATCAAGTGGCGGGCAATCGTGATGCCTTCGTCCGCACAGAGCTTGGCAAGCTCATTGTACACGATATACAGCTCAATGAGTGGTGTGCCCCCCATGCCATTGACGAATGCCAGTACATTGTCGCCGCTTGCAAAGGGCAGGTCGGTCAAGATCGCCTCAGCCATCATCTCGACGATCTCACGGGCCGACTTGAGTTCCATGCGGGTGCGGCCCGGCTCGCCGTGAATGCCAATGCCGATCTCCATCTCGTTCTCACCCAACTCGAAGGTCGGCTTACCATTCGCCGGCACGACGCACGAAGTCAGAGCCATGCCCATCGAACGCCCGTGATCGTTGACTTTGGTGGCAATGCGGGTGCAATCGGCAAGGTTTGCGCCGCCTTCTGCAGCCGCCCCGACAATCTTCTCCAGCAGGACGGTCGTGCCCACACCGCGCCGCCCAGCCGTCCACGTGCTGTCCTTCACGGCTACGTCATCGTTGACGACGACAGTCGCCACTTCGATGCCTTCGGCTTGGGCAAGCTCGGCTGCCAGCTCAAAGTTCATCACGTCGCCGGTATAGTTCTTGACAATGTGCAGGACACCTGCCCCGCCATTCACCGCTTTGGTTGCTGCCAGCATCTGATCGGGAACCGGCGAGGTGAAGACGGCACCGGGGCAGGCTGCATCGAGCATGCCTTTGCCCACAAAGCCGCCGTGCATCGGCTCGTGGCCGCTACCACCACCGGAGATAATCCCGACCTTGCCCGCAATGGGGGCATCCGCTCGCACCACGAAATCGGGGTCGTAATGCACCTTGATGAGATCACTGTGCGCGGCGGCCATGCCGGCCAGTGAATCTTTGACTACATCTTCGACGGCGTTGATCAGTTTCTTCATTGATGATCTGCTCCTCCATAGTTGTTGTTTTTAACTTACGAAATCGTGTTCTGTCAACTAACGTGAATCAGCTTGCGTACAGAATGGATGTAAGGATACCCGCAATCACCCCTCCAATAATCGGCCCCACGACGGGAACCCACGAGTAGGCCCAATCCGAATCGCCTTTACCGGGGATCGGCAGAATCTGGTGGGCAATGCGCGGCGCAAGATCACGGGCCGGATTGATTGCGTAGCCAGTTGTACCCCCCATGCTCAAGCCAATGCCCCACACCAGCGCAGCGACCAGATAGGGGCCTAACCCAGCAGCCGGACCAGCTCCGTTGAAGATCGCAAAGACAACCAACACCAATACGAAGGCTCCGATAGTTTCACAGATCAGGTTTGCGCCTAGATTGCGGATCGCCGGGCCAGTGCTGAAGCACGCCAGCTTAGAGCCCGGATCGTCAGTCTCACCCCAATGTGACAGGTAGTGCAGATAGACCAAGATTGCGCCGATGAAGGCTCCAACAAACTGCCCAGCAATCTCGATGAAGGCATTGCCAATCGTATTCGAGCCAGCCACAACGCCAGCAATGCTCACCGCCGGATTGATCGCTGCCCCCGGACTGCCTGCGGCTTGCGCCACAAACACCCCCGCCAGCACCCCGAAGGCCCAGCCAGCCGTAATGCCTACCCACCCTGCATTCTGCGCTTTCGATTTACTGAGTAAGACTCCCGCTACAACACCATTCCCAAAGAGTACGAGTAGCATTGTGCCAAGCAACTCGCCGATGAAAACACCCATTGTCACACCTCACTCCTTTTCAAATAAACGTGTCAACCTACGTCCTGACCCCAAAAGCAACCAAACAATGTAACCATATCTTTTGTGATCGGCTCATTCTCACTTTGCTTCTAGGTCAGTATTGCCGCATCACAGAACAGGACAGAAACGAGCATTTATTCCGATCCGAAGCAAAGACAAAGCTCTGTTAGAAGAAACGAGGATATGCGCGGAGTGTAAAACGTATCAGCAATCATTGTCTCTAGACAATGGCGCGACTGTTAAGGAGCATTGCACCTTTGCACTAAACACGGTATTCGCCAGCGAATATCTATGAATCCAATTTCATAACTGTCTTCTGGTATTGCAGCTTGCCAGAGAGCAACAAACTAGAAAAGTTTATGTCTGTTAAGAATTGTCTACTTGCTGTAAGCATATCATAACCAGCATTGCCTGTCAATCAGAACAACGAACACACCGATGCTAATTGTCTCGATCTTAAAATGGCGTATGATTGTTTAAAATATCACAATCGCTTGCACCTGCTTATACACTCACCCTACCGATCTCATTCATTCAGCAGCGCGATGTTCCTGTGAAAAGACCGATAAAGCAGAACGCCATCGCAGTGCAGTGCGTTTCGGCAAAATCTGGTATGCTTATGTACAGGAAACGATAACGATCCTGAGGAAAGGAACCGAATGCATGCGTGGGATCATCATTGGCGATCTGCTTGGCAGCAGCCCACACCCTAGCTTCGCCGCGGCCCAAGCTGCTGCACCGCTCGCGCCATCGGCGATCACGCCACTCACTGTCGCCACCGCCACTGCCCTGCTCCGCAATGTGAGCTACACTTACGCCCTGCGCCAAGCCGCCCGCACTGACCCACTGCTACAGGGGGAGCCACACCTTGCAGCTGGGCTAGCACAGCCGGAACAGCGCATCAGCCGGACAGATCTGCTCCCGCCAATCTGGGCTAGCCTAAGCGGATGGGCCTTTGGATCGTTGAGCGATGTTGAGGATGAAGCCGAAGCGATTGCATCCGCTACCCATAGCCACCCCGAAACGCTACGGGTGGCCCGTGCTACGGCGGCGTGCGTGCTGCTGTTGCGGAGTGGGGCCAGTGCCAAAGACGTGCGTCGCTATCTGGAGGGCGCGGGCTACCGCACCGCTGCGCTGATTGAGCGGGTCGGGCAATTCATTGGCACAGCCCCGCCTCGCGTCCTCGATGCAGCGACCCTGCTGCCACTGGCCACTCAGATCGCGCTGAGCCAACCTAGCTTTGCCGCCGCCCTCGATACCGCCCTCGCTACTGCCCCTAGCCCGGCTCCCCTCCGCGCTGCACTAGTGGCACTGGCGGGCACACTCACAGAGGCTCGCGGGCTAGCCCTGCCAGATGCCGCCCTCGCCCTGCTGACCTCCCTCCCCGATCCAGCTCTACAGGACGGTGTGCACCTCTTTGCCGAGCAGTATCAGCTGCCTTGACCACCGCTCCCTAGAGCGGGCCTAGCTCGCCGTGGGCATCGCGAAGTAGTTCCAGCAGTTCAGCCTCTGAGGGTACCACGCCATGCTCGGCCACTGAACGCCGATACCAGCGCACACTCTCCAAAAAGGCCACGCGGATTTCGGTCAGGGTGAGGGGTTGCACTTTCTGCCGGAGCATCGCTAGCACCTCACGACGGTCTGGCCCAGTCAGTTCAGGGATGCTGGCAAGAATCCGATCTACGCGCAGGAGAAACAGCTCACGCTCGATGGGCGGGAAGCTGTCATCAATCTGGCGGATGTTGCCCAAATAACAGACAGTGCGCTGGCGGGGGTTGCCCTCATCATCACGATAGCTCTCAACTAAGTAGGCATCGTGAAAGGTGGTGTTCGCAACGGTCGCATTTTTATGACAACGAATCACCCAGCGAATATACATTGCCAATCCTTTGCGCGGAGCCTTGCAACAGGGTGTATCAGTTAATGTTGGCTTAACACGATTGCACTGAGGCTTGCTCAAGCCTGCCTCAGTCTGGTTCAAAGCCTTACCAATCAGGCTCCCGCTTACTGCACAGTATACCGCACTTGGCTCATGTTTTGAATACCATGCAAGAATATGATAGAAAATTGCATAGAATGTAAAATAGCAGGGATGGGGAACATCTTGGGGGATATGTTTTGCAAACCTTTTTTCAACCTTTTGCACAGAAATTATCTTGCTTGACAAATATTGCAACGTGTTAGTGTCTGTGCTATACTCGAATTAGGACAATCGCTTGCACAGTCTGGTTGGCTGATAGGATCGCCGTAGTGCCGAAACGGTACTACACCCACCCAGCTGCACCAGTGCAACCCCACGCGGTGCTCCCACCGCCGGAAAGAGACGGAACCTATGCGCTACATCTGGCTGGCCCTGAAAACCTTGCGCCTCTCGATCTTGCGGATCGGCATTGGCTGGATGTTTGCCCTGCTCACTTTCAACTTCAACCGCGTCGCTATCGCTGATCTTGGCGCAGTCGCCATCCTCGTCACCACACTGATCGGCATGCACCACTTCCTCGCCCCAATACAGGTCTTCTGGGGCCGGCTCGCTGATCGCTATCCCATCGCAGGCTATCGGCGCACCCCCTACATTGCCGCGAGTGCCCTACTAGGCAGTCTCCTGTTTCTGCTCTTCCCCTCCCTTGCGATTGGGCTAGGAGCACATCAGCTCGTGGCAACGCTTGCGGCCGTGCTCGTCTTTGCCCTGTTCGGGCTAGCAATGGCGGCCAATGGCGCAACCACCTTTGCCCTCATTGCCGAAGTTACCACCGATGATGACCGCACATTGGTGGTCGCGGTGACGCACACCTTCACCGTCCTCAGTGCCATCATCTCAGCGGGGGTAGCTGCGGCGATTATGCCCGTTTACGATCCGCAGCAGATGCAGCAACTCTACAACCTCACCCCTGTAATCGTCAGCGTGAGCTTGCTGCTCAGCTTGCCCGGCTTGGAGCCGCGCACCAATCGGCTGCAAGCAACCATGCATGCCGTCACCCCCACTCTCGAAAACCAGCCCACCTCCGCCTTTGCCACTGCTCGCTCACTACTCCAGAGCCACCCCGAATTACGGGCGTTCTTTGGCTTTATGTTTCTGTCCATTATGGGGATCTTTCTTCAGGATGCCATCCTCGAAGTGTTTGGCAAAGAGGTTTTTGATCTGACGGTTGCCGAGACCACGCGCTTCACTCAATTGTGGGGGGCTGGAGTACTACTGGGCATGATCATCATTGCCGTGCTTAGTATGCTTGTACGCCTCTCAAAGAAGCTCCTCGCCACAGCGGGCGGGCTAGGCGTTGCCGCAGGCTTGGCGGGCTTGAGTGTTGCAGCCGCGACACAGCACTCCGAAATCCTCACCCCGATCCTGTTTACGATGGGGCTATGCACGGGGATGTTCAACGTCGGCGCACTCTCGCTCATGATGGAGATGAGTGTTGCTGGGCACACGGGCTTATATATGGGGCTGTGGGGCATGGCGCAAGGACTCGGCACTGGCTTGGCCAATGTGAGTAGCGGCGCACTCCATAGCCTGCTGATCCAAACCGGCTGGCTTTCGCCGGAACTGGCTTACACGTTGATCTTTGCGGGCAATGCCCTATTAATGCTCGCGGCTGTAGCCGTATTGCAGCAGGTCAGTCAGGGCCGCTTTGCTCCGATGCAACCCGCCGATCTCACCGCTGCCGTCGCCTTTGATAGCTCAGCTTAAGCGAAAGGAGCGACCACCGATGTATACCCCTGAACAACTCGCCCGCCGCGAAGCCTCGCGCTGGACGCGGGTGCAGATCATCCTTGCCCCGATCCAGTTCATCGCCTTCATCATCAGCTTTGCGCTCGTGATTCGCTACCTGATGACCGGCGAGGGCTACTGGATCGCTACGATCAGCGTCTGGATCAAGATTGCCTTAATCTGGGCCTTAACGCTTACCGGCATGCTCTGGGAGCATGACGTGTACGGCAAATACTTTCTCGCTCCCGAATTCTTCTGGGAGGATATGGGCAACCTGATCGCCTTGATGACCCACAATCTCTACTTTGTCGCACAGGGGTTAGGCTGGGATAGGCGGGATGTGATGCTGGTGATGGTGGTCGCCTACACCACCTATTTGATCAATGCCACTCAATTCATTGTGAAGGGAATTCAATCGGCCCGCTATCGGCGCGGGGTTCAAGCCCAACGCAGTGCCTAACGGACGAATAAGAAGGAAGTATCATGACCCTAACATCGAAGGCTGTTGTCATTCCACGTCGGCATGTGATCGAGATCCAAGACGTGCAGGTTTTGCCGCCCAAAGCGACTGAGGTGCTGATCCGCACCGCCTATACCTCAATCAGTGCTGGCACTGAGCGCATGCTGCTGGATGGCAAAATGCCCCACCCGGCCCTGCTGTTCCCCGTCATCCCCGGCTACGAAACCGTCGGGCAGGTGATCGAAGTAGGCAAACGTGCGCCCCAAGACCTACTGGGGCAATGGGTCTATGTTGGTGGCGCACGCTGCTTCATGGGGGTCAATCCGGCGTGGGGCGGGCAGAGCCAATACATCTCGGCCGAAGCCGAGCGGGTGATCCCGCTCAAGGGTATTGCCCCTGATGTAGGCGTGCTGCTGGCACTCGGTGCAACGTCGCTGCACGGCGTGAACGTTGCCGCAATCACGCCTGCCGATGAGGTGCTTGTCTTGGGGCAAGGCATCGTCGGGCAGCTCGTCGCCCGCCTTGCCCGCCTTGCCGGAGCAGCCCGCGTGATTGTCGCGGATCGGGTAGATGTGCGTCTCGCCCGTTCGCAAGCCGATCAGATCATTAACGTCAATCAGGATTCGCTCGAAGAAGCCCTTGCAGGTAGCCCCGTCTCGGTCTTGATCGAGGCGACTGGCTCGATGGCGGCACTGGCCAGCGCACTGCCCATGCTCGGTGATCGCGGGCGGGTCGTGCTGCTCGGCTACTACGAACACGTCAACGTGCCCTACGCGCCCCTGTTTATGCGCGAGGCGACGATCCACGTTGCCCGCGAGTGGAAATTTGGGCCTGATGGCGATCTGCCGCGTATGCGCGACATCATCGCCAACGGTGAGATTGACGTAGGCGAGCTAATCACTCACCGCGTCCCGCTCGAACGCATCCAAGCAGCCTACCGCCTCGCCCTTGAAGACCCCACTTGTCTCAAGGTGATCGTTGAGTGGGATACGTAACGGCAGAGCAGCAGCCGAAAAGTATATCGCAGGATGCAGATCGTCATACCACACCGCACAGAGGTAGACGTTATAACGAGATCGAGTTAGGAGTGACCGCGTATGCGTACATCGCCCCCAACAACTCAAGCCGCCCCCACGAGCCGCGCTCGTATGATTGCCGTGTATGGCAAAGGCGGCATGGGCAAATCGTTCTTTACCACCAATTTAGTGAGTAAGCTGGCCCTGCTCAACAACCGCGTGCTCCAACTCGGTTGCGATCCTAAGCACGATAGCTGCAATGCCCTGTTTGGCGGGGCGAGCCTGCCAACGCTCGGCGATACATGGCGCGAATATAAGCAAGCCGGACGCGAGGATGAACTCGCCGTGCATAATGTGATCTTCAAGACCGCGATTATGGATGGGCAGGCAACGGTCTACGGCTGTGAGATCGGGGGCCCCGAAGTCGGGCGTGGGTGCGGCGGGCGCGGGATTACCTTCGGCTTCGATCTGCTGGAGAAGTTCGGGTTGAGCAAGTGGAACCTGAACTACATCGTGATGGACTTTCTCGGCGACGTGGTCTGTGGCGGCTTTGCCACCCCGCTCTCGCGCTCGCTGGCGGAAGAGGTGATCATTCTCTGCGGCAATGATCGCCAGAGCCTGTATGCCGCCAACAACATCGCCAGTGCCGCCAAGTATTTCGCCAGCATGGGTGGGCAGACACGCCTGATTGGGCTGGTGGTCAACCGCGACGACGGCAGCGGGGTGGCTGATGCGTTTGCACGGCAGATCAACCTGCCCGTGCTGGCCCACATTCCGCTTGATCGCCGCATCCGCGAGCTAGCCGACTCATTCGAGTTGGCACTGGTGGATGAACGTTTCGATGCGATCTTCGATACGCTTGCCCGCCAGATCATCACCCGCACCACGCCGCACGTGGCGATGAGCGACGTAACCCCGCTGGAGTATCAGGAGTTCTGCCGCGTATTTGGGGCAGAAGAGCCGGATATTACGCCCGCCGGAGCCAGTGCAGAGGAGCTGTTCGGCGGCCCGCCCCGCCCCGCCATGCCCCTGATCAGCCTTGAGCCGCAGGGCTTGCCCGTCCACGCCGAGAGCCTGATGGATGCTACCACCCGCGCTATCGTCAATCGCCTGAGCCGTGAGCTGGGTCTCTATGTGACTGAAGCCGACACTGACCCGAACAAGGGCTTGATGCTCACGATAGATGGCAACAAGACCGTCTGCTTGGGCAATGCAAACGAGCTGGACAGCAAACTGGCGATCCTTGCCGCCCTGCACCAGAGCGGCGAACACTACACCTACGCCGACCTGCGCCGCCCCGCCGCCCCAATGTATCGCTAGCGGGCAGGTGACAGTTCTCTGGTTTGGTGTCAGATAGAGCCGTGCACCAGCAACGGCTCTATCTGTGTTGCCCGATCCCCTCGCCCCGAACCTGTGTTATGCTTCTTAGCAGATAGATTGTCCGGTTTGATGAAAGAAACGATCATGCGAATATCTTTATTGCTCGCAATGGTTCTGCTGATCGGGTTGGTGGCGGCGTGCAGTGGCACTCCTGAAAGCCCGACCACGCCTGTATCCCCCGCAAGCAATGTCACCTTAACCGTCGCCGCCGCGTCTGACCTGATTCACGCCTTTGAAGAAATCGCCCCGCACTTCACCGCACAAACTGGCATCAGGGTTGTGTACAACTTTGGCTCGACCGGACAGCTCGCCCAGCAGATCGCGCAGGGTGCACCGGTAGATGTGTTTGCGGCCGCTAATCAAGCCTTTATCGAAGAACTCCATGCTGAGGGGCTAGTCATCCCCGATACCATTGCCTTATATGCAATTGGGCAGCTAACGCTGTGGACACGCACTGACAGCCTATTCACCTTTGCCAGCGTGGATGACCTGACCCAACCCGGCGTAGCCCGCATCGCCATTGCCAATCCGGAACACGCACCCTACGGCATCGCCGCCCGCGAAGCCCTGCAAACGGCTGGGCTGTGGGACACCTTGCAACCGAAGCTGATCCTTGGGGAGAATATCGCCCAAACCTTCCAGTATGCTGAGACCGGCAACGTAGATGTTGCTCTGGTTGCCCTCTCGCTTAGCATCGCAGCCAGCGATACTGGGCGATGGGTGCGTATTCCAGAGGAGTTGCACAACCCCCTCAACCAAGCCCTTGCAGTTGTGCACAGCACAAAACACGAAGCCGAGGCGCGGCAGTTTGTCCAATTTGTAAACAGCCCCGAAGGACGCGAGGTGATGCGCCGCTATGGCTTTGTGCTGCCCAGCGAGGAGATCGTTACCCAGCGTTAGCCTAGTCACGCTCCAACAGCCGAGCACCGGATGATCTGGTCAGCCTTTTGGCTCTCGCTGCAAGTCACAAGTACCGCCACCGTCGGCATTGTGATCATCGGCTTGCCACTTGCGCTCCTCTTAGCGCGGCGGCAGTTTCGCGGCAAGCTCATGCTTGAAACGCTGATCAACTTGCCCCTAATCCTGCCCCCCACCGTCGTGGGCTACTATCTGCTACTCGCGCTTGGGCGCGGGAGTTTGATCTACGCTGTGTTGCGAATCGACCTGCTGTTTACGTGGCAAGCCGCCGCTGTCGCCGCGATGGTGGTGGGCATGCCGTTGATGGTGCAGACAGCTCGCGCCGCCTTTGAGGATGTAGATCAGGAGATCGAAGCTGCGGCCCGCCTCGATGGGGCGGCAAGCTGGCAGGTGTGGTGGCACATCACCCTGCCGCTGGCGCAACGCGGCATTCTCGCCGGACTGATCCTCAGCTCGGCGCGGGCCCTCGGCGAATTCGGCGCAACCTTGATGGTGGCGGGCAGTATCCCCGGCCGCACGCAGACGATGCCACTGGCGATCTATGCTGCGATCCAAGCCCGCCGCTACGCCGACGCACAGGTGCTGGTAATCTTGCTCACGTCGGTGGCTTTCGCCTGCCTATGGCTTATTTATCAGCTTGGCCCTTCATCGAAACGTTAAGGAGAAACCTTATGGCTACCCGCTCAGAGTCATCCGTCAGTGGGCAACGCCCCTTGCTTGCCTTCGGATTTGCCGTGCCCATTGCGCTGCTCGGTGGTTTGATTGGTTTGGGCGGAGCTGAGTTCCGGCTGCCTGTGCTCGTTGGCCCCTTGCACTACAGCGCAAAACAGGCGGTTCCACTCAACCTTGCCGTGAGCCTCATTACCGTGATTGCATCGCTGCTGATCCGCGCCAACACCTTGAGCCTGACCCCGCTCAGGAATATCAGCACGATTATGCTGGCCCTCATCGCTGGGGCCAGCGTTGCCGCCTTCTTTGGCGTAGCCCTCGCCCAGCGTATCTCCGAACAACGGCTCGAACAGGTCATTCTCGTGCTGCTGGTTGGCATCGGCATCGCCCTGCTTGTCGAAGCCTTTGTGCCGCAGCAAAGCCTTGGCTTTGTGCCTGATCTGCTCATCGCCCAGATCATCGCCGGTATGCTGTTTGGCCTAGCAATCGGCATGGTCAGTAGCCTCTTGGGGGTAGCTGGTGGTGAACTGATCATCCCAACCTTGATCTTCGCCTTCGGCGTTGAGATCAAAATCGCGGGCACGGCCAGCCTCCTGATCAGCCTGCCCACGATTATCGTCGGCTTGGTGCGTTATGCCCGACGCGGAGCCTTTGCTGAACGGCGGCTGTTCCGCGAGACGATTATCCCGATGGGCATCGGCTCAGTTATCGGCGCATTGATCGGCGGGGCCATCGTGGGGATCGTCTCGGCCCAGCTGCTCAAATTCGTGCTGGGCGTAATCCTGATTGTGTCGGCGGTACGCATCTTTCACCAACAACGCCGCCCCTGATCGTCGCTTCTCTTCGCCCTATTCCGGCCTGATCCGTGTTATGCTACCCCTATGCGAAAGTTGCAGGCTGTGGTACAATAAACTAAGAACGTTCATATACATCAAGAAAAAGACGTAGGGAGCAAAAAAGCAGCAGGGGCTTCGCGCTCATTGCGCTAGAAGTAGGAGTTTTGGTATGGAACTGACACAGGCAATCGGCCCAATTACGCCCAATTTTCTGTGCTGGACATCGCTCATTGTGACGGTTGTGGCATTGGTGGTAAGCTTTTATTTTACCAACATTACCGCCTATGCTGCTAAGCTGCGCGGAGGTAAGCGCAAGCCGACTTCGGGCAGTGCCATTGGGCGACCACTGACTGGCAAGCACGAGTAATTCGCGCATTAGCACGCACCGGTTGACCTCAGTTCGCGGGCATCCGCCGCCCAACTGAGGTCAATGTGTGTGATCTGGTTTGGTTATGATCCATCCACCTGAAGCGCACGCCGACGAAGCAGATACGCCAAATGTACGCTTACCTCATACAGGCCAGCATCCGTTCCCGTTCGTGGCCATTGTTGGGCAAGAGGAACTCAAACTCGCGCTCTTGCTGTGCGTCGTTGATCCAGCGATTGGGGGCGTGATGGTCATGGGGCATCGCGGCACGGCTAAATCTACAGCGGTGCGGGCCCTCGCCGCGTTGCTCCCACCAATCAAAGCCGTCGTGGGCTGCCCCTACAACTGCGCCCCTGAACAGCCCGCCGGGCTGTGTGAACAGTGCCAGCCCAGCAACGGCCCGCGCCCCAAACGGTTGCATGGCGCAACAGCTCCCGTGCCCGTCGTAGACCTGCCGCTCGGCGCAACCGAAGACCGCATCTGCGGCACGCTCGATATTGAGCAGGCCCTCACGCAAGGCGTACAAGCCTTTGCACCCGGCTTGCTGGCCCGCGCCAATCACGGCTTCCTCTACATTGACGAAGTGAACTTGCTCGAAGACCATCTGGTGGATGTCCTGCTGGACGTAGCCGCCAGTGGCGTGAATGTGGTTGAGCGCGAAGGCATCAGCATCCGCCACCCCGCTCGCTTTGTGCTAGTGGGCAGTGGCAACCCAGAAGAAGGCGATCTGCGCCCGCAATTGCTGGATCGGTTTGGCTTGCACGCCCGTATTCTCACCATCACCGATGTGGCCCAGCGCGTCGAAATTGTGCGTCGCCGCCGCGCCTACGATGCCGATCCGGCCGCTTTTGCCGCCGCGTGGGCCAAGCCCCACGCCAAGCTGCAACGCCAGATCAAAGCCGCCCGCAAACGCCTGCCCAGCGTCACCTTGCCCGATGATCTCCTGTTCCAAATTGCCGAACTGTGTGTCAAGCTGGAAATCGACGGGCATCGCGGTGAACTAACGATCAGCCGCACAGCTACCGCCCTCGCCGCCTTTGAAGGACGTGACACTACAAGCGTCGAAGATGTGCGCCGCGTGGCGATCCTCGCGCTGCGCCATCGGCTCCGCAAAGACCCGCTGGAGATGCAGGATGATGATGAGCGTATCCGGCAGGCTATCCACGAAGTGCTCGGCCCATAGGTGTTGGAGGATCGTCATTGCTGGTTTGCTGGGCCTGCGCCTGCTGCGCTCGGCCCATAGGTGTTGGAGGATCGGGGGCCACATGCTGCTCGTAGTACCGACTGGGGCAAGCTCGTGATCGTTGCTTCCCCTGCTGAACATGGGGCTTGCATCCCTTCGAATAATGTGCTATCATAACACGGTGTAATTTTGGTGTCTCTGCCACGGTAGCTCAGTTGGTAGAGCACAGCTCTGAAAAAGCTGGGGTCATCGGTTCGAGCCCGATCTGTGGCACCAATACACAGCGAGGTCTGCATACGGCCTCGCTTTTTTATGCCATCTGAATCATTGCAATGATCCACCTTTGCCACCCATTCGCTCCCATTGCCCTTTCGATCCATACCAATTGCGACCAATTGCGAAGGCTGTCGCAGTGTGCTATAGTAAACCACATTGGAGACAACGGGCGCGTGCCCTACTCTTCCTGAGCATGTGGAACAAGCCATGTTATCCCCCATTAGGGGATCGGCGGGGGGGCGGCAACCGGTATGCGTGACCGAATCTACCGAACTGAGGCTCTCATTTTGCGTCGCACCGATGTTGGTGAAGCTGATCGGGTATTGTTGATTGCAACCCCACGCGGCAAACAACGCATCGTGGCTCGTGGGGTGCGGAAAACGACGAGCCGTCTTGCTGGCGGCGTAGAGCTATTCACGCATGTGACTTTACTGCTAGCCATCGGGCGCAATCTTGACATTGTTACCCAAGCGCACGTCCTTAGAGCCATGCATGGTGTGCGTGGCAGCCTCGAACGGCTCAGCTGCGCGTATTACATGGCCGAGCTGTATGATGCCCTCGTGCAGGGCGAGCTAGAACAACCCGCCTTCTTCCGCCTACTGGTGCATGCCTTCGAAGCCCTCGATAGCACCAACAATAGCGATCTGGTGCTACGTGCCTACGAACTCCGCATGCTGCACTGTGCTGGCTATCGCCCCCAACTCCATCGCTGTGTGATTACCCAAGAGCCACTCAGCGAACATGCCCACAGCTTCAGCCCGACGCTGGGGGGGATGCTCAGCCCGGCCCAACGTCACGCTGATCGGCAGGCCATTGAGCTGAGCCTGCCTGCCTTCAAGCTATTACGCTTTTTGCAGCAGCAGCCCTTCAGTGCCCTCGAACGGCTCACTATTTCGGAGGCAGTGCGAGCCGAAGTGGCCACGCTGCTGCGAGTCTATCTACGTCAATTCCTTGAGCGCGAATTGAAAACGATTCCCTTTCTGGCAGCGTTGCAAGCGGCAGAATTGCCGCGAGGAGAAGCTCCCCTCCCTTAAAAAGCACCGAGCATACCCAATCGTTCATGATCTGTCTGATGTCGTCAAGGGCAGAAAGGATCACGCAACATGGCTGAAACCAATTCCATCCCTGATCTCCGAAGCACGGAGCAACTGATCTACAAAACCCGTCAACACGTCCTTGTGCCATTAAGCCAATTTCTGTCTGGCTTGGCACTCGTAGGGTTGCTGGTGGCAGCTGGATTGGCGGCCCGCGCCTTCGGCGATCAGCGCGTCTTCTACCTGCCGGCCAGCCAAGTCATTCTCGGCTCGACTTCGCTGATCAGTCTGTTTGTCGTTGCCAATCTAGGCTGGGGCTATATGCAGTGGCGAGCGGGCTGCTATGCAATCACTGACCAACGCCTGCTGCACATTAGTGGCGTGCTTCAGCCGCAGGTCAATGCAGTGGCCCTCGATCAGATACAAGCGATCCAGATTGAGCAGGCATGGCTTGGACGGATCGCGGGTTTTGGTAATCTTTCTATAGATACCGTTGCCCATCCGGCAGAACTCGTGTTGGAGTATGTGCCCCAGCCGCACCAGATGCAGCAAGCGTTCTATGAAGCCCGCCAGCAGATGCAGCACGGCTATGGCTATCTTGATACGATGCCGACACTGCCTGATCCGGGCGTAAGCGAGCCAGTTGGAAGGGATGTGCAGCATACGCTCAACGAACTGGCCCACTTGCGAGATCGGGGGATTCTTTCATTGGCAGAATTTGAGGCGCGGAAACGCGAATTGCTCAATCGCCCGCACCCTCAGTAGGATCAGTTGGAGAGGAGTAGGGTTTGGACGGATCCCTGCGCGAACAGCTTGCTGTCGCCAAAGCTGCACTTGCGGATCGCATCAGTATCCAACCACGTGTGGGCATCGTTCTCGGCTCTGGGCTAGGTAGTGCAACAGATGCCCTTGAAGCCGCCCAGATCATCCGCTACCACGAGATACCCGGCTTTGCCGTGCCTGCCGTAGTGGGCCATCGCGGTGAGCTTGCAGTGGGCTACCTTGCAGGGCAACCGGTTGCCGCACTGCGTGGGCGGTTCCACTACTACGAAGGCTACAGTATGCAGCAGGTGGCGTTTCCGGTGCGGCTGTTGCACGCACTCGGCTGCACCACCCTGATTGTCACGAATGCGGCCGGCGGGTTGCACAGCACATGGCAGGTAGGCGATCTGATGCTCATCGTCAATCATATTGGCTTCCCGACCCTTGCCGGTGATACCCCCCTGCGCGGGGCAAATGACGAGAGCCTCGGACTACGATTTCCGCCCATGCTGCATCCCTATGACAACGCCCTGAGCCAACTTGCAATTTCGGCCGCGGCCGATCTCGGTATTCCTTTGCGGCAGGGGGTGTACGTTATGGTTGGCGGGCCGTCGTTTGAAACAGCTGCTGAGCTGCGGATGCTCCGGATGATCGGCGGTGATGCCGTTGGGATGTCCACCGTGCCCGAAGTGATTGCTGCCCGCCATCTGGGGATGCGCGTGCTGGCCTTCTCGCTGATTTCCAACCTCGCCGTGCCAGATGGTATCGCCGCCGATCACACTGATGTGATCGATGCAGGTGTGGCGGCGGGGCCACGCATGCAAGCCTTGTTGCATGCGATCCTTGCCCGTATGGAATTGTAATGATAGCTGAGCAGCGTAGTCAATGGGCAGTGGCGCAGGGTCACGCTACCTGCCACCTAACACCTGATCCCTGATCCCTAACAACCTGACACCCGACACCTAGAAAGAACGAATCGCAGTGATTGAGCAATACGACGCGCTCGTGATTGGCAGTGGTCCCAATGGGCTAGCCGCCGCAATCACGCTGGCCGAACACGGGCAACGGGTGCTGGTGCTCGAAGCCCGCCCGCGCGCCGGTGGGGCGGTGGCCACGGAAGAACTGACCCTACCGGGCTTCCACCACGATACCTTCTCGGCGGTTCATCCGGCAGCGGCCGCCTCGCCCATCTTTGCCCGCATGCCGCTTGCCCAGCACGGCTTGCGCTGGGTGCATCCCCCGATTGCACTCGCCCACCCGCTCCCAGATGGGCGGGCGGTTGCCTTGTATCGCAATGTACACACCACCGCCGCCCAGCTTGAGACCCTGCACGCTGGTGATGGTGAACGCTGGCTGGCGTTTATGCAGCCCATGCTCGATCATTACCCCGCCCTGCGCGATACCATACTAGGCGGCTTTCCGCCCGTCGCTGGTGGCGTGCGCGTACTGGCCGGGATGGGGCTAGCCCAAACGCTTGAATTTGCGCGGCTGGTGCTCCTACCAGCAACGGCCCTAGCCCGTGAGCTGTTCCGCAGCAGTGATGTGGCCGCGTGGCTGTACGGCTCTGCCCTGCATAGCGACGTGCCCCTTGATGGGTCAGGCAGTGCCGTTGCCGCAGTCTACCTGAAGCTGCTTGGACACGCCGTCGGCTGGCCTAGCCCAGCCGGGGGCGCGGGAAGCCTTGCCCATGCCCTCGTGAGCTACCTGCGGAGTTTGGGCGGCGTAGTGCGGGTTAACAGCTCAGTTGAGCGGATTTTGATCCAGCAGGGGCGCGTGATTGGGGTGCTGATGGCCGACGGCACGGCGGTACGGGCGCGGCTGGTGCTGGGCGATATAACCCCACGCGGGCTATTGCAGTTAGCTGAAGCAGACCTGCCGGCCGAATATGTCGCCAAGCTGCGCCGCTATCGGTATGGCTTGCCCTCGCTCAAGGTAGATTGGGCCCTAGCTGCGCCAATTCCATGGACTGCGCCTGAAGCGCGACAAGCAGGCACAGTCCATGTTGGTGGCAGTGCGTCCGAGCTACTGCACAGTGAAGCCCAGCTTCGAGCGGGGATCATGCCCACTGCGCCATTTGTGTTGGTGGGGCAACAATCGCTGGCAGACCCGACGCGGGCCCCCGCAGGCAAGCATACCGCGTGGGGCTACACGCACCCGCCACACGGGCTAGATTGGAGCCGCGACAGCACGCCGTATGTCGAACAGCTTGAGGCCCAGATCGAACGCTTTGCGCCCGGCTTCCGGGATACGATCCTTGCCCGTCACGTGATGTCACCCGCCGAACTAGAACGGCGCAACCGCAACCTTGTGGGCGGTGATGTAGGTGGCGGTAGCTATGCCCTCGATCAGCTTGTGTTTCGCCCATTGCCAGCGATCTTCCCGTATCAAACCCCGATCCGTGGGCTGTATCTTGGGAGCGCAGCAACCTTTCCGGGAGCGGCGGTGCATGGCGTGGGTGGGGCCGCGGCGGCACGGCTCGCCCTGCGGGAGCAACGGGTGCGCTGGTGGTAGGTATGGGTGGGGCGGTATGGGTGGGTAACTAAGCTATGCTATAATGCTGGTATGACGCATACGATCCTCTTAATTGAAGATGATGCAACGCTCGCTGAAACGTTGCGCTTCAACATGGAGCGCGAAGGCTACACCGTGCTTGCCGCAGATGATGGCATTCACGGGCTAGAGCTGGCC